>NZ_JADDXT010000002.1:2460763-2768359 GCF_015330165.1 Zobellia roscoffensis
CGGTGATCAAGGTATGATGTTCGGTTATGCTACCAAAGAGACTGAAAATTACATGCCATTGGCTTTGGATATATCACATAAAATCCTTCAGAATTTGGCCGAGTTGCGCAGGGAAGGTAGAATTATTGATTATCTACGTCCTGATGCCAAATCTCAGGTAACTATAGAATATTCTGACGATAATGTGCCTCAGCGAATAGATACGATAGTAATCTCTACACAACATGATGCGTTTAGCAACGATGATGAGGCTATGTTGGCTAAAATCAAAAAGGATTTAGTTGAGATTTTGATTCCAAGGGTTGTTGAGCAGCTTCCAGAGGTAATACAAGGTCTTTTTGATGATCAGATAAAATATCACATCAACCCAACAGGAAAGTTTGTAATTGGTGGTCCTCACGGTGATGCAGGTCTTACCGGTAGAAAAATTATTGTTGATACTTATGGAGGGAAAGGAGCTCACGGTGGAGGAGCTTTTAGTGGTAAAGACCCGAGTAAGGTAGACAGAAGTGCGGCTTACGCTGCACGCCATATTGCAAAGAATTTAGTAGCGGCAGGTGTCGCTGATGAGATTTTAGTGCAAGTGAGCTACGCTATTGGTGTTGTTGAACCTACCTCTATTTTTGTGGATACCTACGGAACTTCTAATGTAGATTTGACTGACGGTGAAATTGCCATCAAAACCAAAGAGCTTTTTGATATGCGCCCACATGCTATTGAAGAGCGATTAAAGTTGCGAAACCCTATTTATTTAGAATCTGCCGCTTATGGCCATATGGGAAAAGAACCTAAAATAATCAAGAAAGTTTTTGAATCTCCCTACAACGGTCGTATCGAAAAAGAAGTGGAATTATTCACTTGGGAAAAGTTGGATAAGGTAGGCGAGGTTAAAAAAGCGTTTAATTTGTAAATTTTTCAAAAATGTTGGTGAATTTAAATTCGCCGACCATATATTTGTAATTCCAAAAGTTCAAACACGTATTGAATAGTTATCAAGAAAGGTGGAGGGAATAGACCCTTTGAAACCTTAGCAACCCTTTGCCGCTTGTGCAGAGAAGGTGCTACATTCTATCCCTTTTATACAGGGACAGATAACAAAACAGATTACTCATACTAATCTTATACTTTCTTATAACTTTTTAGATATTACACCTTGCCATAACATATATGGCTAAGGTTGGTCGGGCTTTTAATTATTTTAAATAACAATTAAAAATCAGAAATTATGAGTGATCAAAAATTCTCAACCAACGCATTGCATGCCGGACATGACACAACTCAGACTGGAGGTACACGTGCCGTGCCCATTTATCAAACTTCTTCGTACGTTTTTAATGATACGGATCATGCGGCAAACTTATTTTCACTTGCTGAACTCGGTTTTATATACACCCGACTGAACAACCCTACCAATCAAATTCTTCAAGAGCGTTTAGCTGCAGTTGAAGGTGGAGTAGGCGCAGTTGTTTTTGCTTCGGGAACTTCGGCTATTTCTACGGGGTTAATGACCCTTTTAAAAGCGGGAGACCATATTGTTGCTTCTAGTAGTTTGTACGGTGGTACCTTCAACTTGTTGAACGTTACCCTACCAAGGTTAGGAATCACTACCACTTTTGTTGATGCTTCCGATCCGGAAAGTTTTGGCAAGGCGGTTCGGGACAATACAAGGGCTTTCTTTGTAGAATCATTGGGCAACCCAAAATTAGATGTACTTGATTTAAAAGCGATTTCAAAACAGGCCAAAGCTGCCCAAGTTCCTTTTATCGTTGATAATACGGTAGCTTCGCCAGCACTTTTAAACCCTATTGAGCACGGAGCCAACTTGGTTATTCATTCGCTTACTAAATATATTGGTGGTCAAGGTACGTCTTTAGGGGGAGCTATCATTGATGCCGGAACTTTTGATTGGACCAACGGAAAATTTCCTGAATTTACTGAGCCTTCCGCAGGCTACCACGGGTTGGTATATAGCGAAGCTTTAGGAGCCGCTGCTTTTACTTTTAAATTAATTTTAGAAGGATTGCGTGATTTTGGAGGTGCTTTGAGCCCGTTTAATGCTTTTCAAATTATTCAAGGTTTGGAGACTTTAAATGTTCGTATCAAACAACATAGTGAAAATGCACTGGAACTGGCTACTTGGTTAGAAGGTAGAGATGAAGTGGAGTGGGTAAATTACCCAGGACTTAAGAGCAGTAAATACTATGATCTTGCACAAGAATATTTGCCAAAAGGACAAAGTGGATTGGTAACATTTGGAATTAAAGGTGGTTTTGAGGCTGCCAAGAAATTTACCGATGCTACTAAAGTATTCTCTCTATTGGCCAACATTGGCGATACCAAATCATTGATCATTCACCCAGCTAGTACTACGCACCAACAGTTAAATGAGGAGCAATTGGCAGGAGCGGGTGTCGGTCAAGACTTAATTCGTTTGTCAGTTGGTCTGGAAGATATTGAAGACTTAAAGGCCGATTTGGAAAACGCGTTCGCAGCGCTTTAATCAATATAAAATTTTCTTTTAGAAATTAATAAGATCTGACCCTCTTAACCAAGGGTCGGGTCTAACATATATCGTATGCTACATCATTTGAAATTAGCAAACTATACCACGATCAGTGGGGTGACTCAAGATATTGAGCTGTCTTATCAATTGTTCGGTCAAGAATTGCACACAGCACCCATAGTTCAGGTAAACCATGCCTTAACCGGTAACTCAAATGTTACGGGAGATGATGGCTGGTGGTCCGCACTTATTGGAGAAGGCAAGTGTATAGATACAAAAAAATACACGATTTTATCGTTTAATATTCCGGGTAACGGATACGATAAATTCATAATCGATAATTATAAGGATTTTGTAGCGGGAGACATCGCTAGAATTTTCTTATTGGGTCTTCAGCAACTTGAAATCAATAAATTGTTCGCTCTTTTAGGAGGTTCTTTAGGAGGAGGTATCGCTTGGGAAATGGCGGCACTCAACCCAAAGATTACTGAGCATTTAATTCCTGTGGCGTCAGACTGGAAATCTACGGATTGGTTGATCGGTAACTGCCAGATTCAGGAGCAATTTTTGGTGAACAGTAAGCAGCCGGTTCACGATGCCCGCATGCATGCCATGTTGTGTTACCGTACGCCGGAATCGTTTAAGGACCGTTTTAAGCGAAGTACCAATGAGGAACTTCAGGTTTTTAACGTGGAGAGTTGGTTAATGCACCATGGTGAAAAATTACAAGAACGTTTTCAGCTTTCGGCCTATAAATTAATGAACCAACTGCTCAAGACTATTGACGTTATGAGAAATGGTGAGCAGAATTTCATAGATCTACAAAATAGTGATGCTAATATTCATATTATAGGTGTAGACTCTGATTTGTTCTTTACGGCAAAGGAAAATAAAGAGACTTTTAAACGTTTGGCACAGGCGAACGGAAACGTAA
Organism: Zobellia roscoffensis; assembly: GCF_015330165.1. Lineage (NCBI taxonomy): Bacteria > Pseudomonadati > Bacteroidota > Flavobacteriia > Flavobacteriales > Flavobacteriaceae > Zobellia > Zobellia roscoffensis. The sequence continues at coordinate 2,464,201 of NZ_JADDXT010000002.1, forward strand.
CGTACGGAGAGGTACATTCCCTGCATGGTCACGATGCTTTTTTAATTGAATTTGACCAAATGGAAAGACTTCTGGAACCTGTTTTCAGTAGAAACGGAAAGTCAAAACACGCTAAGGTTTTAAAGTTCGGTGGAAAATCTCTCGCCAATGGCGAAGGGTTGGAGCGTGTTCTGAATATTGTTTCTGATAAGGTGGAAGAAGGAGAAAACATTGCCGTTGTTTTGTCTGCTCGTGCAAAGGCTACGGACCAGTTAGAGGCCATTTTGGAGAAAGCAGCCAAAGGGGAAAACTACTATAAAGACTTTGAGGCTTTCGAGAAATATCAAAAGCATACGTTTAAGAATGTCAATCTTTCGCAAGAATTTAAAGATTTGGCAAAGTTGCTGGAAGGGGTTTCCCTTTTAGGGGATTATAGCCTTAAAATTAAAGACCAGCTGTTGTCTTTTGGTGAGCTTATCTCTGTAAAATTGGTCACCAAGCTGCTTATCGGAAAAGGTGTCAATGCTGTGATGCTCGATTCTAGGGAGCTGATAAAAACCGACTCTAATTTTGGGGATGCTTCCGTGAACGAGGCTTTGTCAAAAGAAAATGTGCTGCGCAGATTCGCTAAGTTAGATACAGATGCGGTGCCGATTATTACTGGGTTTATAGCTTCTGATGAAAATGGAGAAACCACCACCTTGGGTAGAAACGGTAGTAATTATTCTGCTGCATTGTTCGCTAATTTTCTAAATGCGGAAGAGCTTCAGAATTTTACCCACGTAGATGGGGTTTACACGGCCAACCCGGATTTGGTTTCCGATGCGAAAAGGATATCGCACCTTTCCTATGGTGAGGCGAATGAATTGGCGAATTTTGGAGCAACAATTTTGCACGCTAAGACTATCATCCCATTAATAGAGAAGAATATTCCACTTCGTATTTTAAACACGTTCAACAACGATAATGAAGGTACGTTGATCAGTGCCAAGACCGAAGAAGGTGGTATAAAATCACTATCGGTTATTGAAAATGTTTCTTTAATCAATGTTGAGGGTAGGGGGCTTTTAGGTAAAGTTGGTGTTGATGCCCGTATTTTTAGCGCATTGCAAAAGAGCAATATCAGTGTAAGTATTATTTCGCAAGGTTCTTCGGAGCGTGGTATCGGTTTGGTGGTAAATGCAGACCGGGCCCTAGATGCAAAACGAGCTTTGGATAGGGAGTTTGAAAGTGATTATGAGTCCAAGGACATTAATATGATTACGGTGCTCGATGAGGTTTCCGTTATCTCCATTGTTGGGCAGGATTTAAGTACGTTTCACAGACCTTATAATGCATTGATTAAAAATCAAATTGCACCGCTACTTTTCAATAATACGGTATCTGGCAAGAACGTAAGTCTTGTGCTGAAAAAATCGGATTTAAGCAAAGCGTTGAACGTGATGCACGGTCAGATTTTCGGTATCAGCAAAAAAGTAAACTTGGTTATTTTTGGTCATGGAAATGTGGGAGGAACACTTATTGACCAGATTTTAAAGTCGAACAAAACCATTCAGAAACGAAAGGGAATCGACTTGAACGTATTTGGCGTAGCCAATTCTAGAAAGATACTTTTGAACAAAAAAGGGGCTCCTAAAAACTGGAAATCCGCTGTTGAGAAAAAAGGTGTTCCATATCAAATCGAAGATGTCATTGCTTATACAAAAGAGCACCATTTAGAAAATTTGATTGTGGTTGATAATACCGCAAATAAAGATTTTGTGGCCCACTATTTTGAGTTTGTAGAGAACGGTTTTGATATCGTTTCGTCAAACAAAATAGCGAACACCCTTGGGTTTGATTACTATCAACTGTTACGTGAAGAACTGGATAAACATCAAAAACAATACTTATACGAAACCAATGTAGGAGCTGGTTTGCCGTTAATAGATACTATTCGGTTGTTGCACCTTTCAGGGGAAAATATAACAGGAATAAAAGGGGTCTTCTCCGGTTCGTTAAGTTATATTTTCAATACTTTTTCTGAAAGCGAAGAGCCGTTTTCGAACATATTAAGGGCCGCAATGAAAAGTGGCTTTACGGAGCCAGACCCTCGTGAAGACCTTTCAGGAAACGATGTTGGGCGTAAGTTGCTGATTTTGGCACGAGAGCTTGATTTGAGCAATGAGTTTGACGATATAAATATCGAAAACTTAATTCCGGAACAATTAAGAGATGGAGATGTAAACCACTTTCTGGACAACCTAGATGTGGTAGATGCCAAATTCAACGAAATAAAAAAGAACCAAGAACCTGGTCATGTACTCAGATACGTGGGCGACTTGCACGGTAATCTTCAAGAAGAAAAAGGAATTCTAGATGTAAAATTGGTTTCTGTGCCTAAAGAAAGTGCTTTAGGGCAGGTAAAAGGTTCGGATTCTATAATAGAAATATATACTGAATCCTATGGAGAAAATCCATTGGTAATTCAGGGTGCCGGAGCCGGAGCAGCAGTTACGGCACGTGGTGTTTTTGGAGATATTCTCCGCATAGCCGAAAAAGGATAAACAAAGCAAAAGAGAAAGTTAGCTTTCATCAATTTATAAGAACATGGAAAAGAAATTTGAGACAAACGCCATCCGAACGCAGTTGGAACGCACTAAAAATTTAGAGCACTCCGTACCTATGTACGTGACCTCTAGTTTTGTGTTTGAAGATGCCGAAGATATGCGGGCGTCGTTTGCGGAAGAGAAAGACCGAAATATTTACTCGCGTTATTCCAATCCCAATTCTTCTGAGTTTATCGAAAAGGTGTGTCAAATGGAAGGTGCCGAAAACGGATTCGCATTTGCATCCGGGATGGCCGCTGTGTTTTCTACATTGGCTGCATTATTAGATAGTGGAGATCATGTTTTATCTGCACGTAGCATCTTTGGTTCTACACACTCGCTGTTCACCAATTTCTTCCCAAAATGGAATATTGATCATACCTATTTTAAGATTGATGAGCTAGACAAGCTTGAGGAGTTGATTACGCCAAAGACTAAAATAATATATGCAGAATCTCCAACAAATCCAGGGGTTGATGTATTGGATCTAGAGGCTTTGGGAAAGATTGCCAAAAAACATAATTTGATTTTGGTAATCGATAACTGTTTCGCTACGCCTTATTTGCAACAGCCAATAAAATTTGGTGCCGATTTGGTCATCCACTCAGGAACAAAACTGATGGACGGGCAAGGCAGGGTACTTGCAGGTATTACGGTGGGCTCAAATGAGTTGATAGATAAAGTATATCGCTTTTCTAGAATTACGGGGCCTGCATTATCACCTTTTAATGCTTGGGTGCTTTCAAAGAGTCTAGAGACACTTGCTGTTCGGGTAGACCGTCATTGTGATAATGCTTTAAAGTTGGCGGAATTTCTTGAAGGACATGAAAAGGTGAATTGGGTTAAATACCCGCATTTGAAATCGCATCCGAAATACGAAATTGCCAAAAAACAGATGAAAGCGGGTGGCTGCGTTGTAGCTTTTGAAGTAAAAGGTGGAGTAGAAGCAGGACAAAAATTCTTTGATTCCATACAGTTACTGTCCCTTTCTGCGAATTTGGGCGATGCACGCAGTATTGTCACGCACCCGGCATCAACAACACATAGCAAACTTTCGCCAGAAGAAAGAGCGGAAACCGGTGTTACGGACGGTATGGTACGCGTTTCTGTAGGTTTGGAGCATATAGATGACATCATTGCCGATATTTCTCAGGCTTTGGGTTAAGATAAGATGATAATTACAATTTCAAAACCAGCGTCTATGCGCTGGTTTTTTTATACATTAAAATCACTCCGTTTTAAATTCAAAAACAGGAGATTGAGAGCTGGAACCTTTGGCATCAATTGTTTTTACTCTCCAGAAGTACACCGTATTTCCACTCAGCGCTGTATTTTCTAAACTAGTGTCAGCCGTGGTTTCAAGTAATTTTGTTGGCGGATTGTTGGTGCCTAAATACAACTCGTATGAAACAATATCGTTATCCACATCGCTACCTAGCCAATGTAGTGTTGTAGGAGAAGCTACGGTCGCACCCATTGTCGGGTTTATGGCCTCCGCGGGAAAGGGTGCGTAGTTTTCAGTGCCTTCTCCGGAATTATAAAACATCCAAGTTTCACTGGTGGCTGTAGATGCTGTTCCACTTGATTTTGAAATAATGCTCCAGGAATAGGGCGTATTTCTCAATATAGATAAAGCCAAAGAATTGTTGGGAGCTTCATTTTCTGTGGTTTCGTTCGTTTTTAGATTTTTGAGAACCAAAGTATAGCTGTCGGTGTTTTCGGAGGTCTCCCATTCAAAGGTTACCCGGCTCTGTGTAGCGGAGATTATATCCCCTTGATTGCATTCTTCACCTTTATCGGGAAAAACTAAAACAGAAGCTTTTGGCGGAAGAATATCTTGGGGAGTCTCATTTCCTCCATTATCACCATCACTACTGCTACAGCTAAAAAGAATCGGGCATAGAAAAAAAAGGCTTAATCTGAGATATCGGTTGGCTATCATTGCTTGATGATTTTAGCTTGGGAGTTTATGTTAGATGCGGTTATGTTCAGGAAATACAGACCGGAACTTAAGTTTGCCGTGTCTACCGTTGTGGTTCGGTTTAAAATTGTTTCCGTTTTGTTCATTACAACTTTACCCGTAGCCGATACTACTTCTAGGGTTACCAAAGATTCAATGTCATCAGAAAAGGCTACGGTCAATTGGTCTTCTACTTTATTCGGAAAAACGGTAACCCCTTCAAAAACACTAATGATTTCATCGTATGTGCCTTGGCAATTTTTATCTGCCTGAACGGATATGTTATTTTGGCCTTTAGAGAGGTCAAGGGTAATTTCACTCTGGTCTGTATGTGTTATTTGCCCGTTCAGGTCAATACTGTAGTTTATGCTTCCTTTTAGGTTGAGTGTAACCTGATTTTTTGTGTCGTCTACCTTAGAGGTAACAGATAGGTCTTCCGGTTGGTCTATGGTAACTACATAACATTGTTCGTAACTGGCATCTGAAGAGGTAGTAATACAAATGGTATAATCGCCTGCGCTTAAACCATTGAACAAAACGTCTGAATTGAAATTCTTTTCTTCACCGGTTTCAGAAATACTTGCTTTAAATTGATGAGAGGTATCCGCAGAACTAATCGAGATAATACCGTCATCGTTAGCACTACAGGATTCGCTAGTTCCTTTCACCTTAAAATTATCCGCCGGAAGGCTAAAAACTTTACAACCTGTGGTGTTTACGGTACTGCCTAAAGGCGTATCAGGGCAGTCGTCATCAACATTTGCAACCCCATCACTATCACTGTCGTTAGGGTCAAAAGCGATACAATCCTCGCCGGGAAGACCGTAGCAACCTAAGCCAATAGGACCGTATAAGGGTTTCCATGTGATGCCGGCCACCCATTGCTCACCACCATTTTCATAAGCACCAACATCAGGTTTGTTGCCTATATAGCCTTCGGTAATTCCTGAAATTTCGCGGCCTTGGTCAATAGGTGAGGTGTCTGATTTCGGCTTGAAATCGGCATTATCCGCATTTACAAAAACATTTGAAGAAACCACTAGATTATTCTGTTTGTCCGACTGTGGTTCCCAATTTTCATCGCTTCCCAGATTGTTCCAAACGCGAACGTTAGAGAATGATGTTCCTTCTTTATGCCATGCTCCCATCACCTCTGAACCATTCCAAAGCGTATTGTTGAAAATGTCAATATCCGTCCCGTTCCAGTTGATTTGTACGCTGGTCCACTCGGTATTCCAGACCACGTTATGATGGACTATAAACCCTGCGGCATCATTGTCCAAATAAATTCCTGCAGCCTTATATTTAGTTCCTCCCGATGCCGTGTCATGAAACCAGTTGTGGTGAATTTCAGTAGTGTATTGCGGCCCTACCGTATAGAAAAGGGCGCAATCGTCTGCAACCAAATTGCTTTGTGAGATATCATTATACGAAAACTCATTGTCGGACCCGTTGTATTGAATAGCATCCCTACCACCTCTAAAGACGGTATTGTTTTTCACCGAAGTATTATTGATGCCTCTAACCACTAGCGGGCCATCGTAAAACCCTAAAAAGTTACAGTCATGAATGTAATTGTCTAGAATCTGATGATTATTGCCCCTTACGACCAAACCGGCACCCGCGTTGAAGGCTATTTCACATTTTTCGATTCTGTTGTTCGAACCTTGAACATGTACGTTTGCCTTATTGGTGCGTGAACTATCCGTGATGCCTTGGGTGTGGTTTCCGTAAAGGGATGTCACCCCAAAAAGTACGTTGTTCGTAGTTAAACTGTTTGGGTTGGCGCCCCACCAAGTGGAGCTATCTTCCATATTGATGCTACCTCCAAAAACGGCAAGATTACGTATTTCTATATATTGTTTGTCTTTAAGATTGATGGTTTCCAAACGGCGTCTCATTTTTACCATACCATCTTCCGGAGCACTGCCGTTGGGGAGTTGCACATAAAGCGTATTTGTAGACTCTTCATAATACCACTCGTTTTGGTAGTCTAAAGCACCCTTTGCGCCTTCTAAGTAAAAATCACCTAAATCTGCCGGGGCATGAAATGTTCGGACCCATGTTTCATTATTTGTAGTCGTTAGGTTGAAGTTGACCCTACCGGAAGAACTACTGGTAATTTGCCTTTTCCAGGCTAACCAACCGCTTCCACTTTTATCCCCATAAAACCATACTGCTCCACCAGTCCAATCTATTCCAGGAATTGTAGATTCCGATAAATGGGCACCGTTGATGACATCGCCATTGCTGCCACCGGTATTTCTAATCGTTCCCAAAGCAAAAGGGTCGGATTCGGTTTTGTTGGGCCAACGAGCCAAGTCCAAAGCCGTAGCATCGTTCATGACGAAATTTTCTTGCCCTAGGGATGGGAAAGGAATTGTAATTTTATACACCGAGCCACTATCCTGAGTCCAACCGGATAAAGCGTCCATAGCGGAAATGACAACTTTTTCACCAGGAAAAGATTGAAAAATAATGGGTTGACCTGGGCTTCCTGAGTTTACGGGATTTAAGGTTTCTTGGTAGGTGCCTTCTCTTATGAATACAACATCACCCGCAACAGCTACACTGGCGGCCATTGAAATAGTCAAATACGGACTGTCTAGCGTTCCCGGATTGGTATCATCTCCATTCTTGGCAACGTAGATATCTTTGGAGAACGAACTTATACTAACTAGAAATAATACTAATGATAGGCATATCAGTTTCAGTGATATTTGCATAGGTTTAGTTTTGATTAGCGGGGTTATTCTACCAAATCTATATGAATGGCGAACAGTCTCAAAAAGCAAATGATCAAATAGATACAACAAATGATTAATTATAACCGTTGTGCGTATTTTGTCAAGTGTTTGATCAGTTCGTTTTTAGTAGTTTATTGAGATAATACTGCAGAATTGTCAAATATCATTAAAAAATAGTGGTGTTTTTTATACTGAACCTAAAAGTTATGATTGGGTATATCGCAAAAAAAAAGCTTCCCGAAGGAAGCTTTTTGTTGGTAGTAAGTTTTGTGAAAAGGTATTTAATCTTCAATTTCTTTGCCAACGGCAAAAGGCTCCAATGATTCATTAATTACATTTTCTGTAACGTGATTTATGTAGTTGCTTAAAGTCTTCAACGCGATACCCGTAATGATCTCCAAAACATTTTCAGGCGAAAATCCGGCATTGTAAAAGGTTTCCAAGTCGTTCTTATCTATGTGCCCTCTGGTTTCTGTTAGTTTCTTTGTAATGTTTACCAATACATTCAGCCTTTCATCATCAACAGGCTTCTCTTTGCGAACCGCATTTAAAATAGAGGATCTGATTCCGTTTGCTTTAGCTGCTCTAGTGTGTGCAGCTGTACAATAGGCACATTCGTTCACCACGCTGGCAGATAACAAAATTAAATGCTGTTCACCCGCGGTAAAAGTCGTCTTTCCAAATATTTTGAATAAACTATTGTAAGCTTCCAAAGAAGCAGGGGCACCCGCCATGTATCTAAAAAGGTTAGGTAATGTTCCGTATTTTTTCTCTCCGTATTTTAAAAGTTCTTTTGATTCTTCAGGTGCACTTTCTATTGTGTGTTTTGTAAAATTTTTCATATTGTTTTATTTTAGTAATGCAAGACACTTATTTTCTTGCAAAGGCTTTTGTTTATAGTATTTATATCAAAGGTAAGTGTATGAATTTTAATTATTTAGCCCATTTCCATTTTGGTATAGTTTTTTAGAAAAGTGGTCAAACATGAGTGCAAATAGCGCTGCAACTTTGCACCATGAAAAAAATAACAAACATTGGAATATTTACTTTACTGGTGGTCAGTAGTCTGACCATTATGGTAGGTACCGTTATAGCGCCCGCATTATCTGGGCTAGTAAAGAATTTAAATTTCAACTTTTCACCAGGTTGGCTTATCACCTTGCCTTCGCTTGGTGTAGTCGTTTTTGCACCGTTGGTTGGGCGGTTATTGCCTAAAATTGGGTCGTTTAAAATGTTATGCTTTGGATTGCTGCCCTATGCCTTATTAGGTGTCGTAGGGGCCTATTTGGGGAATGATTATATTTTGATGGTAGATCGGTTTTTACTAGGCGGGGCCACCGTGGCGGTTCAAGTATCAGTAACTTCTTTTATCGCCGATTTCTTTACTGGTGAGAAACGAATGAAACTCATTGCTTGGCAGGGAATGGCCATAGAACTTGGCGGTGTACTGTTTTTATCGATTGGTGGCGTCCTCGGTGAGTTTCACTGGCAATATCCGTTCTACATTTATTTATTAGCTCTTATCTGCTTGCTGCTTGTGGTTAAAACATTACCTAATTATACTAAAAAGGAATCTGTAGTAGATGAGTCTAATGAAGCTAAAACGGAAAATAACAATAATGTAATGCTTATTTTCTATGCGTCGCTACTGGCAATGGTCTTGTTTTTTGTCAGTTTCGTGACCTTACCAATTTATTTGCCAAGTACCTTCGGTTTTAGTGAATCGGTTACCGGATATTATATGGCTTTCATTTCGGTTGTTGCCATAATTACGGCCAGTCAAATGCCTAAAGTAGTAAAGAAAATTGGCGATGGTAATACGATAGCTTTAGGCTTTGTATTTTTCCTTTTAGGGTATGCCAGCCTCGCTATGTCAGGCAGTATCATATTCTTGATTTTAGTTGCTATTTTTATCGGCATAGGATTTGGGTTCACAATTCCGTTATTGAACCATATGATGATCGAAGCAAGTTCTAATAAGAACTTGGGCAAGAATTTGGGGCTTTATTCTATGGGTGTTTTTGGTGGGCAGTTCTTATCTACTTTTATAGATTATGTTTCTAATGATTATGCTATGATCTATAGTTTTGCAGCAGTTTTGGCATTTTTTATAGCTATAGGTATGTATATTGCCTTTAAGAAATCTGATGCCTAGATAAATCAATTTTATTCTTTCTACTTTTGGTCCAGGTATAAAGAATCTATGACTAAGGAAGTTTGGGCCGATAAAATTAAAATTGCCAAGGGGCTTGACCGAAATACAGAAATGTTGTCGGTCAACTCTTTTGGCATTTATTTTGAATACAGGTCGGAGACTAATTTAATTGTACATTTTAAGCCTTTGAACGAATCATTTTCTGAAAGGGCCTATGAAACTAAAAATGGTGTACTGTTCAATTTTGAACGCGATTTAATAGAAGAAGACGATATTGAGTATGCACTAGATGTTATGTCGTGTTTTAACCAATCGCCTCAATTAGAATTAGATAAGCAAAATGAAGTTGAGCAAGTTCAAAAGGTGATGCATCTAGTTGTTGATGAATACAACAATTCCAATTCATCGTACATCATGCTTAAAACTGTATTGAAGGTGTTGCTATTAACCTTGATCCGGTTTCGTAATGATGATTTTATTGGACAAGACCTTAATCAGAAACGTCTGTTTCAATTTCTGGAAATGATGGAAATTACTTTTCTCACACAAACTACATCAGCTTACTACGCTACCCAAATTGGAATTAGTGAAAAACGCCTCAATCAGATTTTAAAGGAAAAGTTGAATATGACGGCAAAGCAGATTATTCAGCAACGGCAGATTACAGAAGCCAAACGCAGACTTATTAAAAGTGAACTCACAATAAAAGAACTAGCCTTTCTGTTAGGTTTTGATTCGCTCAGTAGTTTTTCTAGATTCTTTAAAAAAACGGTAGGGGAGAGTCCTTCAACCTTTAGGATAAATCATCGTTAATCTCCTAGGGTTGTTCCGGTCTATTTAGAGTTTGGGCTTCACTAAAGTTTTTGGGTTGACCTTTCTTTTCCAGTAGATAATATAGAGGGTTCCTAGAATAGTAGGAAGTGTCCATGCTACAAGATTGCCAATGCTGAGTCCGGCAATAATAAATGCGGTAAAAGAAGCGATTAAAGCACCTATCATTTTACCGATATGCGATATTAACCATGCATTTTTGATTCTCCGTGGATTTCTATAAAATTGAAAGTCTTTCACGGTCAAAAGAAGTCCAAAACTTCCGAAGAATAAATACAAAATACCCGTGTAGTTATTGTGTAGAAGGCTATAAAGGCCTATTCCCAACATTAGCAGTGAAAAGGAAAGCATACTTCCTGAAACTACTTTGTCTACGACGTCGGCTTCAGTTTTTATTTTGAAAGCCAACGCACGATTACCGATCAGAACAAGATATATAGTAAACAAGCCTATTAGCAGTAAGAATAGGTTTTCATGGTTAGGCATCATGGCTATTGGCATAGAAATTACCGAACTGCCTATCATGCCCATAGAAAATAACTTACCAAGTCTTCTATGTAGTAGACTGCCTTTTTTAACAATAATGCTTCCTATTCCAGTAATTAGGCCAATTCCTCCTAAGAATGCATGAATGTAAATGAGGATGGTAATAGTTTGTTCCATGATGGTCGAATTGATTGTCAGTTCAAAAATCTGATAATTTTCTGAATTTGTGAAGCTTAGGTTTCCGAATCGTCATAATGGAAGGCTGAGTTGTAAAAAGCTATATTAAAATAGACAAAAGGAATTCTAGCGGAGCTAAATAATTGATCACTAGTTATGCCATTGCACCATTGGCACCAATAGTCTGTCCACTTATCCATTTGGCATCGTCACTAGCTAAAAAGCCTATGACTTTGGCTATGTCTATGGGTTCTGCTAAACGGTTAAATGCATTCATTGAAGCCAGACGTTCAATGAGCTGGTCAGATTTACCTTGGGTAAACAACTCAGTATTTGTAGGGCCAGGCAATACAGCATTTACGTTAATTCCTCTTGTTCCAATTTCCTTCGCAAATACTCGGGTCAGTTGTTCTACGGCACCCTTTGTTCCAACATAAGTGCCATAAGTGGGCAACATTAAACGGGTTGTAGTAGATGATATATTAATAACGCTGCCCTTATCAGCTAGACGAGTGGCAGCTTCCCTCATGGTATTGAAAGTGCCTTTTACGTTTACATTAAATTGTTTGTCGAAATCCTCGTCCGTGGTATCTTTAAGCAGTTTGTTAATCATGATTCCGGCGTTGTTCACCAATACATCAATCTTTTTAAAATGATTGATAGACTTATCAAAAAGAGCTTTTACCTCTTCGGTTTTACTAACATCTGCTTGTAGAGCAATAGCATCACCTCCATTGGTTTGTATTTGGCTCACAACATTATCCGCTTTTTTTTTACTTCCCGAATAGTTTACGACTACTTTTGCTCCTGCAGCAGCCAACTGGATTGCAATTTCAGCACCAATTCCTCTTGATGCGCCAGTAACCAATACCACTTTGTTGTTTAAGTTTTTCATCTGTCCAATTTATAAGGATCTCAAAGAACAAAGGTATTATAGATTGGGTGTTAGCTGTAGTTAAGAATGTGTTATTTTCTAGATTGATGTCAGGATTCAAGTTAAGATAAAATTTGCGTAGTATTTTTGATGATAAGTGGCTAATATGAATTTCAATTCTGTTTATGAAAAAAGAGCACCATTACAAATCAAAACTTCAATGGACCGGTAATAAAGGTAACGGAACTGCCAATTACAGGGCTTTTGAACGCAGCTATTGTATTTCAATCAAAAACAAGCCTGATATTTTAGGGTCTTCGGACCCGTCGTTTAGAGGCGATGCTACAAAATACAACCCAGAGGAGCTGTTGGTAGCTTCTTTGTCTTCATGCCATATGCTTTGGTATTTGCATTTGTGTTCTGAAGCTGGCGTTATTGTTGTTAATTACAACGATAATGCTAGTGGAACTATGATAGAAACATCAGACGGAGGCGGGCGTTTTAGCGAAGTGACTTTGCATCCCAAAGTTACCGTTAGTGAAAGTAAAATGATTAAAAAAGCCCAAGAGCTACATGCAAAAGCGAATCAACTTTGTTTTATTGCCAATTCTGTAAGTTTTAAGGTGGCGCATCAGGCTAGTTGTGTTAGTTTAGAAGATGCTTTATAACGAATAAATTGTATATCAATACAATAAATGTAAAAGAAGAGAAGCTAAAACTGAGATGTAATGGCTTGCCTTATTTTAGCTCCTCTTACTTGTACTTTTTCTGTTGATCTATTTTGTTCCCTTGTCATTAGTGATAAGGTAATTTAGGCGAGTTGCTATATAGAGCATTTCTCTGGCAATTTCTGTTGGTTCAGATATTAAAAGCTCTACCGCATTCTTGTTTTGCTGCGCTTCTAGATTTTCCTTTAGATTTATTTTAAATATATTTTGAGCTGATAAAGGCAGTTTTTGTACGGACTTAGGAAAAACCAACCAACTACCAGAGCCATATTTTATGGTGTAGGACATTGGGTTTTCTCCACGTGCATTTTTCACCTTAAATCCGTAAGCATCTAAAGAAGCAATTCCGTTCATAGGACTAATAGCTGGATCTATTCCTGCAGAGTAAACGCTAAAAAGGTCTTGGTGTCCGTAGTATATCATGCCGGTTTTTAACCAGACCAAAGCAAGCTGACTCAATTCTTGATTGGTTTTGTCCAAAAAGACTACACTAGGTTTTTGGTTGTTTTCAGATTTTTTAAAGATTGAAAAAGCAACTTGGTCTAATAGCAATAACCTTTCGGTGGAAATACCTTTAAAGGTAGTGCCAATTTGTACCACTGCTTTTTCAATTTTACCATTTAACTTCTGAGCAGTTATTGCTAGTTGAAAGAAAAGCAATACTACAATCATTGCTACTGTTGATTTTGTTTTCATAAGGTTCATTTTAAATTATTAATTTATTCATTGCAATAAAACGATTAATAAGGATAATGCTTTTAATAGCTGTTATACATTTTAGTACTGACCGCTATTTAAAAAAGGGATTATAGTTTTATTAATTAGAATATTGCAATATTACAATTAATTAGGATGAATTAGTAAATTCATATTCCTGATTTTTCTATTAAATGAATGATTTAACGTTCACGTAACATACAAAACAGGTGATAAAGGAATATGGGTAATTATATTAATAAATAAGGCTTGCAAGAAATCATACACAAGGCCTGATATACTTACGTTAACGTCTCATTTTTTCCTTATATTTACCCCATGCTCTCAAAAAAGACAAAATACGGGTTAAAAGCACTTGCTTACTTGGCGTCACAGAAAGACAAGCAACCTGTACAGATTTCTGAAGTTGCAAAAGCAGAGAATATCTCACAGAAATTCTTGGAGAGTATCTTACTTTCTCTCCGCAAGAGCGGTTTTTTAGGTTCCAAAAAAGGTAAGGGAGGAGGTTACTACCTTATAAAAGACCCAAAGGAAGTATTAATGACAGATGTCATGCGCATACTCGAAGGTCCAATTGCCATGGTGCCCTGTGTGAGTCTTAATTTCTACGAAAAATGTGCAGACTGCCCAGATGAGGCTACTTGCTCCGTAAATAAATTGATGCTAATGGTGCGCGATGCCAATCTAGAGGTGTATCGTAACAACACTTTGGCAGATTTAATAGCCTGATTTTCCGATCAAAGCCAATATCTGGTGAAATATATTCAAAATTCATAACGGTTTGTTAATAATCTACTAAATCTATAGGGTAAACGTAAATTCTTTTATTTTTGCTCGTCTAAAACAATAAAAATGGAGTACATTTGTTTACTCTATTAAATTGATAGGGTAATTAGATTAACACCAAAATGATAGTAGATCAGTTGATTTTAGATAAAGCAGCTTCCAAGAAGAAATATTCAGAAGATAAAAAATCTGAGAAGCCAATCCGTAGTATCGCCAAAGCGGTGAGCTGGAGGGTTATCGGTACATTAGATACCTTGTTGGTTTCCTATTTACTAACTAACGAAGTGGCTATTGCGGCGTCTATAGCTTCTATAGATTTTGTGACCAAGATGTTTTTGTACTTCTTTCACGAGCGTTTATGGAACAAAATTAATTGGGGTAAATAAATAAGGTTATGAGTTTTTCAGAAGAACAGATAAAGAAACTTAACGAGCGTTTCAAAGATGCCGATCCGTCGGTTATCGTAGATTGGGCCATAGAGAATGCTAAGAATGCGGTAGTAACTACCAACTTCAGGCCTTACGAGGTGGCTATTCTACATGCCGTTGCCGATGTAAAGAATGATATTCCAGTAATTTGGTGCGATACGGGTTATAATACGCCCAATACTTACAAGCATGCGGAGGAAATTATTGGAAAATTGGACCTCAATATAGATTTATACGTGCCCAAGCAAACTAGTGCTCACCGTGATAGTGTAATGGGAATACCTCAAATAGAGGACCCAAAGCATGCTGTTTTTACAGAACAAGTTAAGTTGGAGCCCTTTAAAAGGGCTATGGAAGCGCATAAGCCAGATGTTTGGTTTACAAACCTTAGAAAAGGGCAAACTGCGTTGAGGGATTCGTTGGATATTTTAAGTGTAAGCAAAGACGGAGTCCTTAAAGTGAGTCCGTTTTATCACTGGAGCGACGCACAGTTAGATGCTTACCTGGAAAAAAGGGAGTTACCTAACGAACATAAATATTTTGATCCGACCAAAGTTCTCGAGAACCGGGAATGTGGATTGCATACTTAAAAGATATTCCGCTTTAAGCGATTAAATAATAGAAGCATAGCAGATAGCTAACAATATATTTAAAAAATTATGAGCCAAGATACATCACACATCAACGCCTTAGAAAATGAGGCCATCTACATCTTTAGAGAAGTAGCTGCTCAATTTGAGAAACCGGTACTTTTATTTTCTGGTGGAAAAGACTCCATTACATTGGTGCGTTTGGCACAAAAGGCATTTTGGCCAGCTAAGATTCCTTTTCCTTTAATGCATATTGATACAGGTCACAACTTTCCTGAAACTATTGAATTTAGAGATAGATTGGTAAAAGAATTGGGTCTGGAACTTATCGTAAGAAATGTTCAGGATTCTATTGATCAAGGTAAGGTAAAAGAAGAATCGGGTAGGTACTCAAGTAGAAACTCTTTACAGACAACTACTTTATTGGATGCTATTGAGGAATTTAAGTTCGATGCTTGTATTGGTGGTGCGCGGAGAGATGAGGAAAAAGCAAGGGCAAAAGAGCGTATTTTTTCTGTGCGTGATGATTTTGGTCAGTGGGATGAGCGTAACCAACGTCCGGAGCTTTTTGATATGTTGAACGGTCAGATAGAATTGGGACAGAACGTACGTGTTTTCCCAATTTCGAACTGGACAGAGTTAGATGTTTGGTCTTATATTAAAGAAGAAGAGATTGAAATACCTTCTATTTACTTCGCACACAAGCGTAAAGTATTCTTGCGTGATGGTTTGATCTGGTCACATTCTGATTATGTATACCAAGAAGAAGACGAAGAGGTTTTAGAGCGTATGGTGCGTTTCCGTACTGTAGGTGATATGAGTTGTACTGCAGCTGTGTTTTCTGATGCTACCGATATTGAGTCTGTTGTTGAAGAAATTCGTGATTCTAGTATCTCTGAAAGAGGAGCCCGTATTGACGATAAAAGGTCAGAAGCGGCAATGGAGAAGAGAAAGCAACAAGGATACTTTTAGAATTCTCAATAGGGAATTAGTTAAAAAAATTGATTTAAAATTACAGCCAAAGAAGATGGACGTATTAAAGATAGCAACAGCAGGTAGTGTAGATGACGGAAAAAGTACCTTGATCGGTAGAATTCTGTACGATACAAAATCATTGACTAGCGATAAGCTAGAAGCCATAGAAAAGACCAGTAAGAGCAAAGGGTATGATTACCTAGATTTCTCATTGGCAACAGATGGTCTAGTGGCCGAGCGCGAGCAAGGTATTACAATAGATGTGGCACATATCTATTTTTCCACTGCAAAGAAAAGTTACATTATAGCCGATACCCCCGGGCACGTAGAGTACACTCGTAACATGGTTACAGGTGCTTCCACTTCTCAAGCAGCAATTATTTTGATCGATGCCAGAAAAGGAGTTATAGAGCAGACCAACCGTCACTTTTTTATCAATAACCTATTGCGCATCAAAGATGTTGTGGTAGCTATTAATAAAATGGACTTGGTTGATTATTCAGAGGAAACGTACAATGCAATCAAAGCCGATTTTGAGGAGTTGATGGCAAAAAGAGATTACCAAGATCAGAAGATTACCTTCATTCCTGTTAGTGCTTTAAAAGGTGATAACGTTGTGAACAAAACGGATAAGACGCCTTGGTATACAGGTCCTACTTTATTAGAGCATTTTGAGGCTTTGGATCGTAAGGATATTTTTAATGTAGGTACACCGCGTTTTCCGGTTCAGTATGTTATCCGTCCTAAGACAGATGAGCATCACGACTTTAGAGGTTTCGCCGGTAAGGTATATGGTGGCGAGTTGAGTGTTGGAGATGAGGTTGTGGCTCTTCCATCGCAAACAAGGTCTAAGATCAAGGATATTTATTTCTACGACAAGAAGTTCCAGACGGCTTCAAGAAGGTCTTCGGTAACGATTACTTTAGAAGATGAAATTAATATCAGTAGAGGGGATATGTTGGTGAAAGCTGAAGATTTACCTACTATCGATAAGCAGTTTACAGCTACTATTTCTTGGATGGATTCAAATCAATTGACAGCAGGTAAGAAATATGTGGTACAACACGGTGTCAATAAAGTGTTGGCCAAGGTTGATAATATTCACCATAAAATCAATCCTGATTATTCTGGTATAGATACAGAAGTACAAGGGTTGGGAATGAATGATATCGCTCAGGTAACCTTTAAATTGAACAAGCCTATTTTTTACGACAAATTCGAGAATCACCGTACCAACGGTTCGTTTATCTTAATAGATACACAAACCAATAGTACAGTAGGGGCTGGTTTCATAAGTTAGGAAACCAGAAGTTATCCGACGGATTAAAGGGCGCATTCAATTATCTCTATAAAATCCATAGGAAAAATAGATAAATAATAATCTGCCGATAAAAAGGTAAGAAACTAGAATATAAACAGCATGCAAAGTTTCAGAACAGAAATAGAAAATCCCGTAGTTGAAAAGGATATTTTGGCCTTAGAGGCTAAAATACGCCAATTCAAAGAAGGTAATTTAGATGAAGAAAAGTTCCGCAGTTTGCGTTTGGCCAGAGGTGTTTACGGTCAACGCCAGCCTGGCGTGCAGATGATTCGTATTAAATTGCCCTACGGTAAGGTTACCTCTAAGCAATTAAAGCGTATCAGTGATGTTTCTGACGAATATTCTAGAGGTAGACTGCACATTACTACACGTCAAGATATTCAGATACATTATGTTGACCTTGACCGTACACCAGAACTTTGGTCGGAGCTAGAGAAAGATGACGTTACCATTCGTGAGGCTTGTGGTAATACGGTACGTAATGTAACGGCTAGTGAAACTGCCGGTATAGATGTAGACGAACCGTTTGATGTTTCGCCATACGCCCATGCACTTTTTCAGTATTTCTTACGTAACCCGATCAGTCAAGAAATGGGCCGTAAGTTCAAAGTTTCTTTTTCCGCGAGTGATGCGGATACTGGACTTTCATACATGCACGATCTTGGTTTTATCGCTAAAATACAAGATGGTGTAAAAGGTTTTAAAGTAATGTTGGCTGGTGGGTTAGGTTCACAACCACGTCACGCCGAGCTGCTTTTTGAATTTCTTGCAGCAGATAAAATTATTCCTTTAATGGAAGGTGTGGTTCGTGTTTTTGACCGTTATGGTGAAAGAAAGAGCAGGGCCAAAGCAAGAATGAAGTTTTTGTTGAAAGACTTAGGTCTTGATGGATTTAAAGCTTTATTGGAAGAAGAGCAAAAAGCGATTCCTGTTCAAACGTATCCTATTGATGAAGCTGCATATCCAAAAGTAGAGGTTGCTAAAGTTGATGCACCTCAAGTGGAAATAGAAGATACGGAAGCTTTTGAAATCTGGAAGTCAACAAATCTTATTCCTCAGAAACAAGAAGGTTATTCTGCAATTGGTATTAAAGTGCTTTTAGGAGATTTTTATACGGATAAAGCAAGATTGTTGGCGGATTTGGTAGAGCAATATGCTGCTGGCGAATTAAGATTGAGCTTGCGTCAAAATATATTGATTCCTTATGTAGCAAACGATTTGGTTCCTTTTTTCTATAATGAATTAAAGAAATTAGGTTTTGTTGAGGCTGGTTATAACAAAGCTATAGATATTACAGCTTGCCCGGGTACGGATACTTGTAACTTGGGTATTGCCAGTAGTACAGGTATTGCCGAGGAATTAGAAAGAATTATGAAAGTGGAGTATCCGCAGTACATCAGCAACCCTGATGTTGTAATTAAAATTAGCGGATGTATGAATGCCTGTGGTCAGCATAACATGGCCAATATTGGTTTTCAGGGAATGAGTGTTAGGACAAAGGATAAATTGGTGGCACCGGCACTTCAAGTATTGTTGGGTGGTGGTACCGATGGAAACGGAAACGGAAGATTTGCCGATAAAGTAGTGAAAGTACCTTCTAAAAGAGGTCCTCAAGCATTACGATTGATATTGGACGATTATGACCAAAACGGAAACGGAAAGTCGTATGCTGATTATTACGAAGAGAAAGGTCAGATGTATTTTTATGATTTTCTAACGCCACTTTCTGACGTTGATAATCTTACTGCAGAAGATTTTATCGACTGGGGTAATACGGAACGTTATGAAAAAGCGATTGGTATTGGTGAGTGTGCCGGTGTGGTAATTGACCTTATTGCAACCTTACTTTTTGAAAGCGAAGAGAAAATACAGACAGCACAAGAGTCTTTTGACGAAAACAAATGGGCGGCTAGTATCTACCATTCGTACTCTTCAATGGTAAACTCTGCAAAAGCAATGTTGACTTCCGAAAAAGCGAAAGTGAATACGCATGCCAGTATCATTAAAGATTTTGATGAAAAATTCGTTGCCTCTGGTAGAATAGATTTAGGTCAAGGTTTTGAAGAACTTGCTTTACAATTGAACAAGAACGAACCAACTGAAGCTTTTGCAAAAAGCTATTTAGAAGATGCTAAAGCATTTTTAAAAGCAGTTGAAAAGTTCAGAAAACAAGAATTAGCAGAAGCTTAAAATGAAATATTCCAACGAAAATAACAGCACTTTATCCAACGCGGGCGGTCACTTTACGGTGATTGGTGCAGGTCCTGGTGATGTTGAGCTAATTACGCTCAAAGCCATCAAGGCATTGCAAAGTGCCGATGTGGTGTTGTACGATGCGTTGGTATCCGTTGAGTTGTTGGATTACGCACCTAATGCCGAACAGATTTTTGTTGGCAAAAGAAAAGGGTGTTATACGTACCAGCAAGGTCAGATAAATGAATTGATTGTTAGTAGAGCAAAAAGTCATGGGAAGGTAGTGCGGTTAAAAGGTGGAGATCCATTTGTATTTGGTCGTGGCGCCGAAGAAATGGAATACGCTGCAGCTCACGGGTTGCAAGTAGCCATGGTTCCGGGTATATCCTCATGTTTGTCGGTTCCTGCATCTCAAAATATTCCGGTGACCAAAAGAGGTGCTTCCGAAAGTTTTTGGGTGATTACGGGTACAACAAAAGAACACAAACTCTCTGCTGATGTAGCTTTGGCCGCTAAAAGTAATGCTACAGTGGTTATTCTTATGGGCATGAGCAAATTGTCGCAAATAGCTGAATTGTTCAGGGCAGAAGGTAAAGCTGAAACACCAATTGCCATAGTGCAAAACGGGACCAGAAAAGACGAAAGAATTGCAGTAGGAACAATTGCTTCCATAGAAGATGAAGTGGCAAAGCAACAGTTGACCAATCCTGCAATTATTATAATAGGTGAAGTAGTAAAACACAGGGCTAGGATTTTATCCATTGCCCAGAATCAAGAATTACAGTTAAGTAAATAGTTATGATAAAAACAGATATTCTAATCATTGGCGCAGGCCCAACAGGTCTTTTTACAGTATTTGAAGCAGGTTTGTTGAAGTTAAAATGCCATTTGATAGATGCTTTACCACAAACAGGTGGACAGTGTTCGGAAATATATCCAAAGAAACCAATTTATGATATCCCGGCTTTCCCGGAAATTCTTGCAGGTGATTTGGTAACTAATCTAATGGAGCAAATCAAACCTTTTGAGGCTGGTTACACTTTAGGTGAGCGAGCGCAAACATTGGACAAGCAGGAAGATGGTTCTTTTATCGTAACCACGAATAAAGGTACGAAGCACCACGCCCCTGTAGTTGTAATTGCTGGTGGACTCGGGTCTTTTGAGCCTAGAAAACCGCCTATTGAGAACATTGCTGATTTTGAAGATAGAGGTGTTGCTTACATCATTAAAGATCCCGAAGTGTACAGAGACAAAAAAGTAGTTATTGCTGGTGGTGGTGATTCTGCTTTGGACTGGGCTATTTTCTTGGCCGATGTCGCTTCAGAGGTATCTTTGGTACACAGAAGAAACGAATTTAGAGGTGCTTTGGATTCTGTTGAAAAAGCATCGGAACTCGCAAAAGCCGGAAAGATTAAATTATTTACCGAGGCAGAGGTAAAGAAATTATATGGTGATGACCATTTGGAAGCAGTTGTTATAAAACATAACGATGCAGAAAAAGGGGAGAGCTATGTTGAGGTAGATAACTTTATTCCATTGTTCGGTCTTTCTCCAAAATTGGGTCCAATTGGTGATTGGGGTCTGGAGATTGAGAAAAATGCCATTAAGGTAAATAATGCCAAAGACTATCAAACGAACATACCTGGTGTTTTCGCTATTGGAGATGTGAATACCTACGAAGGTAAATTAAAACTGATTTTATCCGGTTTTCATGAAGCTGCCGTAATGTGTCAATTTGCTTACCAATTAATTAACCCTGGTAAAAGATACGTTATGAAGTACACCACTGTAGGTGGGGTAGAAGGATTTGACGGTAGTAAAAAAGTGGCCAAAAAAGAGGTCGTGAAAAGTATTGTATAATTAGCTATTAGTGCATATAATCAATAAGAGCCTTCCGTTATTTTATTTGATGGAAGGCTTTTATCTAATGCAAAGTTCTAAAAACACTTAGGTTTCTTTGGTTTTAAACCAGATGTGGTGTTACTTTGCAAATTGTTCATTAAAATACGTGACTGTTATCAAGAAAGGTGGAGGGAATAGACCCTGTGAAACCTTGGCAACCCTTTTCTTATAAAGAAGGTGCTACATTCTATCCTGGTATTTGTGGGACAGATAACAAAGAGAGGCAAGTTTAATTGTCCTTATTCCTTTGCTTGATAATTGTTCGTAAGTTGGTTTTTGAATGCTATTTTTTCGATTTTGTAAATCGGATGATGTTGTAATTGGATGCTCAATTAGAAGGAGAAAAAGGAAATGAAAAATATTCAAGAAATATTAAAAGAACGCATATTAGTGTTAGATGGTGCTATGGGTACCATGTTACAACGCTATAAGTTTACCGAAGAAGATTTTCGAGGTGAGCGTTTTAAAGATTGGAAATCTCCGGTACAGGGCAATAATGATTTACTATCCTTAACGCAGCCCGAAGCTATTGCAGAAGTACATAGAAAGTACTTTGCTGCAGGAGCGGATATTGTAGAAACCAATACGTTTTCCAGTACAACAATTGCCATGGCAGATTACGACATGGAAGAGTTGGTGTATGATTTAAATTTTGAATCCGCACGAATTGCTAAAATGGTTGCAGATGAGTTTACTGCCAAAGAGCCTAATAAGCCGCGCTTTGTAGTGGGTAGTTTAGGTCCAACAAATAAAACGGCTAGTATGTCTCCGGATGTAAATGACCCGGGGTATAGAGCAGTTTCTTTTGATGAGCTACGTATTGCGTATAAACAGCAAATAGAAGCATTGATAGATGGAGGGGTAGATATGCTAATGGTAGAAACCATTTTTGATACGTTGAATGCCAAAGCAGCACTTTTTGCGATAGAAGAGGTGAAAGAAGAACGTAATATAGACATTCCGATTATGGTTAGTGGAACCATAACTGATGCTTCTGGTAGAACCTTATCAGGTCAAACGGCTGAAGCATTCTTAATTTCAGTTTCGCATATTCCAATCTTTTCTGTTGGTTTTAATTGTGCATTAGGTGCAGATCAGTTGGTGCCACATTTAGAGGTTTTGTCTTCTAAAACCGAGCATGCTGTTTCGGCGCATCCAAATGCTGGTTTGCCTAATGCTTTTGGTGAATACGATGAAACGCCTGAACAAATGGCATCACAGATAAAAGAATATGTAGAAAAAGGTCTAGTTAATATCGTTGGTGGATGTTGTGGTACTACACCGGAACATATTAAGGCAATTGCAGACTTGGTAAAAAAGTATGATCCAAGAGGAATAAACGTGGCATCTTGATTGGAAAGATACAGTGAACAAATAAAGAACAATTATCAATTATCACAAAAGTGATGAAGATACTATGAGTGATAACTCAAATATACTGACAACCAACGACAAGCAACCAGCAACTAGACATTTAAAACTATCCGGTCTAGAGCCATTGGTTATTACCCCCGAAAGTAATTTCGTAAATGTGGGCGAGCGTACCAATGTGGCAGGGTCTAAACGATTTTTACGCCTTATTAAAGAACGTAAGTTTGAAGAGGCATTGGATGTAGCCAGAGATCAAGTAGAAGGTGGCGCACAAATCATCGATATTAATATGGATGATGGTTTGATAGATGGTAAGGAGGCCATGGTCAAATACCTAAATCTTGTTATTGCTGAGCCAGATATTGCCCGAGTACCTATTATGATTGATAGTTCAAAATGGGATATTATTGAAGCAGGTCTTCAGGTGGTGCAGGGCAAATGTGTGGTAAATTCCATCAGCTTAAAAGAGGGTGAGGAAGAATTTATTAATCACGCCAAACTCGTAAAACGGTATGGTGCTGCTGTAATCGTGATGGCTTTTGACGAAGTTGGTCAGGCCGATAATTTTGATAGACGAATAGAGATTTCAAAAAGGTCTTATGATATTCTGGTAGACCAAGTAGGTTTTGCGCCAGAAGATATCATTTTCGACCTGAATATATTTCCCGTGGCTACGGGTATGGATGAGCATAAACTAAATGCCATCGATTTTATAAAGGCTACCAAATGGGTTCGCGAAAATCTGCCTCATGCCAGTATTAGTGGTGGGGTCAGTAATGTGTCGTTTTCGTTCCGGGGTAATAATCCCGTACGTGAGGCCATGCATTCCGTATTTTTGTACCACGCTATTAAAGCGGGTATGAATATGGGTATTGTTAACCCAACCATGTTGGAGATCTACGATGATATTCCAAAAGATTTGTTGGAGCGGGTAGAGGATGTAATTCTGAATCGTAGGGACGATGCTACGGAGCGACTTTTAGATTTTGCGGAATCTGTCGTTGGTAAGGCAAAAGAAAGCAAAGTAGACCTTTCATGGCGAGAAGAACCTTTGCAGAACAGAATTACAAGGGCCCTGGTAAAGGGTATAGACCAGTATATTGTTGAAGACGTAGAAGAAGCACGTGTTGCCGCCGATAAACCCATTGAGGTTATTGAAGGCAATCTTATGGCTGGGATGAATGTAGTCGGTGACCTTTTTGGAAGCGGAAAAATGTTCTTGCCGCAGGTAGTGAAATCTGCACGTGTTATGAAGAAAGCGGTTGCTTATTTGCTACCTTATATTGAAGAGGAGAAATTGAAAAACCCTCAGGTTGGTGACGACAAGGGTAATGGAAAAATTTTGATGGCTACCGTAAAAGGCGATGTCCATGATATTGGTAAAAATATCGTGAGCGTGGTACTGGCCTGTAACAATTACGAAATTGTTGACCTTGGCGTTATGGTTCCGCCCGAGAAAATTATAGCTGCTGCAATCGAACATAATGTAGATGTTATTGGTCTTAGTGGACTCATTACGCCTTCTCTAGATGAGATGGTGCATTTGGCCAAAGAAATGGAGCGCAAAAACTTTAAATTGCCTTTGCTCATTGGTGGTGCAACTACAAGTAAAGCCCATACGGCAGTAAAAATAGATCCACAATATAGTGAGGCCGTAGTTCATGTAAATGATGCCTCAAGAGCGGTTACCGTGGTGGGAGATTTGTTGCAGAAAGAAACATCGGCGAGTTATAAAAAAGCTATCAAAGAAGACTATGATGTTTTCAGGGATAAGTTTTTAAGCCGTACCAAAAAGAAGGAATACAAAACAATTGAAGCTGCCCGGGAAAACCGATTTAAGATAGATTGGGATGCTTCGGAAATCGTAAAGCCTAAAGAATTAGGTATTCAGGTCATTGAAGATATTGATTTAGAGAAGTTGGTTCCTTTTATAGATTGGACACCTTTTTTTAGAAGTTGGGAACTGCATGGGAAATATCCTGATATTTTAACGGATGAGGTTGTTGGCGAACAAGCAACAGAGCTCTTTGCCGATGCACAAAAAATGCTGAAAGATATTCTAGAGGATAAAAAGTTAACGGGTAAAGGGGTTTTTGGACTCTTCCCAGCAAATACTTTGGATAATCATGATGATATTGAAGTCAAAGTAGAAGATGATCAGGAAACTAAACAATATACATTTAGGACTTTACGTCAGCAATTAAAGCGTCGTGAAGGAGTTCCCGATTATGCGTTGTCCGATTTTATTGCTCCAAAAGAAACTGGTAAACAAGATTATGTGGGTTGCTTCTGTGTAAGCACCGGTTTTGGAACGGATGAATTGGCAGATGCATACCGGGATAATTTGGATGATTATAATTCAATTTTGGTAAAGGCCTTGAGCGATCGTCTTGCCGAAGCTTTTGCAGAATACTTGCATTTAGAGGTGCGAACAAAACACTGGGGCTATGCTTCTGATGAGCATTTAGAAAATGATGAGCTGATCGATGAAAAATACAAAGGTATTCGCCCTGCACCTGGTTATCCTGCCTGTCCGGATCACTTGGAAAAACTTACCCTTTGGGATATGTTGAAAGTAGAAGAACGCATAGGCGTTAAGCTTACGGACAGTTTGGCTATGTGGCCGGCATCATCTGTTTCTGGGTATTATTTTGGTAATTCAGAATCTAGGTATTTTGGACTTGGAAAAATAAAAGAAGACCAAGTAGAAGACTTTGCGGAGCGAAAAGGAATTCCTTTGGAAAAAGCAACCAAATGGTTAGCACCTAATATTGCCGATGATTGATATGAAAAAGTACATTGAAGTCAGTATGGGTAGTTTTATGATCAGTCATGGCTATGACCAAAATAACAAGGAAATTGAGGAAAGGGTGGTTGTAGAAGGTTTTTCTAAAAAGTTGGTAGCCGTAGATCGTATTAAATCGGTTAGTGAAAGGTATATTCTAACGGATTATTTAGATGGTAGATGGATTTATTGGGAGTACCTAGAAAGTTATGATGAGGTAAAGCAAATGCTTACGGAAGTGTAATTTTTTACAGAAGAAAGAATGCGTTAGGGATAGCAGCGGTATCTTTTTAAAGCCGATAGGTTTTAAAAAATTAAGCGAATAGCCCGCCCGAACGCCATAATATAGATGAAACATTAAAATTCCCGTTTTTCGGGGTAGCATACATGAAAATAACGGACCACATTACAAATGCAAAGGGTAAAACTTTATTTTCCTTTGAAATTATTCCGCCTGTAAAAGGGCATCAGATTCAACAACTTTACGATAATATTGACCCCTTAATGGAGTTCAATCCTCCGTTTATTGATGTGACCACTTCACGTGAAGAGTATGTATATATTGATCGCGATGGTCTGTTGGATAAAAAGCTAACTCGTATGCGTCCGGGTACTGTGGGTATATGTGCGTCTATAAAACATAAATATGATGTAGATACCGTGCCGCACGTGCTTTGTGGCGGTTTTACCCGCGAAGAGACGGAATATCTGTTGGTAGATTGTCATTATTTAGGTATTGATAATATTATGGCGTTACGTGGTGATGCTATGAAAGATGAGAAGTATTTTCAGCCAACAAAAGGAGGGCATATGTATGCGGTAGATTTGGTAAAGCAGGTGCATGAATTGAACTGTGGTAACTATTTACATGAAACGGTAGATAGTGATAATTGTGGTGATTTCTGTATTGGAGTGGCTGGTTATCCCGAAAAACACCTAGAAGCTCCTTCCTTAAAATCTGACTTAAAGAGACTGAAGGAAAAAGTAGATGCTGGTGCTGATTACGTGGTGACGCAAATGTTCTTTGATAACCAAAAATATTTTGAGTTTGTAGAAGAGGCCAAGAAAATGGGTATTACCATTCCTATTATTCCAGGTATTAAGCCTATTGCAGTTAAAAGACACTTACAGTTGTTGCCACAGGTCTTTAGAATAGATTTGCCGCAAGATTTGATTGATGCTGTAGATGATTGTAAGTCTAATAAAGATGTGCGCAAGGTTGGTGTAGAGTGGGCCATTCAGCAATCTAAAGAGTTAAAAGCTGCAGGTGTACCCGTATTGCATTATTATTCAATGGGTAAGTCTGATAATATTAAGGCAATAGCCGAGCAAATTTTTTAGAAAATAACTTCTGTAAGAAAATAAACGCGAACCTTGGGCTTTAAATAGCCAATAGTATTATTTTTGCGCTCCATGAACCCAAGGGTGTTTTTATTTTTTTTGATGTGTGTAGGGCTTTGCTATTCGCAAGAAACCGAAAGAACACATAGTTACACGTTTGATGCGAATCAATTTTATGGTTCCATCATTCTGCACAATCCTGATATTTCACATTTAATCAAAGGTCATCCGGCCGGTGTTGTGCTTGCGTACAACAGAAAGACCTACGGACTTGAAGAATGGCAGCAATGGTATAACTATCCAGATTTAGGGGCTTCCTTTATTTATCAGAACACTAATAATTCGGTTTTGGGTGAAGCCTATGGCGTGTATGCCCATTTTAATTTCTATTTTTTAAAACGTAACCTTCAATTCAGGGTAGCGCAGGGTCTTGCGTACATGACTAACCCGTATGACCGGGAGACTAATTTTAGGAATAATGCGTATGGAACTAGAATATTAAGTTCTAACTACCTCATGATAAATTATCATAAAGAGAATATTTATAAGGGCTTGGGTTTTAAAGCGGGTGTTTCTATCATGCATTTCTCAAATGCGAATGTAAAGGCTCCTAATACTTCTACCAACACTTTTGCCTTTACTGCAGGGTTAACGTATACATTAGAGGGGAAAGACACGGAATACATACGCCGAGAAAAGGTGAAAATTACTGAACCCATAAAGTACAATCTTATTTTTAGAACAGGAATAAACGAGAGTGATAATATAGGTCATGGTCAGTATCCGTTTTATATTTTCTCTGGTTATGCAGATAAGCGTGTAGGTCGTAAAAGTGCTATTCAACTGGGCACTGATGTGTTTTTTAGCAATTTTTTAAAGGAGCTTATAGAATACCAGTCCATTGCATTTCCTGAGAATAATGTAGATGCCGATACCGATTTTAAACGTGTGGGGGTTTTTGTAGGTCATGAGCTTTTTATCAATAAATTATCTGTAGGAACGCAGTTAGGATACTATGTATATTATCCCTTTGATTTTGAAGGAAAGCTGTACAATCGTGTTAGCTTGAAACGGTATTTTGGAGATAAAGTATTTGCGGTGGTAAGCCTTAAGTCACATGCCGCTGCAGCGGAAGCAGTAGAGTTTGGTATTGGAGTTCGGTTATAAAGAAGAACGAAATATGTTTAGATATTTAAAAAATAGAGAAAGCAAAACCACACTTTTAAGTGTGTATGAGCTTTTGCGTTTGTCTCGTTTTTTTATAGTCCTATGTTCTGTACTATTATGTCTTTCGTGTAACGGTGAAAATGCTTCTGATTGTTTTCAAAATACAGGTGATATAGTTAAAGAAGAAGTAACCGTAGCTGATTTCACCAAGATTACCGTCTATGAAAACGTAACGATGATTTTGAAACAGGGTGATGTTCAAAAAGTAGAAATCGAAACGGGAAGTGTATTGCGAAATGGGGTTACTGCTGAGGTTGTAGATGGACGTTTGCTTTTGCGAGACACCAACGATTGTAATTATTTTAGGGATTATGGCGTAACCAAAATCTATGTTACGGCACCAAATATTACCGAAATACGAAGCAGTACAGGTTGGCCTATTTCTAGTGACGGCGTTTTGGCATATTCTAGATTAACACTGTTGTCTGAGAGTTTTGCAGACCCGGAAGCCCAAACCACGGATGGGGAGTTTGATTTGGAATTGGATACCGAAACGCTAAGCGTTGTGGTAAATGGAATTGCATATTTTAAACTTAGTGGAACTACCAATAATTTGAGCTTGACAATTGCTGCTGGTGATTCTCGAATTGAGGCGTCCGATTTAGCTGCAGAAAATATCAATCTCAACCATAGAGGGTCTAATGATATGTTTGTTAATCCACAGCAATCTATCTCAGGCATAATTCGTGGGGTGGGCAACGTCTATAGTTCAAATGAACCTGCAGAAGTAAATATTGAAGAACAGTATAAAGGACGCCTCATTTTTGAATAATTATTTTCTGAGTTTAAAGTTCTATCTCCAAAAGCGGTAGGGGCAAAAAAGCAATCTGTAACTTTGTCCTGACCAAAAATTCATATGAATCCGATTCGAAAATACATTACAAACCTATTTGCTAAAAAGCGTGTTCTGGGAGATGATGCATCATTGAATGGATTAGTGTCTGCAGATAGGCTTCTTCGTGATTTGGTTAATGATAAAAAAGTGCCGGGTTTGGCTATTAACGTTTTTAAAAATGGAGAACCTTTCTTTGAAAAAGGTTATGGCTTTGCGGATATGGAAAAGGAGATTTCTGTATACCCTCAATCTTCAGTTTTTAGGATAGCAAGTATTTCAAAACCCATTTCCGCAACAGCTTTGGCACACATGGTGGCCGAAGGGCTAATTGATTTAGATGTATCTTTCTATACCTATGTTCCCTATTATCCAAAGAAAAAATATGATTTTACTATTCGTCAATTGGCGAGCCACACAGCTGGGATAAGAGGATATAGAGGTATTGAATATGGCCTTAATAAACCGTATTCCATAAAAGAAAGTATTGAAATTTTTAAAGATGATGCACTTCTTTTTGAACCGGGAACGGACTATTTGTACAATAGTTTTGATTGGGTGCTGATTTCACTTGCTATTCAAGAAGTAAGTGGAACCTCTTTTGAAGAGTATGTAGCGCAGAAGGTGTTGGAGCCTTTGGGGATGAGTAATACGTTTTGGCCTGACTTCGACTATGCTGGGTCATCCTTGGGCTACGCTCAGTCTGCCCCATTAAATGCGGTGCCGGAACAAGTTGATGTTGCAGGTCAAATAGAATTTAATTTTGATGAACTAGAGGAACCGGCCTCTCATGAGCAAAATGTGGCGCCAGTTCGAGCGCAGTCGAGAACAAGCGATGTAGTAAAGTTCTATTCCAAAAACCGATTAGGATTTAGAGAAGCAATACCTGTAGATAATTTTTATAAACTAGCGGGTGGTGGTTTTCTGTCTACATCAGAAGATATTGTCAAATTCGGACAAGCTTATCTAGATGGTAAGGTGTTGGACAAGGAACTTAGAAAGGAGTTTCTATCGGCTCAAAAGGTCAATGGAGCCTCAGTTTATTACGGTTTGGGCTGGCAAGTAAGCAAAGATGCAAAAGGGAGACGGTGTTATGGTCACGTAGGTAATGGCGTAGGTGGATATTCCAACTTTTTTGTTTATCCAGAAGAGCAAATGGTATTTTCTATATTGGCCAATTGTACCAACCCCAAAATTCAACCCGAGTTGGATATGGTTATTGATAAACTTATTTCTTCAGAGATTGCTAATTAAGATTTTAATTTGAAGTTAGTTCCGTAAACAAACTCTCTAGGTTTTTATTTTTTCGACTTAATTGTAATGTCTTAAGTTCATTATCATGAGCAAAGTCAAAAACTACGGGACGCATATCTTTGGATGTATTGAACGTAATTTCATAAACAAAACCACCTGTATTTTTAACATGGGTAACATTTGATAATTTGTTTAAAAAAGCTTCTTCCACGCGGTAATCAAATTCCACTTCAATAATCTGCTCATCGGCATCCCGTAGCTCGCTCAATTTTTTATCGGCTACAAGAACTCCTTTATTAATTACGAGAACCCGGTCGCAAACGGCTTCTACCTCTTTCATAATATGGGTAGATAGCAGAATGGTTTTTTCTTTTCCTATTTCTTTGATGAGTTTTCTGATTTCTAACAATTGGTTCGGGTCTAGTCCCGTAGTAGGTTCGTCTAAAATCAATACATCGGGATTGTGTAGTAATGCGGCAGCTAGCCCCACACGTTGACGGTATCCTTTTGAAAGTTGCCCTATTTTTTTGTAAGCCTCTGGTGTTAGTCCGGTCTGGGCTATAACTTCAGCTATTCTAGCTTTATCAGTTTTATAGACATCGGCATTAAAAGAAAGATATTCCTTAACATACATATCTAAATACAACGGGTTGTGCTCCGGTAAGTAGCCAATACTTTGTTGAACACTTTTCTTTTCATCTTGTACATCAAAGGAATTGACCTTCGCATCACCTTCATCAGCAGTGTAATAGGTAGTCAATATCTTCATCATCGTAGATTTTCCGGCTCCGTTTGGCCCTAGAAAACCCACTATCTCTCCTTTTTTTAGTTCAAAACTAACATTGTTCAGGGCTTTTTGAGTTCCGAAGTTTTTAGTGATATGAGTTACAGTTATTGACATGATGTATTGTTAGAATATAGTTCTTTACAAAGAATTTTTTACGAGGTTCTTTTATTATTTTATCAAAAATAAGCAATAAAAAGCTATTCAATTTTTTAAATAAGAGACTGAGTTGTGGAATTCAAAAAATGACCAAGGTCTGACTGCGAGATACATATAAAATTGAAAAAAATGTGGTCTACAGGTTTATTTTTAAATATAATTATTACTTTAGCCGAAGTTTAAGTGTGTTATGACAAAGCAATTCTTTTTTAACGGTTTTTATTTTTACTTCTTTTTTAAGAGAGGTATGGGACTGTTGTAAGATATTGCATGATATAAACAAATTAAAGTCCCGTGAAAAACGGGACTTTTTTTGTTCAATACCTATTGAGAATTTAAGTGTAAAATTTGTCATCACAAGGAAGAAAGTCAGTTATGAAACTAAAAGTAGCCATTCAAGGAATTAAAGGTTCGAACCACCATCAGGTAGCTC
Source organism: Zobellia roscoffensis (assembly GCF_015330165.1). Classification (NCBI taxonomy): domain Bacteria; kingdom Pseudomonadati; phylum Bacteroidota; class Flavobacteriia; order Flavobacteriales; family Flavobacteriaceae; genus Zobellia; species Zobellia roscoffensis. The sequence continues at coordinate 2,495,824 of NZ_JADDXT010000002.1, forward strand.
GGGAATATTTTGACGAGAACGTTGACATGGTTGAGTGTATGTCTTTTGATTTTTTGGTGGATCAACTTTTGACAAAAAAGGCAGATGTTGGTGTAATGGCTATTGAGAATTCTATTGCAGGTTCTATCATACCTAATTATGCGTTAGTTTATCATAAAGATTTACATGTAGTGGGAGAGCATTATCTGAATATTCACCACAATTTGATGGTCCTGAAGGGTCAAAAAATTTCTGATATTGAAGAAGTTCGCTCACACCCAATGGCGTTGTTGCAGTGTAAAGAGTTTTTTGGCGATTATCCGCATATAAAAATGGTAGAGGATGTAGATACGGCCGAAACGGCAAAGCGTATTCAAGACCAGCAATTGAAACACATTGCGGCAATAGCACCTGAGGTTGCTGCCGATTTATATGATTTGGACATCGTAGCGGACAACATACAGACCATTCAAAATAATGCTACCCGTTTTATTATTGTAAAGACAAAAAATAAAGAGCTTCCAAAAGAGGAAATTAACAAGGCTTCGGTTCGTTTTGTAACCGACCATAAACGTGGTAGTCTTGCGGCTGTGCTTAATGTTATGAGTGATTGTAGATTGAATTTGACAAAAATACAGTCGTTACCCATAATTGAAACACCATGGAAATATGCATTTTTTGTTGATGTAACTTTTAATGATTATAACAATTTTGATAAGGCAAAATCACTGTTGAACATCATGGCTGAAGACTTTAAGGTGTTAGGTGAATATAAAAATGCTAGAATATGATACGGACGGCGAATCGTTTACATACAGTAGAAGAATATTACTTCTCAAAGAAGCTTAGGGAAGTACGCGGTTTGATGGCTGAAGGAAGACCTATTATCAATATGGGTATTGGTAGTCCAGATTTAGCACCATCTGAAGCAATAATAAAAAGCATTCAAGATGCTGTTTTAGACGCTGGTGCACATCAGTATCAAAGTTACCAAGGTTTGCCCGAGCTTCGTGAGGCTGTAGCAGATTTTTATAGGTTGAAATTCGAGGTTACTGTAGATGCATCAACTGAGATTTTACCATTAATGGGTTCCAAAGAAGGTATCATGCATATTAGCATGGCTTTTTTGAATGAAGGTGATGTGGCTTTGATTCCTAATCCCGGATATCCAACATACACCTCGGTTACTAAGTTGGTAGGAGCAGAGCCAAAATATTATAACCTGACAGAAGAGAGTGGATGGTTCCCGGATTTGGAAGAATTGCAAGAGCATGATTTGTCGAAAGTCAAAATCATGTGGACGAGTTATCCGCACATGCCCACAGGAGCAACGGCTACGAAAGCCCAGTTTGAAAAATTGATTGCTTTTGCTAAAAAGAATGATATTCTTTTAGTGAACGATAATCCGTATAGCTTTGTGCTTAATGATGCGCCTGCTAGTATTTTGGCCATGGATGGAGCAAAAGACGTGGCGTTGGAATTGAACTCGTTGAGTAAGACCTTTAATATGGCGGGATGGCGTGTAGGTATGGTTTTAGGTAGTGCTGATCATATTAATGCAATTCTTAAGGTGAAAAGTAATATGGATTCCGGAATGTTCTACGGAATTCAAAAAGGTGCGATTGAAGCCTTAAAAAGTGGCCAAGAATGGTTTGATAAATTGAATGAAGTATACAGTTCTAGAAGAGCATTAATGTATCAATTAGCAGATAAGTTAAATTGTACTTATGATTCAAAAGCGGTAGGTATGTTCGTTTGGGCAAAATTACCTGAAGGAAGTAAATCTGCCGAGGAGTTTATAGATGAGGTGTTGTATGAAAAGAATCTTTTCATCACCCCGGGAACTATATTCGGAAGCAATGGCGAAGGCTATATTCGTTTCTCATTATGCGTTACGGAAGATAAGATTAAAGAGGCAATTAGTCGGTTTTAGACAGACGAACAAGTTTTATAAAATGAATGTTTTTATAGTTGGTGTAGGCTTAATTGGAGGTTCCTTTGCGAAGGACATTAAACGTCTACGTCCAGAATGTAAAATTTACGGAGTAGATACAAATGCAGCGCATTTGAGCGAAGCCTTGAGTTTAGGCTTTATTGATGAAGAAGCTAGTTATGCTGACTTAGCGCTTGCTGATATGGTAATCGTTAGTATTCCTGTAGATGTAATGATTAAGGAGCTTCCGAAGATATTGGACGCGATAAATGATAATTGTGTGGTTTTTGATGGTGGATCAACCAAGAGTTTAATTTGTAAAACTTTGGATGCACATCCAAAGCGAAGAAATTATTTAGCGGCACACCCTATTGCGGGTACGGAGCATTCAGGTCCGTCTGCAGCTATTGAAAATTTATATGCCGGAAAAACAAATATTATCTGTGAAGTTGAAAAGACGGCATTCAAACTTCAAGAAAGGGCTCTAGAGTTGTTTCAGGAGATAGGAATGCGTATTCGCTACATGAATCCGGATGCGCATGATAAGCACATTGCATACGTGTCGCATTTGTCACATATCAGCTCTTTTATGTTGGGAAAGACCGTAATCGATAAAGAGAAAAATGAACGTGATATTTTTGACATGGCGGGCAGTGGTTTTGAAAGTACAGTTAGGCTAGCAAAGAGTTCTCCGGCAATGTGGACACCCATTTTTGAGCAGAATAAAGAGAATGTGGTCGAAACTTTGACCGAATATATACAGAACCTTCAGGAGTTTAAGCAACTGTTGGAAAAAGGAGATTACACGGGAATTTTTAACGAAATGAACGACACTAATAAAATAAAGGAAATTTTAAACGGAATACCACTAAACAAGAAGTAATGGAGAATTCAAAAGAAATGAGAACATGGTTGGATGATATGGGTTTAGACCATCCACTAGTAATAGCAGGGCCATGTAGTGCTGAAACCGAAGAGCAAGTGTTGCGTATTGCGCACGAGTTAAAAGATACCGATGTAAATTACTACCGTGCAGGTATCTGGAAACCAAGAACACGACCAGGAAACTTTGAAGGTGTTGGCGCACTTGGTTTAAAGTGGTTACAAAAGGTTAAAGAAGAAACCGGATTAAAAACTGCTACAGAGGTAGCGAACCGTGCACACGTTGAGTTGGCATTGGAGCATGATGTAGACTTATTATGGATCGGCGCACGTTCAACGGTTAGTCCGTTTATCATGCAAGAACTTGCAGATGCCTTAGAAGGTACTGATAAGATCGTATTGGTGAAAAACCCGGTAAACCCGGATCTCGCTTTATGGTTAGGTGGTATTGAGCGTTTGCATACGGCTGGAATCAAAAAATTAGGAGCTATCCACAGAGGTTTCTCCACGTATGAGAAAACAAAGTACAGAAACATTCCAGAATGGCAGTTGGCTATTGAGTTCCAAAACAAGTTTCCAGATTTGCCATTGATCAGTGATCCATCTCACATTACAGGTAAGCGCGATATGATTTTTGATGTATCTCAAACGGCACTTGATTTAAACTTTGATGGTTTAATGATCGAGACTCATTTTGATCCGGACAACGCATGGAGTGATGCGGCTCAGCAGGTTACACCAGAGAAATTGGTTCAAATTATGAGAGATCTGAAAATCAGGAAAGAATCTGATAGCGAAGCGGAGTACAATGCTAAATTGAGCAACTTAAGAGCGCAGATAGATATTCTAGACAATCAGTTGATCGAGACTATGGGCAAGCGTATGAAAGTTTCTGATGGTATTGGCGAGTTGAAAAAACAAAAGAACGTTGCCGTTCTTCAGTCCAACCGTTGGAACCAAATCCTTGGAGCCATGATTCTTGAAGGAGAATCAAAAGGTTTGAGTGAAGAATTTGTTCTTAAAATGTTCAAGGCTATTCACCAAGAGTCTATCAATCACCAAGAGAAGATTGTAAACGCATAGGTGTACGTTAGTACAATAATAAATAAGAACACGGCTTGCCTTTTGGTAAGCCGTGTTTTTTTGTTTTAGTCTCTTCTGAAAACGTAACGAGTAATGAAAATACCTTGAGAATCGCTATCACCAGCATCTGCCTCAACACCGCTGGTTACAAAGATAAGTTCCCAGCCTTCTTTGAGCATATTGGTTAATTTAGACGAGATGACCGCATCGTTGGCTGCTATATTTTGAAAACGGATACCTGCAATATTGTAGAAGTTCAGGAGTTTGGTTTCCTCAAAATTCTTTACTCTAATGTTACCGCGTTTTGATTTGTTTCGGGTATTGTCTTCTTCGGTCTGCTCAGAAGTGAATTCCTCAAAATCTTTATCTTCTTGGGCATCAATAATTCTAGATCTTCCTAATCCGCTAGGTACAATAGATTCTACACTGGTAATTATTTTTATTTCCTGTGCCGTAATATCAAAGGTTGTGGCTATTAAAAGAGCGGTTATTAATACAATTTTTTTCATCATTTTACTTTTAGTTTTTTGTTAAAGACAACTAAGTGCCTCAAAGGGTTGCATTTATAGATTAAAAATAATGAAAGAAACAGAATTTATATTTTTGAAAAGAACCTTTAAGACCGTCTGTTTTAAGGTGATAGTATAAACTAAAGTTGTTTCTTTGTAATGAAATTGAAAATGAATGAAAGGAACTGTATATAAATCTACCGGAAGTTGGTATACCGTGAAAGCGCAAGACGGCGAATTTTACGAATGCCGTATTAAAGGTAAATTTAGAATTCAGGGTATAAAGAGTACGAATCCCATTGCTGTAGGTGACGTAGTGTCTTTTAAAATAGAGCAACTGGGTGATGATACAGTGGGTACCATACACAGTATTGAAGACCGTAAGAATTATATCATTAGAAAATCGGTCAACCTTTCTAAACAAACGCATATTATTGCGGCCAATTTGGATCAGGTCTTTTTGCTGGTTACTTTAAACAACCCTACTACTTATACCATTTTTATAGATCGATTTTTGGCTACCGCCGAAGCGTATGATATTCCTGCCATTTTATTGTTCAATAAAGTGGATGCCTATACAATTGAAGAATTAGCGGAAATAAAATATCTGGCCGAGTTGTACAGAAACGTTGGGTATACCTGTGTTGGTATTTCTGCGAAGTCCGGTAAAAATGTGGACAAAGTGAAAGAAATGATGGTGGGTAAGACCAGCATGTTTGCAGGGCACTCCGGAGCTGGTAAATCTACGTTGGTCAATGCGCTAGAACCCAAATTAGAATTAAAGACCACTGAAATCTCTGAACAACATCTTCAAGGGCAGCATACCACTACGTTCGCAGAAATGTTCGATTTAGACTTTGGTGCTCGTATTATTGACACTCCCGGTATTAAAGGCTTTGGAATTGTAGACATGGAAAAAGAGGAAATTGGGGACTATTTTCCTGAGTTCTTTGAATTGAAAGGAGAGTGTAAATTCAACAATTGTCTTCACTTAGATGAACCTAAATGTGCCGTAAAAGAAGCATTGGAAAATGAAGAAGTAGCATGGAGCCGTTACCGAAGCTATGTGCAGATGGTAACTGGAGAAGAAGAGAATTACAGAGTAGATATTCACGACACAAAAAAGTAACCTGCCTACTAGAATAAAAAATTAATTGCCAATTCAGCAACCATGCGAGCCATTATTCAAAGAGTCTCTAGTGCCAGTGTAACGGTAGAGAGCAAGACAATTTCAGAAATACAAAACGGACTTTTAATTTTATTGGGCATAGAAGATGCAGATGGTCCGGAAGATATAGAATGGTTATCAAGAAAAATCGTAAACCTTAGAATTTTTAATGATTCCGAAGGCGTCATGAACGAGTCCCTCAAAGCTGTAAACGGAGACGCTATTGTCGTTAGTCAGTTTACCTTGCATGCTGCTACAAAGAAAGGGAATCGACCTTCATATATTAAGGCTTCAAAGCCAGATGTAGCGATTCCTTTGTACGAAAAATTTATCACACAAATTGAACTCGATTTAGGGAAAAATGTAGGAACTGGAGTTTTTGGTGCTGATATGAAGGTGCAATTGTTAAATGATGGTCCAGTAACCATTGCTATAGATACGAAAAACAGGGAATAATGAGTATAAAAAAATCTCAAGAACAGGTAGATAAATGGATAAATGAGCACGGTGTGCGTTATTTTAATGAACTCACTAATATGGCCCAACTTACGGAAGAAGTAGGTGAGGTGGCTCGTATTATAGCTCGTAGGTATGGCGAACAAAGTGAAAAGGAGTCCGATAAAAATAAAGACCTTGGAGAAGAATTAGCAGATGTTCTTTTTGTTACCCTTTGCTTGGCGAACCAAACAGGTGTAGATCTACAAGAAGCGTTTGACAAAAAACTCGATTTGAAAACAAAACGAGATCATGACCGTCATCACAACAATGAAAAGCTGAAATAGTGTTATATTTGGCAACTTAAATTATATCCTGCGAAGTAGGGTAAACGGATGGATTTGAAAGCAAATCTGTCCTATTTAAGAACTTATAAAGAGAACAGCTTTTGAAACTACATCTATCCGCCCCGTCAAATACGCTATTGCAGAACAACATACAGATTACCGGCTCTAAAAGTGAGTCTAATCGGTCTCTTTTGTTGCAGGCATTGTACTCAAATATAAGTATTGAAAATCTCTCTAATTCTGATGATGCAGAGGTGATGCAAAAAGGACTTAAAATTGAAAACGGAGTAGTGGATATTCATCATGCGGGTACTGCAATGCGTTTTTTAACAAGTTATTTTGCTTCTCAAGAGGGAAAAGAAGTAACTCTTACGGGTTCTCAACGTATGACTGAAAGGCCGGTAAAAGTTTTGGTGGAAGCGCTTCAGGAGTTAGGTGCGGAAATAACCTATGAAAAAAATGAAGGGTATCCGCCCATTCGTATCAAGGGTAAAAAGTTAAATGAAAGCAAAGTAAGCCTTCCCGCCAATATCAGTAGTCAGTACATTTCATCACTTTTATTAACGGCGCCTAGTCTTAAGAACGGATTGGAACTGGAGCTTGTTGGGAAAATCACTTCTGTGCCATACATAAAAATGACGCTGGCCCTGTTATCTCAAATAGGAGTTGAGAATTCTTTTGAGGGAAATACCATAAAAGTATCACCTAAAGCAAACGTAGCGAATATTAATTTAGTGGTAGAGTCAGATTGGAGTTCTGCATCCTATTATTACAGTATTGTAGCATTGAGCGATGTAGGTAGTGAAATTACTCTTTCCGCATATAAGAGTTCTAGCTTACAGGGAGATAGTGTGCTCCAGGAATTGTATACGGAGTTTGGGGTTGAAACTCAATTTGTTGGAAATACGGTAGTTCTTCGTAAAGTTGAAATGCCAAAAGAACAAAAAGTTGAGTTTGATTTAAGTAATGCACCGGATATTGCCCAAACTATAGCGGTAACTTGCTTTGGACTAGGAATGGAGTGTCATTTAACGGGCTTGCATACCCTTAAAATAAAAGAAACCGATCGTTTGGAAGCGCTGCATACGGAGCTATCAAAACTTGGAGCTAGTATTTCTGTAACTGATAAAGATTTGACATTAAACGTCTCTAACACTTTGAATGTTGATGTGGCCATAGATACATATAATGACCATAGAATGGCTATGGCTTTTGCTCCTTTGGCTCTTAAAACACCTTTATTCGTGAACGACGCCGAGGTGGTTTCAAAATCCTACCCGGATTTTTGGAGAGACCTTGAGAAATTGGGGTTTATTTCTAAATCAGTATAACTCACTGTATTTTAGTTGTTTGAGCTGATATTTTTAATATTTTGTGTTTGTTAGATTGATTTATTGATAATTACAATAGGGTAAGAATCAATATAATCACCGTTTTACTTGACAACCCCTATCTGCACATCGTATATTTGCAACCGCAAAACTTTTAACAAAATTTCATAGATGAAACTATCGCACTTCAATTTTGAATTACCTGATAATTTATTGGCCGAGTATCCTGCTGAAAATAGGGATGAGTCCAAATTAATGGTTATTCACCGTGAAACCGGAAAAATAGAACATAAAATGTTCAAAGACCTTATCAACTATTTTGATGAAGGCGATGTAATGGTTTTGAACAATACCAAAGTTTTTCCTGCGCGTTTATATGGTAATAAGGAAAAAACAGGTGCTAGAATCGAGGTATTCTTATTAAGGGAATTAAACGAAGAACAACGCCTATGGGATGTTCTTGTTGATCCGGCTCGTAAAATACGTATCGGGAACAAATTGTATTTTGGAGAAGATGAGACGTTAGTAGCTGAGGTTATTGATAATACTACATCTAGAGGTAGAACATTGCGTTTTCTTTATGATGGTTCGTATATCGATTTCAGAAGAAAACTTCGTGATTTAGGTCAGACGCCGTTGCCAAAATATATAAAGAGAGATGTAGAGCCAGAAGATGAAGAGCGCTACCAAACTATTTATGCCAAGCATGAAGGGGCTGTAGCGGCACCAACTGCTGGTCTTCACTTCTCAAAACATTTATTAAAGCGTCTTGAGATCAAAGGTGTTGATTTTGCAGAAGTAACACTTCACGTTGGTTTAGGTACTTTTAACCCTGTGGAGGTTGAAGATTTGTCTAAACACAAAATGGATAGTGAAGAGCTTGTTATAGACGAGAAAGCTACAGAAATAGTGAACAGCGCTAAATTGAAAAAGAAACGTATATGTGCTGTAGGTACTACGGTAATGCGCGGACTTGAGAGTGCTGTTTCTTCGGGTCATACTTTGAATACGTTTGACGGGTGGACAAATAAATTTATTTTCCCTCCATATGAGTTCAGTATTGCTAATTGTATGGTGACGAATTTTCATTTGCCAAAATCTACTTTATTGATGATGGTATCTGCGTTTATTGGCCATGATTTAATGAAAAAATCGTACAAGGAAGCCATTTTAGAACAATACAAGTTCTATTCTTATGGTGACGCGATGTTAATAATCTAACTTTTGCCTTGCTGGCAAAAACATAAACTTTTAAGCCCTTCTTTCTATTATATGATACGTAAAGAAGGGTTTTTAGCTTTTTGAATGTGAAGACACAAAAGAAAGACATACGGGCACTTACCAAAGAACAATTGAGGGAGTTTTTTGTTTCCAATGGAGATAAAGCTTTTAGGGGCAATCAAGTGTATGAATGGCTTTGGCAGAAAGCGGCACATTCTTTTGAAGGAATGACCAATATCTCAAAGGAGACGAGAGATATGTTGGAAGCCAATTTTGTGATCAATCACATTAAGGTAGATCAAATGCAACGCAGTAATGACGGTACAATTAAAAATGCCGTACGTCTGCATGATGATTTAGTTGTAGAATCAGTGCTTATACCAACTAAAACCAGGACAACAGCCTGTGTTTCAAGTCAGGTGGGTTGTAGCTTGGATTGTCGGTTTTGTGCTACATCTCGTTTAAAAAGAATGCGGAACTTGAATCCTGATGAAATTTATGATCAAGTAGTAGCAATTGACAATGAGAGTCGTTTGTATTTTGAAAAACCGCTGAGCAATATTGTGTTTATGGGTATGGGAGAGCCACTCATGAACTATAACAATGTATTAAAGGCTATTGATAAGATTACCTCTCCGGAAGGTTTGGGTATGTCTCCCAAGCGTATTACGGTCTCAACTTCTGGTGTGCCCAAGATGATACGTAAAATGGCAGATGATGAGGTGAAGTTCAAATTGGCAGTTTCCTTACATTCCGCAATTGATGAGATCCGTACTTCTATCATGCCGTTTAATGCCACTTTTACGCTTACTGATTTACGAGAAGCGTTAGAATATTGGTATGCCAAGACAAAAAGTAGAATTACTTATGAGTATGTTGTTTGGCAAGGTATCAATGATGCTCAAAAGGATGTAGATGCTTTAGTGAATTTCTGCAGGTTTGCACCTTCAAAAGTGAACCTAATTGAATATAACCCCATAGATGACGGGGAGTTTCAGCAGGCCGCAAATAGTGCCATTGATATGTATGTGAATACGTTGGAAAGAAATGGTATTGTAGTAACTGTTAGGAGGTCTAGAGGTAAGGATATTGATGCAGCTTGTGGTCAGCTGGCTAATAAGCAATAATAATATTATATGGGTGTATGCTCTGTGAATCATTAGCACTCCGCCAGCGAAACACAATAATTCGTGTATCTTTTATACTTTTCGTGATTACTGGGCAAACCATACAAATAACTCATTTCTTTTTCGCTAAATTTATACGCTAAAGCCAGTAGCAAGAAAAACTCGTTTTTTTGAAAATAGTAGCGCAAATAAAAGAACCCGTAAACCATGAAATGGAACTTTTCGAGACAAAGTTCCGTGAGGCGATGTCTTCAAAAGTGGCGTTATTGAACCGTATTACGTATTATATTGTTAATCGTAAAGGGAAGCAAATGCGACCCATGTTTGTTTTTCTTACTGCAAAAATGATTAACAATGGTGAGGTCAATGAGCGCACGTATCGTGGCGCATCGGTTATTGAGTTGATTCATACCGCCACATTAGTGCATGATGATGTTGTTGATGAAAGTAACAAGCGTAGAGGTTTTTTTTCTATAAATGCACTCTGGAAAAATAAGATTGCTGTATTGGTGGGTGATTATCTTTTGTCAAAAGGTCTTTTACTTTCTATTGATAATGAAGATTTTGACCTCCTAAAAATTATTTCGGTTGCTGTACGGGAAATGAGCGAAGGTGAATTGTTGCAGATTGAAAAAGCACGTAGGCTAGATATCACCGAAGAGGTATACTATAATATTATCCGTCAAAAAACGGCAACACTAATTGCGGCTTGTTGTAGTTTAGGGGCGTGTTCCGTTCAGCCAGAATCTACTGATGTAGAGACTTTTCGTAAATTCGGCGAACTCTGCGGTATGGCCTTTCAGATAAAAGATGACCTGTTTGATTATGGTGAAGATAAAATAGGGAAGCCTACAGGAATTGATATTAAAGAGCAAAAAATGACCTTGCCTCTGATTCATACACTTAATACATGCTCAAAAAAAGATAAAAAGTGGCTTATTAATTCCGTTAAGAATCATAATAAAGATAAAAGACGGGTTAAAGAGGTAATTACTTTTGTTAGGGCTAACGGAGGATTAGATTATGCCGTGAAAAAGATGTTATACTTTAAAGAAGAGGCATTAAAGATATTGGCTACTTACCCTGAGTCCGAATATAGGGACTCTCTGGAATTGATGGTGAATTATGTAGTGGATCGCAAAAAGTAGTTTTTTTGCTAAAAAAATAAAACCTCCGTAAGATTGCCATAAAATGGGGCCTTACGGAGGTTTTAATTTAGAAAATTATATGCTCTTACAATAATTCAAAGGAAGCAGAAATTAAATATGCTCGCTTCTGTTCGGTATTTCCGTAGTACATAGATTCTGTGATTTTCTCTAAGTTGGTATCGCTAATATAAATAGCCTTACCTATTTTACGTCCAATTTTTTGAGCAATAGCAGTTGCTTTGGCCTTAGCATCGTCAAAAGCCAGTTTTGCATAATCTGCCATCTGCTTATCACTTAATTGAGCATTAAGATTAGTATCTGAACGCGTAACCCCAATAGCTTTTACATTAAGGAACTTTTGCATTTCTTCAAGAGATTTTGTTTTAAACTCAATCACAGTTCCTTCTTTCTCATAGCCTAAAAGGGCATAGTATAATGGTCTTTCTTTAAGTTGATTTAAATTTATACCGGCTTTTTCTAACTTTCCACGGTAACCAGATTTTACTTCTTCAAGACTCATGGTCTGAGCATCATAGTATACGTTCGTTAGGCTTACAATCATTTTACTTGAGTATTCAGGCGAAATACTGTATTCGTGTGAGCCGTTTACGTTGATGTTGTTTTGAAAATTATTCTGTGCGAAAGTCATAAATGAAAATGCTATTAATGTAATGCTTGTTATTAATTTTTTCATGATGTTATATTTAAGGTGTCTATGTTTTGAAAGGATAACGACTTTTAATAATAAAAACTTATGCGACTGAGAATAAAAATGAAGCTGCAATCATCCAGCTACCTACAGCTATCCCCAAAATCCCTAGTTTACCTTGTTTAGGTGCAATTTTAGCCCGTAATTCGTCAGCTTTGATACGTGCGGCTTGATTATTGGATAGGAATAATTTGTTTATTAAACCTGACCCCAACATAAAGCCCAGTCCCGCAGAAACTAAGTTGCCGGCAAGAAAGGTGACCCACCAAACAGGAGAGGAGGTTAGCCAACCTAGATTCAAGATGGCCGTAATAATACCCCATATGCCCCAAAAGCAGAATATAATACCAATCCAACCTTGGTAAGGTTCTATTTTTTCTAAGAGTTCTTCGGCATTTGGCTTTTTGGATAATAATAAAGATGGCACGGCTACAATACTTAATAATACTAATGCAATTCCCCAGATCATAATTTTGTTTTTTAGGTTTGTATAAGGGTTAAAAATCTATGAGGCAAAGTTGAGGTAATGTGCCATATTAGAATTCCCTTGTAGTAGCTAAAATAGTATCCCTGAAAACAGGGTAAAGGTAAATCTCTTGGATTGTTAAGTTATTATTATTCGCTTTATAGAGCGTATATTACTACGGATAGAGTTATAAATAGCAGAGTGCAAATGTTATTTTCAGGAAAAATTTAAGAATATGAAAAAAACAGTACTACTCATATTAGTTGGTCTTGCGTTTATGGCATGTAAGGAAACAAAAAATGTTTCAAAAGAAGAAAAAGAAGAATTGTCCAATAGCGGTTCTACTACCGTTGAAACGGCCATAGGTCCTTTAGAACTTGTAGCGCCTTTTTCATCTAAATCGGTTACCAAGGAAAGCAAAATAATAGATTGGCCCAAGGGCAAGACTCCAATAGCACCAGAAGGCTTTAATGTGTCTCGGTTTGCAGATGGACTAAAGCATCCTAGATGGACGTACATTGCGCCTAATAAAGACATATTTGTGGCGGAATCGGATACGAAAAATAGTGCGAATCAAATTACACTACTTAGAGACTCCGATCAAGATGGTACGGTTGACGAGCGCCATATTTTTAAGGAGGGATTAAACCAGAACTTTGGAATGTTGGTTATAGATGATTTTTTCTATGTAGCCAATACAAATGGATTATATCGTTACCCGTACAAAGCAGGTCAGGAGAAATTAGAGGGTGATGGTGAAAAAATTGTAGAGCTATCGGCAAGTGGTTACAATAATCATTGGACACGAAATATTATCACGAACCAAGACCGCAATAAAATTTATATCTCCGTTGGCTCTGCAAGTAATGTGGGGGAACAAGGAATGGAAAAGGAAGAACGCCGCGCAAATATTCTGGAGGTAAATTTAGACGGAACAGGAGAAATTATATATGCAGCTGGCTTAAGAAACCCGGTTGGTATGGACTGGAACCCGGTTACGGGAGAGTTGTGGACTGCCGTAAACGAACGTGATAAAATAGGGAATAATCTAGTGCCCGATTATATTACAAGTGTAGAAAAGGGCGGTTGGTACGGTTGGCCATATAGCTATTATGGTAGTGTTAAAGACCCACGTTGGGAAGATGACCCGCACCAAGATATGGTAGATAAAGCTATTGTTCCAGATGTGCCGGTCGGGAACCATACTGCGTCTTTAGGGCTGACTTTTTACGGAGCGGACCAATTCCCTTCAAAATATAAGAACGGAGCTTTTGTGGGTCAGCACGGTTCATGGAATAGGGCGGTTTTTTCTGGCTATAAAGTAATTTTTGTGCCATTTGTAGATGGTAAACCACAACCACCAGAAGATTTTTTGAATGGTTTTATAGCGGACGAAGAAGCGAGTGAGGTGTATGGAAGACCGGTATGTGTGGCAGTTGCAACAGATGGTGCGCTTCTGGTTAATGATGATGACGGTGGGATTATATGGCGAATTGCAGCCAAATAAATAAATCCTAATTTTTAAATGAAAAATAGTGTCTTATCTTTAGACACTATTTTTATTTTTCTACTATTTTGATTTCAAAAACAACAATTGATAAAGTCTACGAAACTGCCCGTTTAGAGGAGGTTATCGGAGATTTTGTGCAACTCAAAAAATCAGGTTCTAATTTTAAAGGTCTTAGTCCGTTTTCAGATGAGAGGTCGCCAAGTTTTATGGTATCTCCTGTGAAACAAATTTGGAAAGATTTTAGTAGCGGGAAAGGTGGTAATGTAGTAGCCTTTTTAATGGAACATGAACATTTTACCTATCCTGAGGCTATAAAGTATTTGGCTAAGAAGTATAATATTGAAATAGAAGAGACGGAGCGTACGGACGAGCAAAAACAAGAAGCAAATGAACGTGAAAGCATGTATTTGGTTTCAGAGTTTGCCCAAGAGCATTTTGCTCATATGCTTTGGGATACTGAATTAGGGAAGGCCATAGGACTTAGTTACTTTAAGGAGAGAGGTTTTACAGAAGAAACCATAAAGCAATTCAATCTAGGATATTGCCTTGACCAATGGGATGGTTTTACAAAAGCGGCTTTTGATAATGGGTACAAACTAAAATACTTAGAACAAACAGGGCTAACTATTGTTAAGCAAGACGCTCAGAACCCCAATAGCCCTAAAACATTTGATCGGTTTAAAGGAAGAGTGATGTTTCCAATACATTCTATGAGTGGTAGGGTACTTGGTTTTGGAGGACGTATTTTAGGTAATGATAAAAAAGCTGCTAAGTATCTAAATTCTCCAGAAAGCGATATTTATCATAAGAGTAAGGTGCTTTATGGTATTTATCATGCCAAACAAGCTATAGCTAAAGAAGATAATTGTTATTTGGTAGAAGGGTATACAGATGTTATTCAGTTTTACCAAAGAGGTATTCATAATGTGGTATCATCAAGTGGTACGGCGTTAACACCAGAGCAGATTCGCTTAATTAATAGGCTTACTAAAAATATCACCGTTCTTTTTGATGGTGATGCGGCAGGTTTAAGAGCATCGCTTCGCGGAATCGATTTGATTTTGGAGCAGGGGATGAACGTTAAGGTCTGTACTTTTCCTGAAGGAGAAGACCCGGACAGTTTTTCAAAAAATAATGCACTAGAAGATGTACAGCAATATTTAGAGGAGAAATCACAGGATTTTATTCAGTTCAAAGCTGGTTTGTTGGCACAAGAAGCAGCAAATGACCCTATAAAAAGAGCGGATACGGTTAGGGATATTGTCCAGAGTATATCCAAGATACCGGATGCTATCAAGCGCGAAATCTACATTCAGGAATGTGCTAATATCATGAAGGTGTCGGAAGGTGTGTTGTTTACAACATTGGCCCAAATGGGTAAAAAAGGGACTTCTGATACTTCAAAAAAACAAAAACCGGAGCAGAAAGCGTTTGATGTTGTAAAAAATGAAGAGCCTGAAGAAAAGGTAGATGTACAGTATTTGTTAGAGCGAAAAATTATTGAGCTTTTGCTGTTGTACGGAAGTGAAAAAGAAGAGTTTGAAGATTTGGTGCTCAAGGAAAGTGAAGCTGGTGATTTGGTGTTGGAACCGGAATCTATAGAAGCCAAGGTCTACGAGAAGATTTTTTTAGATTTACAAGATGATGAGATTGAATTAGCTAATGAGCAATTTAGGCAGATTTATTACAAGCTTATTGAAGCATTAAATCAAGATACAGGTTTTACTATTAGTACGTTCTTAAGTGGGCTAGATCAGCAATTGGTATCTGAAATATCCTCCATTTTAATGGAGGAAGAAAAATACGTATTACACAGTTGGGAAAGAAAAGATATCTACCCAAAAGAAAAGAAAGTAGGCGTAGCGCAATTGGTTAGTGAGACTATTTTAACATTACGCTGCTTCCTAATAAAAAAGAGGATGATTGCTTTACAGGATAATACAAAGGAAAGTCAGCAAGACCACAGGGAAACTCTAGAGGAAATCATGAACTATTTGCAGCTCAATAAATTGCTTAACAAAAAGTTGAACCGCGTTTTTTCTTAATCTTACGAGGTAAACCGTAAAATTTAGGCATAAAAAAACCCTAACGAAAACATCAGGGTCTGTACGTGTTACGAATGTAAACTTCTTAATAAAGTTCTAGTGCTTTTGCTTGTTGCAAAAGATCTACCATATTGTCTACGTTTAATTTTTTCATTAAACGAGCCTTGTAGGTACTCACTGTTTTTTCGTTTAAGTTCAAACCGATGGCTACATCTTTGTTGCGCTTTCCGCTAGCCAATAATTTAAGCACCTCAACTTCACGAGTAGAAAGTTTTCTAAAGAACCTTCTAGGTTTTTGAGTGCCTTCATCAAAAGCTAAACGTTGCGCTAGCTCATTTGTAATGAACATGTTGCCTTCGCTTACTTTTTTCACTGCTGTTATGATGTAGTCTATGTCTGAGGCTTTTGAAAGATATCCAAAGGCACCTGCACGAATAGTACTTAATGCATATACGTCTTCAGATTGACCGCTATACATTAATACTCTAACACTTGGGTGTTCTTTTTTGATTTTTCGCAGCGTGGCAATTCCGTTAATTTCCGGAATGTCCATCTCCAGCATTACTACATCAGGACTAGAGGTCTCCAATTTGTCGAAGAGCTCAGAAGTAGTGGATACCGCTCCCACTATTTCAAATCCATTAGCAGATTCAAGAACATTAGTCACTCCCATTCTAATAATGGGATGGTTGTCTGCAATTAATACTTTAATCATGTTGATAGTTTTAATCTAGATAATAAACGTTCCTAGGCTCGTCTAAAATACTGACATGCAATGTAAGGTTTAAATATCTAATTCTTTAAACAAAATTGGTGTTTTTTTCATAAAACTAGCTTGTTTTATGAATTTATTCGATTAGATTACCTTATTTACGGATAAATTGCTAAAAAAGACTGTGGGGGATTTCACAAACTGGTATCGGATTCATCTTGTGCTTATTAGCTGAGTTTAATTTCGTATAAATTAAGAATACTTCCTTTTCTCTGCCAGTAAAATCGCTCAATTCTTTTTCTTCATCCTGCATTTTCATAGCCCATTCTAGTTCTGGATAACTTGCTCCTATCTGATCTTCATCAGTCCTGTCGTCTCCCCAAAGGCCATCTGTAGGTGCTGCTTTTTGAATATCGGTGTTGACATTCAGATATTTGGCAATTTCATAAACTTGTGTTTTTAATAAATCTGCAATGGGGCTTAAATCTACACCGCCATCACCATATTTGGTGTAAAATCCTACACCAAAGTCTTCTACCTTATTTCCTGTTCCCGCTACAAGATAACTTTCTAAAGCTGCAAAGTAATACAATGTAGTCATTCTTAACCGGGCTCTGGTGTTTGCTAATGACATAAAACGTTCTTCTTCGTTTTCTACTTTAGGAAGAGAAGATACAAGGCTGTCAAATACTGGAGTAAGGTTAACGGGTTGTCTTTTTACCTTGTCAAAATTAGTCTGAAGCCAATCAATATGTCTTGATGCTCGGGTTGCTTGATTCTCTGCTTGGTGTATGGGCATTTCTAAACACATAAGCTCTAGACCGGTCTTGGCGCATAGTGTGGAGGTTACCGCAGAGTCTATTCCTCCTGATATTCCTATGACAAAACCTTTCATTTTTGCGTTTACCGCGTATTCTTTTAACCAGTTTACTATGTAATCTACTACCTTTTCTGTCTGCATAGGATGTTCATTATGTCTAGATCGACTAACTTTGTGAGCTTAAAAATAACGCCTTGCAGTTAAATATTAAAATGTATCGGAAATTACTTTGCAAACAAATGCCTGTTTTTACCATTTTTATAATTTCAGTCTTGTTTTTTGCCTGTAAAGAGAGTCCTAAAGTCTCTGAGGATGTTCAGAAGATAAAGATTGAGTTAAAGGTTGATAGGTTTGATTCAGAATTTGCTGCTGCAACACCAGAGAATCTTTCTAGTCTAAAGAGCAAGTATCCGTATCTGTTTCCTGCAAGATATGCTGATAGTGTCTGGGTGGCTAAAATGAGAGATACTATTCAGGTAGAGTTATTGGCTGAAGTACAAAATACGTTTTCTGATTTCTCACAAGAGGAGCAGTCTTTAGAATTGCTTTTTCAACATATAAAATATTATTTTCCAAAATTTGAGGCGCCTAAAGTGGTTACGGTAACTTCTGATGTGGATTATAGCAATCGCGTAATCTTTACAGATACGTTACTACTTATCGGGGTGGATAATTACCTTGGGCCCGAACATCGGTTTTACAGAGACATTCAAAAGTATATAAGTGCAGATTTAGATAGGCAATATATTGCTGTTGATGTAGCTAGTGCCTTTGCTAAAAAAGTGGTCCCCAGACCTCGAGAACGAACATTTCTTGCTCAACTTATTTATTATGGAAAGGAGTTGTATTTGAAGGAGAAACTACTTCCGTTGGCCACGGATGCCCAAAAAATAAACTATTCAGAAGTTCAGTACGCATGGTCAGAGGCAAATGAGGAGCCAATTTGGCGTAATTTTATTGAGAGTGAATATTTGTATAGTACAGATAATACGTTAGCGCGGCGCTTTTTAGATCCAGCTCCGTTTTCAAAATTTGGCTTGGAGTTGGATAATGAGTCGCCAGGACGCGTTGGTCGTTACTTAGGTTGGCAGATTGTACGTGCTTTTATGGATAGGAATGAGGTAACGTTACAGCAGATGCTGAGCTTACCAGCGGATGAAATATTTAAAAAATCTAATTACAAACCGAAAAAATAATATGGCAAATCTTCATACATCAGAAATAACATTAAAGGTAGGTTTAGATGAAAACCGGGTGCCAGAAGAGCTTACGTGGTCTGCACAAGATGGCGGAATAGATAATGAAAAAGCAAAAGCAATGCTTTTATCTGTTTGGGATAGTAAGAACCAGGAGTCTCTTAAAATTGACCTTTGGACCAAAGATATGCCCGTAGACGAAATGAAATTGTTCTTTCATCAGACTTTGGTTTCATTGACAGATACTTTTATGAAAGCTACCCAGGATGAAAAAATGACGGCTACCATGAAAGATTTTTGCGAATATTTTGCAGAAAAAATGGAATTGAAATAAGACTTTTTTCTTAGTTGGCCATAGGAACCTCCATCAATAAGATTTTTGAGTTTTCTCTAAAAGTGAAATCGATTTTATCAGTGGCTTCAATACCAAGTCCGTCTCTTTTTTCTAATGCAATGCCGTTTGCGGTACATTTGCCTTCCAATAGAAAAATATAAACCCCGTTGTTGGGGTTTTTTAGGGTGTAATTGTTTGTCTTGTCCATGTTAAACTCCCCAAGATGAAACCAAGCGTTTTGATGAATGCAAATGCCTTCATCATCAGCATTGGGAGAAACAATTTGTTGTAAGTTATTTTTCAAACTATCGGAAGCTAGGGTTATCTGATCATATCGAGGTGTAACGTTGGCTTTATTTGGAAGAATCCAAATCTGCAAGAACTTTACCTGCCTGTCATGGCTTTTGTTTTTTTCGCTGTGTTGTATTCCTGAGCCAGCGCTCATGGCCTGTATATCTCCTTGGCGAATGACCGTAGTGTTCCCCATGTCGTCCTTATGTTCCAAATCGCCTTCTAGTGGAATGGAGATAATTTCCATATTGCTGTGTCCGTGGGTTCCAAAACCCATTCCTGCACCTACTTCATCATCATTTAAAACCCTCAAGACACCAAAACTCATGCGGTCTGGATTATGATAACTGCCGAAGCTAAAAGTGTGATAGCTGTTTAGCCAACCGTGGTTGGCACGGCCTCTTGTGTCTGCTTTGTGAAGTGTTGTTTTCATAATTGAGTTAAATTATTTCATAGAAACTGTAAAGGGCCATCCTTCAAATTGTTGTGCATTCGGTTGTGTTACATCAGTGTACCTGGGCCAACATTCAAATATTGTGGTTTTGTCTTTTTTGTTAAAACGAATCAATCCATAACCGCCTCCCTTGGAACTACTTTCAGGGTTAACGTAGGCCATCATACTTATTTTGTTATTGAATCCGTCTAAATAATCACCTGTCCAGGGTAATGAGGTGTTAGGATTTGGGTTAGCTCCCGCTTTTTCGTCTTCTGGCCACCACCAGCGGCTGTAGTAGTCATTAACAATGGCAGGAACTATAAATGACCAAGGTCCATCTCCATATTCATTTATACCTTGTTTAATTACCGTTGCCAAGTGTTGATCCCCTGCAATATGTACGGCATTGGCATTTTTTATAAGTTGTAAGGCTTTGTTTCGTCCTGTTTGCGGCCATCCGTTGCTATCTAGGTCGGCATGAAGCCTATTGTCTAAAGAGCCGTGAATATGTGCGCCGCCGCAGAAACCGGTTTGGGACAAAACTACTTTAAGGGCTTTGGTATTTGTGGTTCCCCAGTCTTCCAAAAATTTGAGTTGACGGTCTCCAAGTAATTTGAGTTCAGGTAAATCTATAGAGGCAGGGTCGTATTCTGGGTTGCGAATATGGTCAGGTCTAGGGCCTTGTTGCGGTATTTTTCCGTTGGGACCGGATTTGAATTTTCGGTCTTCCAATATGGCAAAATCTATGCCGCCAAGAGGCAGGTTGGTGTAGTAAACGCCAATTCCTTGTTGAATAGGTGTTGGGTCATATGGGTCAGGTAAGTGTGCAGTTTGGCAGCGTTCTACCATTTTTACATATTCATGATGGTAGGTGTAGCCGCCATCGTTAGAACCTTTTACAGTAGATATTTTTCCGTCTTCTCCCCAAAGATTTCCTTGACCTACATCGTGGTCATCTGGAATGCTAATGGCTGGACGATTACGGAAAGTTTCTTTAAACTGAAGACCGAATTTGAGCCAAGCGGCAGTGTGTTCTGTGTGGTCATAAGATTGGTCACCAGCAAAAAAGACCAAATCGGGGTCTTGATGATTAATATTCCGAACATAATTTTCTCGCATGCCTCGGTCTTGGTTCGAGTTGCAGGATAAGGCCGCAAGAACAATTTCATCCTTATTTTTTGGGTCTTTGCGTATCAGCCCTTCGTAAAGAGCTTTTTTACCATGACGAATACGGTACTTTATATCTTTTGAGTCATTCCAGTTGTCTACACGGAAAAGGGCGGACCATCCTAAATCATTAACTTTTTGTTTTTGAATCTCTTTCCATTCGCCATCTTCTTTGGTTTCAAGTCTAACTTCCCGAGTTTCTTTGGGATAGAGTGGATAGAGTTGAGCGCTAAGTTTTAAGGTTTGGTTGGAAACGGTATAGATGCCAAAAGCAACAACACTGTCGCGGTCTACTTTAAGGTTAATGATAGAATTATCGTCGCGATTCCACCAGTCGTTTATGGCTAATATATCTACATTGTCAAAAGGTGCAATTACCGGAGGTATCTGGTCTTGGGCGGCTGTTGGATTCGTAATAGACCAAATAAAAAGTAAGGTTAGTAAGCTTTTTTTCATGTCAGTACGTGTTCTGTGGTTGGTTCTTATTCAATGTGAAATAATGAAATTGTATAGTCCAATAATTCATCACCGCCGTAATCGCCATGTCCTGGAATCACAATTTTCAGGTCAGGGTAAGCTGTTTTTATTTTATTGATAGTGATGCTCCATTCGTCAATATTGGCATCGCCAAGATATCCTTTTGTGGCATTGAAGGATTTAACGGCGCATCCTCCAAAAAGTAAATGTTCACTAGGTATATAGCTAACAATATTGTCTTTGGTGTGGGCCTCCCCAAAATGTCGGTTTATTATTTTTTGCTTGCCTAGCATTAGCTCGTTTTTGTGTTCAAAACTGATTTTCGGAATAGCGTTTCCTTCTTTTTTAGCAAGTTCAATTGTTTGATTATTAGCGTAGGAGGGAATGTTTAATTGGTGAAAAGCCTCAACGCCTCCAAGGCAGTCATCATGAAAGTGGTTTACAACAACCGCTTTGATTTTATGTTCTTTGGTTTTTGTAACCCATTCAATAAGCTCATTAGAGGTTTCAATGTCTATTGGGGTGTCAAAGACTATGGCTTCGCCTTCATTCATGTAGATAAGACCATTGCAGGCTACCTTTTCATAATCCTCCGTTTGTAAATATGAAATATGAATAAAGCTATTTTGGGAAACGGGAATAATTTTTAGGGTTTCGCTACTGTAAGTTATATTTGGGTTTTGTGACTTACAACCCAAAAGAATGGCAATAAAGAACAAAATTAAAAAGGACGATTTGTAGTTCATATGTTGTGTTCTTTATGTTTCATAAATATATAATTTTACCTTGCAATAATGAAAGATTCAGATATTCAAAAACTCGTTTTTATCTATAATGCAGATTCCGGTTTAAAAAATTCATTGTTAGATAGTGCGCATAAAATTTTAAGCCCTAGTACGTACGATTGTAATTTGTGCGATATTACGTTTGGAGTTTTTACCGAAAATAAAGTTTGGAAGGATTTTAGGGAGAAAACGAACTTGGATATGGAATTTCTGCACAAGGACGAATACAGGAAACAGTATGCTTCCAAATTTGGTAATAAATTTACCTTTCCTATTATACTTGCGCAAACCAATGATGATTTACAGATTTTTGTAGGTACGGAAGAAATGAATGCTATTAAAAATTCTGAATCACTTGTAGAAGTTATTCAGAAAAGGGTAGGGATTTAATTTTTGGTCGCCTTAAAGAAATCAGCGTTGATGTTGTCTATGAAGTCAAGAACATCATCACGCCCATAGCCTTTAGATGATGAGGTTATGAAATACTGGGGAGCTTCTTCCCAAACACCGTTTAATAATTCAGAAATATACTTGTTTACGTTCTCTTCTATTCCTTTAGGTTTTAGTTTGTCTGCCTTTGTGAAAATGATGCAGAACGGAATGCCGTTTTCGCCTAACCATTCCATAAATTCCATGTCAATTTTCTGAGGCTCGTGCCTAATATCTACTAGAACAAATGCACATACGAGTTGTTCGCGTTTTACAAAATAGTCGGTTATGTATTTCTGAAAAGTGCTTTTACTTTTTTTAGAAACTCGAGCGTAACCATAACCAGGTAAATCTACTAAAAACCAATTTTCGTTTATTTTGAAATGGTTGATTAGTTGTGTTTTTCCTGGACGACCAGAAGTCTTTGCTAAACTTCTTCTTTCGGTTAGGCTGTTTATTAAAGAAGATTTCCCCACATTAGAACGACCAATAAAGGCGTATTCCGGCAATGGTTCTTTTGGGCACTTTGCCACATCAGTATTACTGATTATAAAATTTGCCGTTTTAATATTCACCTTAGGAAGCTATTTAATTGGTAATAGGGTAGTTACTAGAATTTACGCTTTGTAAGCCAGTTATCTAGAATTTCGTTGAACTTGTTGGGATGTTCCATCATGGGTGCGTGTCCACATTTTTCAATCCAATAGAGGTCCGAATCTGGAAGCAATTCATGAAAAAGGTCCGCTACATCTGGAGGGGTTACGCTATCGTTCTCACCCCAAATAATACAGATAGGCGTATTCATTTTAGGAAGGTCATTTGCCATATTATGACGAATGGCACTTTTGGCAATGGCTAGTGTTTTAATTATTTTTGACCTATCATTTACGGTTGCAAAAACCTCGTCTACAATTTCTTTTGTGGCGATAGCAGGGTCGTAAAAAACATCTTCCGCCTTTTTCTTAATGAACTCATAGTCACCACGTCTTGGATAGCCATCTCCCATGGCACTTTCGTATAATCCTGAGCTTCCTGTTATGATTAGGGCTTTAACCAGTTTAGGGTAGAGTTTTGTGTGTAGCAAGCCAATGTGTCCTCCTAAAGAATTACCCAGCAATATGACATCTTTAAGTCCTTTAAACTCAATAAACTTGGCTAAGAATTTTGCAAATTGCTTAACGTTTGTCTTAAGCATTGGCATATCGTAAATTGGCAATTCTGGAATAAGTACTTTGTAGCCTTTCGGGGGAAAGTATTCGGTAACACCTTGAAAATTGCTGAGCCCTCCCATAAGACCGTGTAAAATAATGATAGGACTACCTTCGCCTATCTCTATATACCGGAATTTTCCTTCCTTAATTAAATTTTCTTCCATTCAAGATACTTCTTGGTCTGTTCGTCAAAGATAGGCATTATCCTATAATGACTATTATACAAGTATAGGTCAATAAAGCGAGAATTGACCATAATTTTTCAATCACTCTTCAAAAACACCCTTTTTTCAAGCTAAAAATTGACCATAATTTATGCCCAAAAGCCACTAGTTATTAACAAAGTGGTAATTAGTGGTAAAATGTGGTAATAAAATTTGTAGTTTTGAGTTATAGTATTGTAAAACAGCTTTTTTAAGTGATAAATTTCATTGGGACATACGATTGTAAGGCCGATGCCAAAGGTAGGGTAATGATACCAGTTGCCCTAAAAAATCAGATGTCTCCTATTTTGAATCAAAGTTTTGTTATTAAAAGATCTGTTTTTCAGCCTTGTTTAGAATTGTATCCAATGGAGGAGTGGAATCTACTCATGGAGAAGATGAACAAGAAAAACCGTTTCAAGAAAAAGAACAACGATTTTATCCGTCGTTTTTCTGCTGGGGTTAAGGTTATTGAAATTGATGCAACAGGTAGAATGCTGATTCCTAAGAACCTAGTTGAGATAGCAAGTATCTCTAAAGAGGTTGTTTTGAGTTCGGCAATCAACATTATTGAAATTTGGGACAAGGATAGTTACGAGAAAGTATTGGAAGAAACTGCAGAGGATTTTGCTGAACTGGCAGAAGAGGTGATGGGGGATGACGGAGATGACGAAAGCTATGTATCATAATCCAGTTTTATTGGAAGAGTCGGTAAATGGGCTCAATATAAAAGAAAACGGTGTGTACGTTGATGTTACTTTTGGTGGCGGCGGACACTCAAAACACATATTGAAGCAATTAGGGAGCGAAGGAAGATTATTCGCTTTTGATCAAGATGAGGATGCGCTGGCAAATACTTTGGGTGATCCGCGGTTTACGTTGATCAATGAGAATTTTAGGTATATCAAGCAGTTCTTAAAATTTCATGGGATTCGAAAGGTAGATGGGATTTTGGCGGATTACGGAGTGTCTTCGCATCAATTTGATAAAGCGGAACGCGGGTTTTCCACTCGTTTTGAAGCTGATTTGGATATGCGAATGAGTAAAAGAAATCTTTTGTCGGCATACGATGTGGTCAATACCTATGATTATGACGATTTAAGAAAAGTTCTTTTTCAGTATGGCGATTTACGGAATGCGAATGCAATGGCAAAGACCATTCTTGCGAAACGTGAAGAAGAGCCGATTAAGACCACGGAACGGTTGAAAGAGGTGTTGCGGTCGTTTTTGCCGAATGCAAAAGAGCATAAAATATTGGCTCAGATTTATCAAGCTATTCGCATAGAGGTTAATCAAGAGATAGCTGTAATAGAAGAGTTTTTGTTGCAAACACCGGAATTGCTTGATGTAGGCGGCAGGTTGAGTATTATAAGTTATCACTCTTTAGAAGATCGTTTGGTAAAACGGTTTATAAGGGAAGGGCAGTTTCAAGGTGAGGCGCCAAAGGATTTTTACGGAAATATAGACGTTCCGTTTAAAAAAGTGGGTCCGCTTATCGTTCCTGGAAGAGAAGAAATAGCAAGGAATAATAGAGCACGAAGTGCAAAATTGAGAATTGCGGAGCGCATATAAAGTTGAACGTTAAAATTGAAAAAGGAAAAGAAAAATATGAAAAAAGGATTGTTGAACATACTTAAAGGTAGGTTTTTGGTGAGCGATGATGCACCAAAGAACTGGCTGTTCATCATTTTTACTTCTTTTCTTGCTACCGTAATGATCGGTAGCTCACATAGTGCCGATAAAAAGGTGCATCAAATAGCGGCATTGAATGAAGAAGTGAAAGAGCTTCGTAATGAATTTGTAGACGCACGTTCAGATGTACAGCAGTTAAAATTGGAGTCTACGGTGATGCAAATTGTTGCCGAAAAAGGGTTGTTTCCTTCTCAGGTGCCTCCCAAGCAGATAAAAGTAAAATCGAATAAGAAAGAAGAATAGTGGCCGTAACCGAAAAAAGCATATTGACCCGGTTGTACGTTGTAACGGCGTTCATGTTCTTGTTCGCTGTTGCGGTGTTGTTCAAGTTGGTGAACATACAGTTTGTGCAAGGTGATAAGTACAAGGCTTTAGCTATGGAGCGCACTGAGAAAATGTTTACTATAGCGCCGAATCGAGGTAATCTGTATTCTGATGATGGAAGTCTTTTAGCTACTTCTGTGTCTCGTTATACGATCCGTTTTGATGCAGTTACGGTAAGTGATGAAGACTTTAGAAAAAACATTGTTCCGTTATCTAATTCGCTTTCAAAAATGTTGGGTAAACCTTCTTCACATTACCAGAAGTTATTGAGAAAGGCGAAAGTGAACAAAAATAGATATGCACTTATCGCAAGAAACCTGGATTATTCAGAATATATCACCGTAAAGGATTTTCCGCTATTCAATAAAGGTCCGTATAAAGGAGGGTTGATCATTGAGCAGAAAACGGTTAGAGAACATCCGTTGGGGAAAATTGCGGAGCGTAGTGTAGGGTATGAAAATGTAGACGAGAACGGTTATTATTCCGGAGTAGGTTTGGAAAGAGCTTATGGGGAGTACCTAAGAGGAGTTCAAGGGAAGCGTTTAAAACAAAAAATTGCCAAAGGCCAGTGGAAGCCAATCGGGTGGGAGAATATCGTAGAGCCTAAAGATGGGTATGATTTGGTGTCTACCATCGATATTAATATTCAAGATATCGCCCACCACGCTTTGCTGGGGCAATTAGAGCATTACAAGGCTGATCATGGTTCGGTTATAGTTATGGAAACCGAAACTGGTGAGGTAAAGGCTATTTCAAATTTGGGGAGAACGGAAGCAGGAAAGTATTATGAGCGTTTGAATTATGCCGTTGGTGAAGCTAGTGAACCAGGATCTACTTTTAAGTTAATGTCACTGGTTGCGGCTCTTGAGGATAAAGTGATTGACACAAGTACGGTAATTGATACGGAGAAAGGCCGATGGAAAATTTATGATAGAACAGTAAAAGATTCCAAATGGGGTGGTTACGGTAAAATTTCTGCGGGGCATGCTTTTGAGGTTTCCTCAAACACGGCTTTTGCAAAAATGATTCATAACAATTACAAGAACGATCCAGAAAAGTATGTAAACCGTTTAATGAGCATGAACCTGAATAAGAAGCTTGATCTTCCTATTAAGGGTGAGGGAGAGCCGGTTATCAGGTTTCCTGGGGATAAAGGTTGGTCAGGCATATCATTGGCATGGATGTCTCATGGCTATGAGGTTGCTATGACTCCGTTACAAGTTTTGACCTTTTACAATGCTATTGCCAATGACGGTGAAATGGTAAAGCCAAGGTTGATCAAAGAGGTGAAGGAGTGGGATCGTACCATTGAAAAGTTTGAGAAAGAGGTGATTAATGAATCTGTTTGTTCAAAGGAAACGGCAGCAAAAGTTCAGCAGTTATTGAAGAACGTTGTGGAAAAAAAATACGGAACCGGTCACGGTCTGTATTCTCCTAATTTTTCAATGGCAGGAAAAACGGGAACGGCACAAAAAAATTACGTGTCCAAGGATCCGGACAAGCTAAAGTATATATCCTCTTTTGCAGGTTATTTTCCAGCTGAAAACCCTAAGTACTCTTGCATCGTAGTGATTCATGAACCGGATAAAAGTGTGGGCTATTACGGAGCTGATGTTTCGGGGCCGGTGTTTAAATCGGTAGCCCAAAAAGTATACGCTACTTCACCTTTGGTGGATGAGATAGATATGGAAAAGGTAAAAGATCAACGATTGGATAAATCGTATCAAAGATATTATGCCGAAGCTCAAAAGAATTACAAGCAAGTGCCAAATGTAAAAGGTATGAGCGGTATGGATGCCATTTCAATTTTAGAAAACCTTGGTATAGAGGTAGAAGTGAGAGGCAATGGAAAAGTTAAAAGACAGTCCGTTTCACAAGGAACGAACCTAAAGGACGCTAAAAAAATTACATTAGAATTATCGTGAAATTATTAAAAGACATATTGTTTGGGGCAAGCCTGACTGATGTAATCGGTTCAACTAATGTGCTGGTCAATAACATCTGTTTTGACTCTAGAAAAGTTGAGATGGACGATGTCTTTGTGGCTATAAAAGGCACGTTGACGGATGGTCATTTGTATATTGCTAAAGCGATAGACCTTGGGGCAAAAGCGATTGTCTGCGAAACTTTACCGGAGCAAATCATTGATGGAGTGACGTATGTGGAAGTAAAAGATGGCAATACGGCTTTGGCTATGATGGCATCTAACTTTTATGGTAATCCTTCTAAAAATTTAAAACTAGTTGGTGTTACGGGTACGAACGGTAAGACCACTATTTCTAGCCTGTTGTATCAACTACTTAAAAAGGCAGGGTATAAGGTAGGTCTTTTGTCAACTATCAAAATAATGGTAGATGAAGAAGTGTATGCCACAAGTCATACTACTCCAGATGCCTTGACCATAAACAAGCATCTGTATCTTATGAACGAGGCTGGGGTTGAGTTTTGCTTTATGGAAGTCAGTTCGCACGGTATTCATCAAAAGAGAACCCAAGGTTTGGTCTTTGAAGGCGCTATTTTTACGAATCTTTCCCATGACCATTTAGATTACCATAAAACGTTTGCGGAGTATAGAGATACCAAGAAAATACTCTTTGATCAATTGCCAAAAAATGCTTTTGCAATCTCCAATATTGATGATAAAAACGGAGCTATAATGCTTCAAAATACAAAAGCGAAAAAGTATACATACGCGCTTAGAACCTATGCCGATTATCGTGCCCAAGTGTTAGAAAGTCAATTTGATGGTACGCTTTTGAAAATAAACGACCATGAGTTGTGGTCAAGGTTAATAGGTCATTTCAATGCCTATAACATGCTTGCCATTTTTGCTACGGCAGATTTGTTGGGAATGGAGACGTTGGAGACCTTACGATTGTTAAGTGAGCTGGAGAATGTAGACGGTCGCTTTCAATATTTTATATCGAGTAAAAAGATTACTGCCATAGTAGATTATGCCCATACGCCGGATGCGCTAAAAAATGTTCTGGAAACAATCAGCACATTGAGAACTGGAAATGAAAACGTCATCACCGTTGTGGGGTGTGGTGGCGATAGAGACAGATCTAAGCGTCCGGTAATGGGTCATATTGCTTCAGAAATGAGCAACAAGGCAATTTTTACTTCGGATAACCCAAGAAGTGAATCGCCATCGGCCATAATTACAGAGATGGAAGAAGGTGTGGAACCACAGAACGTAAAGAAAATCCTATCCATAGAAAATAGGGAACAGGCTATAAAAACAGCATGCCAATTGGCCAATGCCGAAGATATTATACTCATTGCGGGTAAAGGTCATGAGACCTATCAAGAGACCAACGGAAAGCGTATCCATTTTGATGATTTTGAGATGGTTCAAGACGTTTTAAAGAGTTTGGGTAAATAACAACAAAGACCAACAAATAAAAGACTAGAAGCTAAAAGATGCTATACTACCTATTCGAATATTTAGAAAAACAGTACCAGTTGCCAGGGGCGAGCTTATTTCAGTTCACCACCTTTAGAGCGGCAATGGCTATTCTTTTTTCGTTAATGATAGCTACAGTATATGGTAAGCGTATTATTCTTTTTCTTCAGAAGAAGCAAATTGGTGAGAGTGTTCGTGATCTTGGTTTAGAAGGGCAAAAGCAAAAAGCAGGTACGCCTACTATGGGTGGACTTATCATTATTATGGCTACGTTGATTCCGGTATTGTTACTGGCTAAGTTGGATAATATCTACATTATTTTGTTGATTGTTACCACGCTTTGGATGGGTTTTATCGGTTTTACCGATGATTACATTAAAGTGTTTAAAAAAGATAAAGAAGGGCTAAAAGGTAGGTTCAAAGTTTTGGGTCAGGTGGTCTTAGGTCTTGGTGTTGGGGCTACTTTGTACTTCCATCCTGGGGTAACTATGAGAGAAGACTCCAGTAGTATCATTACTGAGCAACTGCAGGTTCAAGACGTTCAAGGTTTGGAAATTAAATCTGTAAAAACCACCGTTCCATTTTTTAAGAATAATGAGTTAGACTATAGTGATTTTATTGGCTGGGCTGGTGAAAGTGCCAGAGACTACGCTTGGTTGATATTCATACCTATTGTAATTCTAATTGTAACTGCTGTTTCTAATGGTGCTAATCTTACTGATGGTATTGATGGTTTGGCGGCAGGTACTTCTGCAATCATTGTGTTTACACTCGGTATTTTTGCATGGGTGTCTGGTAACGTTATTTTTTCAGATTATCTAGATATTATGTTCATACCGAATTCGGGTGAATTGGTAGTTTTTATAACGGCATTTGTGGGGGCACTGGTTGGTTTTCTTTGGTATAACGCTTTTCCTGCACAGGTTTTTATGGGAGATACCGGTAGTTTGACTATCGGCGGTATTATCGCGGTAATCGCCATTATAATTAGAAAAGAATTATTGATTCCTGTTTTGTGTGGAATCTTCTTTGCCGAGTCGTTGTCTGTAATGATACAAGTAGGTTATTTCAAGTATACGAAAAAGAAATTCGGAGAAGGTCGGCGTGTTTTTCTCATGTCACCAATCCATCACCATTACCAGGTAAAAGGCTATCACGAAAGTAAGATTGTAACTCGGTTTTGGATTGTTGCTATCCTTTTAGCTGTTATTACTATTGTTACCCTCAAAGTGAGATAAGATGAAGAGGTTGGTGATTTTAGGTGGAGGCGAAAGTGGAGTAGGTACAGCTATCTTGGGTAAAAAAGAGGGGTACGAAGTTTTTGTATCCGACAGAGGAAAAATAAAAGAGAAGTATAGAAACGTTCTTGAACATTTTGATATTGATTGGGAAGCTGAAAAGCACACCGAAGCAAAGATTCTGAATGCCGATTTGGTAATGAAGAGTCCGGGTATACCTGATACGGCTCCATTGGTAAAAGCATTGCGTGAAAAGGCAATTCCTGTTATTTCTGAAATCGAATTCGCTTCAAAATACACTGATGCCACGATAATCGGAATTACAGGAAGTAATGGAAAAACCACTACCACAATGATTACAAATCATCTTTTAAAAGAAGGTGAGGCAAATGTAGGTATGGCGGGTAATATTGGTGATAGTTACGCTAAGATGGTAGCGGAGAATGATTTTGATTTTTACGTATTAGAAATCAGCAGTTTTCAGTTAGACGGTATTGTAGATTTTAAACCACATATCGCTATTCTAACGAATATTACGCCAGATCATTTAGATCGGTACGATTACAAATTTGAAAATTATGTCGCTTCAAAATTCCGCATTGCACAGAACCAAACCGAAGATGACTTTTTTATATATGACGCAGATGATCCGGTGATTGTCGCGTGGCTTGAAAAGCACCCCATTAAATCAAAATTGCTCCCTTTTTCCATAGAGCGAGAACTGGAAGAAGGAGCTTATTTACAGAACAACAACATAATACTGAACTTGACTAACGAGACACTGAAAATGACAAAAGAGACATTAGCACTAGAAGGAAAACACAATTTAAAAAACAGCATGGCAGCAATGACTGCGGCTAAATTAGTAGGCATTCGTAAAGCTTCAATACGTGATAGTATTGCTAATTTTCAAGGAGCGCCGCACAGACTAGAAAACGTACTAAAAATACATCATGTACAGTATATAAACGATTCTAAGGCAACTAACGTAAACTCCGTATTTTACGCGTTAGATAGTGTTAAGACACCTATTGTTTGGATTGTAGGTGGGCAAGATAAAGGCAACGATTATAAAGAATTGATGCCATTGGTACGTGAGAAAGTAAAGGCCATAGTTTGTTTAGGCTTGGACAACGAAAAAATAAAAGATGCTTTTGGCAATGTAGTGGATCTTATGGTGGAAACTTTCGCCATGGAAGAGGCTGTAAAAGTAGCTTACAAAATAGCGGAGCGTGGTGATACGGTTTTATTATCGCCTGCATGCGCAAGTTTCGATTTATTTCAAAACTATGAAGACCGTGGCGATCAGTTTAAAGCAGCAGTAAAAACATTATAAGAAAGGTAGAAGGTGAACGGATTTTTTGAAAATATCAAAGGAGATAAAGCTATTTGGGCCATTGCGGCCCTCTTGGGCTTATTTTCGTTCTTGCCGGTATATAGTGCCAGTAGTAATCTGGTGTATGTAGTTGGTAACGGAACTACCTTTGGGTATTTGGTAAAACATGCGTTGCTATTGTCATTGGGTTTTGGGATTATTTTCGGTATTCACCGTATTCCCGCCCATTTCTTTAAAGGCTTGTCGCTTATAGCAATGCCAATAGTTTTGGTTTTGTTGGTGTTTACCTTGGCGCAGGGAACAACGATAGATGGTGCGAATGCCAGCAGATGGATCAGTGTCCCACTGGTGGGTATTTCGTTTCAGACATCGAACTTGGCTGCGGTGGTATTAATGATTTATGTGGCACGTTACTTAAGTAAGGTGCGCCATAAGGATATCACTTTTAAAGAAAGTGTTTTGCCATTATGGCTTCCGGTCTTTCTGACCGTAGCACTTATTTTGCCAGCTAACTTTTCAACGGCGGCTATTATATTTTCAATGGTGCTTTTGCTTTGTTTTTTAGGGGGATATCCTTTAAAATATTTAATGGGAATTATAGGTGCGAGTATATTAAGTCTGGCCTTTTTTATATTAACAGCTAAGGCTATTCCGGGCTTGTTTCCTAACCGTGTAGATACATGGATTAGTAGAGTGGAGAATTTTTCCGATTCAGAAGATACAGAAGGTGATTATCAAATAGAACGTGCCAAGATAGCCATTGCAACAGGTGGTGTTATGGGTAAAGGAGCAGGAAAAAGTATTCAGAAAAACTTTTTGCCACAGAGTTCATCAGATTTTATTTATGCCATAATTGTTGAGGAATATGGTCTGGTAGGTGGTTTTGCATTAATGTTCTTTTATATGTTTCTGCTGTTTAGGATTGTAGTTGTAGCAAACGGCAGTGGTACAATTTTTGGGAAGTTGGTTGCCCTTGGTGTTGGACTTCCTATAGTGTTTCAAGCCTTGATAAATATGGCGGTGGCGGTAGAACTTTTTCCGGTAACGGGTCAAACCTTACCATTAATAAGTAGTGGTGGTACAAGTAGTTGGATGACCTGTTTGGCCATCGGTATTATTTTAAGTGTGAGTAATAAAAATACAAGTGCGGAAAAATCATCCGCAGATATAGACGAAACAAACCCTTTAGAAGTACTGAGTGGGCAATTATAAATTCATATTATCTGGAGGTGGAACAGGTGGGCATATTTACCCAGCTGTGGCTATTGCGAACGAACTGAAAAGAAGGCATCCTGATGCTCATTTTTTGTTTGTTGGTGCTCAAGATAGAATGGAGATGGAAAAAGTGCCTCAGGCAGGTTATGAGATTCAGGGGTTGTGGATTAGTGGTTTACAGCGGAAACTGACCCTTAAAAATCTAATGTTTCCTTTTAAAGTGATAAGTAGTTTGATTAAAGCTGGTAAAATAGTAAGAAAGTTCAAGCCTGATGCCGTAATAGGTACAGGGGGCTTTGCTAGTGGGCCTATGTTACGGGTTGCTTCGGGTAAAGGGGTGCCTTGTGTACTGCAAGAACAGAATTCGTATGCTGGTATTACGAACAAATTACTGAAAGATAGAGTGGCAAAAATTTGTGTTGCTTATGATGAAATGGAACGGTTTTTTCCAAAGGATAAAATTGTAAAAACGGGTAATCCTGTTCGCGGTGATTTAGTGGAAATGTTCGCTGATAAAAATGAAGCTTTAGATTTCTTCGGATTGAAAGCCGGAGTGCCTACACTTCTGATTTTAGGTGGAAGCCTTGGTGCAAGAAGAATAAACCAACTCATTGCGAGTAATCTTGAGCTTTTTGAAAAATTGGGAGTTCAGTTGATATGGCAATGTGGAAAACTGTATATAGATGAGTATAAAAAATACACTTCGGATACAGTAAAAGTACTTGATTTTATGAATAGGATGGATTATGCCTATGCGGCTTCTGATATGATTATATCACGTGCAGGCGCAGGTTCGGTTTCTGAATTATGCATTGTGGGGAAGCCAGTAATATTTGTGCCTTCGCCTAATGTGGCAGAAGACCATCAAACAAAAAACGCACGAGCACTAGCGAATGAGAATGCTGCTATACTGTTGAAAGAAAGTGAGCTTGATGAAAAGTTTGAAAATGTTTTTTCAGAACTTTTTTCAGACCAGACTCAACAAAAGAGTCTAGCTGAGAATATTAAGAAATTGGCTTTGCCAAACGCTACAAAAGACATTGTAGACGAAATAGAAAAATTAATTGGGAATGCCACCAGTAATTAAAGGCATGAGACTTGGTATAAATGGACTTAAAACGCATACATAACGTATATTTTATTGGCATCGGAGGCATTGGTATGTCTGCTTTGGCGCGTTATTTTATGTTTGTTGGTAAGCATGTTGCCGGTTACGATAAAACTCAAACACCACTTACGGAAGAACTATCTGGTTTGGGAATTGATATTCATTATGAAGATGATATTAATGTGGTTGTTGATGAGTTTAAGAATAAAGAAAATACACTTGTAGTTTATACGCCAGCAGTTTCGGTAGAGCACCAAGAATATCAATATTTCTTAGCGAACGGGTTTGAAATTAAGAAGCGCTCAGAGGTTTTAGGGTTGATTACCAAAGGTAGTTTCTGTTTGGCCGTTGCGGGTACGCACGGTAAAACTACCACGACCAGTATTTTGGCACATCTTTTAAAAGAAACAGCGGTTAGCTTTACCGGATTTTTAGGCGGAATTTCAGAAGATTTTAATAGCAATTTTGTTTTTGAAGGCACTGATTATTCGGTTGTAGAAGCAGATGAGTTTGATCGGTCTTTCTTAAGATTGTTCCCAAATGTGGCTTGTATTACCTCTATGGATGCCGATCACCTTGATATTTATGGTAACCCAGAAGAGTTGCAGAAGTCGTTTGTTGAGTTTGCAGAGAAGCTAGGACCAAAAGGAACGCTATTTGTTCGTAAAGGATTGCCTTTAGAAGGAATTACATACGGTATAGATGATGATGCAGATTACTGTATTACAAATCTTAAAATAGAAAACGGGAGTTACATTTTTGATTTGGTCATGCCAGATGCTACGCTGGTAGATGTAAAATTCAATAAGCCAGGAAGGCACAACTTATTGAATGGTCTTGTGGCCTTTGCCATGGCATTACATACCGGTGTTTCTGCGGAGAAATTGGCAAATGCGTTGGCCACCTTTAAAGGCGTGCAGAGACGATTTTCATATAAAATAAAGACGGAAGATTTTGTTTTTATAGATGATTATGCGCATCACCCTACGGAAATAAATGCGGTTTATGACGCAGTAACCGAAATGCATCCGAATAAAAAGACATTAGCGGTTTTTCAGCCTCATCTATTTTCGAGAACGCGAGATTTTGTAGATGAATTTGCGAAAAGTCTTTCAAGATTCGACAGTGTACTGTTGTTGGATATTTATCCGGCAAGAGAAAAGCCTATTGAAGGGGTAACTTCGGAATGGTTGTTGGATAAAATGAATGATACCTTGGTAAAAACAATTCAGAAATCCAAATTAATAAACGAGATAAAAGAACAGAACCCACAAGTGCTTATCACTATGGGGGCAGGAGATATAGGTTTAGAAGTAGCTAAGATTACAAAAGAATTGCAAGATGCGTATTAATTATAACTACATAAAGCTATTAGCTCTAATCGTTGTAATAACGGGGCTTTATGCATTTTCTAATCAAAGAAGTGAGCGGAGAAACGTAAAGGGAATTATCATAGAATTTGTAGAAAATCAAAATTTATTCATTACAGAAGGCACGGTTAATAAATTGTTAATACAAAAATTCGGTAGCCTTGAAAACATGCCTAAAGAAAAATTAGCTTTGAATAACATGGAGAAGGTCATTGAGGCCAACAAAATGGTAAAAAGTGCCCAAGTTTTTCTTACTGTAAACGGTAAATTAGCGTCGAAAGTTATTCAGCGCACTCCAATCGGACGTATAGAAGGGGATTCAAAATTTTATCTTGATGAGGACGGAGAACGTATGCCTTTGTCAAATAGCTATTCAGCACGTGTACCTATGATTACCGGCAGAATAACAGACGAGGGTTTAGCAGATGTCTATAAGATTTTGAATTATATCAATACAGACGAGTTTCTAAAGAAAAACATCATTGGGTTACATATCGAAAATGAAGAGAAGTACCAACTTCGTTTTCGAACCGAAGAGTTCGTTGTCAATTTGGGAGATGTAGAACAATTGAAAGAAAAGTTTAGCAATTTCAAGGCGTTTTACGTCAAGGCAAATAAAGACAAAACTCTGCAACACTATGATGTTGTTAGTTTAGAATTTGACAATCAAGTAGTGTGCACCAAAATTTAAGTTATGGAAGTAGGTAATTATTCGGTAGGATTGGACATTGGAACAACCAAAATCGTAGCCATAATCGGTAAGAAAAACGAGTATGGTAAGATTGAGGTTTTAGGTATTGGTAAATCTAAAAGTTTAGGGGTGCACCGTGGTGTTGTAAATAACATTACGCAAACCATACAGTCCATACAACAAGCGGTAGAAGAAGCTGAACTTAATTCAGGTTTGAAAATCGGTTCTGTCGTTGTGGGTATTGCTGGGCAGCACATAAGAAGTCTGCACCATAGCGATTATATCACCAGAGCGGATTCTGAAGAAGTTATCAATGATGACGATTTGGATAAGCTGTGTAATCAAGTGTACAAATTGGTGATGCTGCCAGGTGAAGAAATCATTCACGTGCTTCCACAAGAGTATAAAGTGGACGGTCAGGCTGAAATTAAAGAGCCTATCGGTATGTACGGTGGGCGTTTGGAAGCTAATTTTCATGTGGTTGTGGGGCAAGTTTCCTCAATCAAAAATGTAGGCAGGTGCATTAAAAGCGCCGGTCTAGATTTAGGTAATATAACATTAGAGCCTTTGGCTTCTTCTGATGCTGTTTTAAGCAAAGAAGAAAAAGAGGCCGGTGTGGCATTGATAGATATAGGGGGTGGTACGACAGATTTAGCCATTTTTAAAGATGGTATTATTCGTCATACAGCTGTAATTCCTTTTGGAGGCGGTGTTATAACCGAAGATATCAAAGAGGGGTGTTCCATTATCGAAAAGCAAGCAGAACTTTTAAAGGTAAGGTTCGGTTCCGCTTGGCCGGGAGAGAATAAGGATAATGAAATAGTTTCAATACCAGGTTTGCGTGGTAGAGAGCCAAAAGAGATTACCCTTAAAAACCTATCAAAAATAATTCATGCACGTGTTGTTGAAATTGTAGAGCAGGTCTATACCGAAATCAAGAATTATGGGCATGACGAACAAAAAAAGAAACTGATTGCGGGAATTGTGCTTACAGGTGGTGGAAGCCAGTTGAAGCATTTAAAGCAATTGGTAGAGTACATTACGGGCATGGATACACGTATCGGTTACCCTAATGAACATTTGGCAGGTGATTCAGATGCTGAAATCGCCAGTCCATTATATGCCACCGCAGTTGGTCTGTTGATGAATGCAGTGGCGAATGAAAAAAAAGGTAAAGTCGTTGAAGTAGAAGAAGCACCTGTGGACGAGGGAGAACTTGTCATGGCAGGGCACGAAGAAGAAGAACATCAACAACAAGCCGCGGCAAAAGTTCAAAAAGAACGCAAAACGGTGTTTGACAAATGGTCTGAAAAGTTGAAAGACTTTTTGGATAATGCCGAGTAAAGTATGACACACATTAACCAGTAATAAAATACACTATGAACAACAACACGGAATTTGATGGAATATCTTTCGATCTTCCAAAGAATCAAAGCAATGTAATTAAAGTAATTGGCGTAGGAGGCGGTGGTAGTAATGCAATCAACCACATGTTTCAGTCCGGAATCAACGGAGTGGATTTTGTAATATGTAATACAGATTCACAAGCATTGAACAATAGTTCTGTGCCTACAAAAATACAATTAGGGGTTTCATTAACAGAAGGTTTGGGTGCTGGTGCCAACCCTGAGGTAGGTGAACAGGCCGCTTTGGAAAGTATGGAGGAGATCAAACAGATGTTGGCCACTACTACCAAAATGATATTTATTACCGCTGGTATGGGTGGTGGTACCGGTACTGGTGCTGCTCCTGTTATCGCAAAACAAGCAAAAGAATTGGACGTGCTTACCGTGGGCATCGTTACCATGCCTTTTGAGTTTGAAGGTAAAATGCGTTGCGAACAAGCACGTATAGGAATTGAAAAATTACGTGCTAATGTAGATTCATTAATTGTTATAAATAACAACAAGCTTCGTGAAGTATATGGAAACTTAGGTTTTAAAGCCGGTTTCTCTAAAGCGGATGAAGTATTATCTACGGCGGCTAGAGGTATTGCAGAAGTAATTACACACCATTACACTCAGAATATTGACCTTAGAGATGCTAAAACAGTACTTTCTAATAGTGGTACGGCCATAATGGGTTCTGCGCAGGCAACAGGTTCGGCAAGAGCACATGAAGCTATTACAAAGGCATTGGATTCACCGTTATTGAACGATAACAAGATTAGTGGTGCTAAAAACGTGTTATTGCTTATCGTTTCCGGTTCTCAAGAAATTACTATTGATGAGATAGGTGAAATCAATGATTACATTCAAGTGGAAGCTGGTCATGGTGCCAACATCATTATGGGTGTAGGTGAAGATGAGGATTTAGGAGAAGCTATTGCCGTAACAATTATTGCTACGGGTTTTGATGTTGACCAACAAGATGAGATCGTAAATACCGAAACAAAAAAAATCATTCATACGTTGGAGGATGAGCAACGCGCTCAGCATGATTTAATGGCAAGAAAGAATGTAGTTCATCAATTGCCAATTGAAAAAGTAAAGGAAGAACCACCGGTAATTAAGCATACCCTTGAGGAAGATGTGCAAGAGGAGCCGGGTATGGATTTAATCGAAACCACCAGCTATATTAAAAACTTTAATGTTTTTTACGAAGAAGTTTTAGAAGAAGTAGCAGAGGTGAGCCCCTCAGAAGATGATTTTGTAATCGTAAATGCACAAGATTCTATTAATGATATAGAGGTTGTTGATCCTATGACCGTGTCTTATGATGCGTTAAAAGAGGAGCAAATTACGATGAGCTTTGATATGCCATTTGCTAAGAAAGAAGAAGTTGAAGAAGAGCAAGACAACGTAATCACATTTAGTCTTGATGAGGATGTTAAGGATATTGATGTTACGAGTCCGGTAGAGGTTATTCCCGTTATGGAATATAATGAAGAAGGAGAGAAACGTTATAGTCTAGATGATTATATGGAAGTTGAAGATGAGCTTACGAATGCTAAGCCAGCTCCAAAACCAACTCCAGCTCCAAAGCCACAGCCGAAACCACAACCAGTTGTTAGAGAGGAACCTACAATGGAGGTGAAGCGTGTTGAAGTAGCGCAAAGTGAAGCGCCTGTAGAGGTAGACCCTATGAACAGTCCGATAGACGAATTGTTAAGGGAGAGAGCAGACGAAAGAAGAAGGAA
This sequence comes from Zobellia roscoffensis, assembly GCF_015330165.1. Lineage (NCBI taxonomy): Bacteria > Pseudomonadati > Bacteroidota > Flavobacteriia > Flavobacteriales > Flavobacteriaceae > Zobellia > Zobellia roscoffensis. Next base: position 2,535,297 of record NZ_JADDXT010000002.1, read on the forward strand.
ACTAAAAGATTTCAACTATAAATTTCAGAACAGCGTAAGCAGTATTGATGAAATTGAAAAAGAACCAGCTTACAAGCGCCAAGGTATTGATTTAAGTGATGCTAGAAGAGAAGAAAGCAAGGTTTCAAGAACCACGTTAGGAGAGGATAGTAACGATGAAATTAGATTGCGTTCTAACAATTCTTTTCTACACGATAATGTAGATTAAAGATTTTAAAGTAAACTTAACTAACTCAAGCTTAAACCCGAAAAAATTAATTTTTTTTCGGGTTTATTTTTTATCTTCGCAGTCCTAAATAAAAAAGGCATGGGCTTACAACAAAAGGTAATGGAGCAGATGAAAGCGGCAATGAAAGCAAAGGATACGGTTGCTTTGGAATCGCTTCGCGCCATTAAATCTGCCCTGCTTATGGCACAGACTAGTGGAACGGATGAAGAATTGACCGAAGATGATGAGATTCAACTGGTTCAGAAGCTTGTAAAGCAACGTAAAGACAGTGCTACCATATTTAAAGATCAAGGTAGAGAAGATCTTGCGGAGCCAGAATTGGCTCAGATAGCAGTTCTTGAACAGTTTTTACCGGAACAGCTTACAGAAGAAGAAATAGAAAAAGTAGTCGTACAGACTATAGATGCTACTGGAGCATCGGGAGTGAAAGATATGGGCAAGGTTATGGGTATGGTATCCAAAGAATTGGCCGGACAAGCAGATGGGAAAACCATTTCTGCCATAGTAAAGAAAAAGTTAGCATAAAATTGGCCTCGTGGCGCAACTGAATAGCGCATCAGATTTCGGCTCTGAGGGTTGCAGGTTTGAATCCTGCCGGGGTCACAATTTTATCCAAAGCTCTTTAAACATTAGGTTTAAGGGGCTTTTTTTTAAAAGGAGTGTGCCGGTTTAGAATAGGGGAAGTTGGCACTTAAATAAAATACGTGAATGTACTTTATCTAGTAACATTGCGTTTCTGAGCCGCCACAATTTCACCAACAGCTTGACGGTATTTCATTGGGTTCCCTGCTTTCTTAATGGCTTTGTATACTTTCTGGGGGTTATGTGTAGACTGGGAGAAAAACTCCCAAAACCCAAGCATCTTCATTTTTATTGGTGTGGGGCCAGAGAGTACGGCATCATACTGCTGATATATCGTATCGTGAAACTCCCTAAAAATATCCCATCGTTTCACAGGGTATTCTGTGGTATCGGCTTTTATCATACTCGGTAAAAATGGGTCGGCTATAAGACCACGGCCAATCATAAAGTGCTCAATGGAAGGAAAACGTTCGCGCATAGCTTTAAACTGCGCTACTGTAGTTATATCGCCGTTATAGTATAAGGTATGTTTGGCCACATCTATACACTTCTGAAAAGCCTCTAGATCAACACCACCTTTGTATAATTGCTTTCCCAAACGTGCATGAATGGCAATATTTTTAAGCGGGTACTTGTCAAGTATGGCAAAAGCATCTAATATTTCCGAGCTATTCTCATACCCCAAACGCATTTTCATAGAAATGGTAACATTGGTTTCGCTATGGGCGCGGTCTAAAATGTGGTCTATTTTTTCGGTGTTGCATATAAGCCCAGAACCCATTCCGCTATTGGTGACCATAGGGTAGGGGCAGCCTAAGTTCCAGTTCAGTTCTTTATACCCTAAAGACTGAATGTACTTAATGACAAATAAAAAATGCTCAACGTCCGCTGTCATTACCTGTGGTATAAGCTCTAAGTTGGTATTCACCTCAGGATTCAGATCACGTTGGTAGGAGCCCTTTATGATCATCTTTCTATTAAACCGGATGTATGGTGCATAATAGGTGTCTATCCCTCCAAAGAATTTTTGTTGGGCATTACGAAAAGTGGCATCTGTAAAGCCTTGTAAAGGAGAGGATAATAGGGTATAGGACATGAAAAGGTTTTAAAGCGATAAAGATAATGCAATATCACCTTAGTCTAGTCGTCTAAATGGCTCCCGATGATGACTTAATATCAATTTTAAAAAGCATTGCTTAGCTAAGGCTGGCCACTACTTCCTAGTAATTAAAACTACTTTACCTTGGTATTTATTTTGAAACTGATAGCTGTCTTTGCTGATCTCTTTTAAAAAATCCTGGGATTCCGCCATGTCTGCATTATCCACATAAATTAAGGTTTTGCTGTGGAAGTTTGGTTCTAGCATCTGGAACAATGGGAGGTACAAATTTTTCCAGCCATCTAAAAATAGTAAATCTATCTTTTGGTTGTAGTTTTCTAAGGTTTCTAGGGCATTGCCCACTCTAACTTCTATTAGGTTATCTACACCTGCATTTTTGAAATTTTCAATTGCTCTTTGTGCTTTCGATTCAATCAGTTCAGTGGTAATTATTTTACCCTCATTTTCTATGACACCATGTGCCAAAAACAATGTAGATATACCGAAAGAAGTTCCAAACTCTATTACGTTCTTTATCCTATTCTCTTTTATGATTTCAATTAACTCTTCTCCTTGTCGTTTAGTTATTGAGAGGTAGACATCTTTAAAATCTACGGGCTGCATAGGTCTGAAAACGTTCTTCGCAAAACTTTTCATTAATCTCCTCTGGTCGTTCTTGGCGTCTGTATAAAGTTCATCTAAAGTGATTTTTATTTGTTTCTGTTGTGCTGTAATCATGTTACGTAGGTATTAAAAAAAGGAACAGCAATAGTATTGCTATTCCTTTTTGGGTTAATCAATAGTATCTTTTATTAAAATTTACCATTATCATTTTTCCATTCAGCTGCTGGTGGAATGGGGGCGATAACATCCCAATGTTCCACTATAAGTCCGTTTTCTAGTCTGAATAAATCATAATATGCTGTAGGATCTCCTTTGCCAAATTTACCTTCGCTAACGCTTAGCACAAAGTTTCCTTGGCCCAATACCATATGTAAAGTATCGTACTCCATAACCCATCCATTTTCAGCAAATGATTTCATTGCAGCTCCAAAACCATCCAAACCATCTGCTACAGCGGGATTATGCTGAATATATTCTTTAGGGTTAATATAGGTAGCTACTTGATCCATCTGATGATCGAGTAATACGTTCTGAATGAACCCTCTTACCACAGCTTTGTTGGCTTCCGTTTTATCTAAATCCGTGAGTGCAGTAGCTCCATCAAATTGAGTTCTACCGCTTGGATTGAGTTTTTGTACTGGTAATAAATTATCCCAATGTTCTACAATTAGGTCATCTTCAAAACGAAAAATATCGAACCCTGCTTTTGGGCCGAAAAAGTCATACTTGGTCTGTGTAAAAACGTAATTACCATCTTGAAAAGCACGTTTAATATCCGCTTTAAAACCACCTTTAGGTGCATTTTGCATTAGAGCTCCAAATCCTTGCAAACCATCTGCAACCCCTAAGTTATGCTGAATGTATTTATTTGGGTTTATATAGGATATAGGTGTTTGGTCTCCCGTATTAAAGCTGTTTAGCAAGGCAACTACTTTATCTTTCTTGGTTAATTCTACGTTTTTTAAAGATTGTAGTGACTGGTATCGGATCATATCTATACTGGATTGATCCATCATTCCCATAAAACTTTTGGCAATAGGGGCATTCATGAAATCAGCTAGTACGGCATCAGAGTTTTTCTTTGTGTCCCAATATACTACCACTACTTGCTCTCCGACCTCGTTAGAGCCCGTAATACGTTGTAAAAAACCTTTTTGCTTATTGGTAAACCCTGTTTCTACTTTTTTGTTTATTTTGTTGAAAGCGGTTATGTCGGTTTCTTTTTTTGTGTTAAAAGTCATAACTTCTGTAAACGTGCTGTTATGGGCCGTAAACTCATCCGAAATTGTAAAACGAGACATTTTCATTGTAGAACCTTCTATCATTCCTGCATATGTGGCAACAGAGGGGTCTTTCATAAATTTATCCATAGAAGCTTTGGCGTCTGCAAGCGATTTCCAGTATACGATTACTACATATTTACCATTCTCGTCAACACCACTTTGGCGTCTAATAAATCCCGGTTGTTTACTGGTGAAATTGTTTTGAACTTCAGCATCTAACTTGTTGAATTCTTGTTCGCTTGCCGTAGTTTTTAGGTTAAAACTGGTGACCTCTAACACGGTGTCCATTCTTTTTTGTTCACTTTTGAAACTAGAAAAGAGCAAACCTATAAATGCGAGTACTACTAACTTAATTTTCATAATTATTGTGTTTAGTTATTCATTATTAAAATGGGGGAACTTTAATAAAAAATTAAAACCAATCTGCGCCTGGGTCTCCAGGAAAGAATGCATCTGGAAGAGATAGAAGAAGACCTCCTTCTTTATAGGTAGGGTAAAGGACCTGAAGCTCATCAATAACCTGCTGATGTGTGGTAGCAGTTTCTCCTCCGGTTATTGTTTGGGTGCCTTTAATGATGGCTTGGGCATTCTCTAAGTACTCTATATTCTCATCAATTGCAGAAGCTATATCCGAGCGCGAACCGTTATGGCCAACAAATACATGATTGTAGTCTGAAAAGTTGGTTTTCAACACATTTAATCCTGCGATCCAGTTGTCTACTTCGTCTTCACCTTCGTTAGGAGTATACTCTCTTAGGTAAATATGGGCTAGGTTATATATGAGGTCTCCTGAAAATAGAACCTTGTGTTCTTCATTGTAGATGTATCCATTTTCTCCGGTTTCGGCATTGGAAACTTTGTCAAAGGAGAAGTCTAAATCACCAATAGTTTGGCTACCGCTAACACCGGTTACGGCGTTTGGATATAAGGCAGTAAAGTCATCCGTATTATTTAACTGATCGGCAACAGTGCTTTCGGCGAAAAAGTCTAAGTCCGTAAAGTTACCTGCTCCGCCATAGTGATCACCATGATTATGGGTAATGATTACCGCACCGGGTTTGTTAATTACGTCCACATACGCTTGCAGTTCCACTGCAAAATCGGGAGCGGGACCTAAATCTACAATAACAATATTGTTTTCTGTTTCTACTACGGTTACGGTATACGGGGCATCTGTAAAATTAATAATATGGTACCGCACTGTGTTTTCTGTAATTACGTCTACTGTTCCAGTCGTAACTAAGGAACTAGAAGGTGCAGCAGCGAATTCTATAGTATCTGGCTCAGCGCTGGCATCATCATCATCATCATCATCATCATCATTACACGAAATAAATAGCGCCGTAAATAACGCAAGAATCCAAAAGTTTAATTTTAAGTGTTTCATCATTTTAGTTTTAAATTATTTATTGCTGCAAAGGTCACGTATGTCCGAAGCTATAATTTGATCAAAATGATGGTAAAAATGGTAAATGTGGAACCAGTAGGTGATTTTACTGTCTAAAATCTGAGAAGATTGATTTTTTATTTCGCTTTAAAAATAACCGGTCTTTCCCCATTGTTATTTTAAATAGAAGCCAGAAAAGTACGGTTCAGTAAGTATTGTACTTTAAAAAAAAAGGATTAGTAATGTGTTGTTTCGCAGTTGCTTGTGTATTTTACTAGCTTCTGTTCATTTTGTGTTTCAGTTTTGAAATTAAAATAACGGTAAGGCTTCCGCCTAAAAACGAAACAACAAGATTTATAATAAACAGGGTAAGATGGAATTCCCCAAATTCCATGATAGATTGTGGGTTAAAGCCTAACCGGCCAAAAGATTTTATGAACAGAATGCTGCCAAATACCCCAGCAATGGTATTTCCTATAATGCCAAAGGAATATTTTTTAAAAATCCTTGCCGTACTATATGCCCCAGTTATACCGATCAATATGCTTAGGAGAGAAATTAAGGTATCTGTCATATGAATGGATGTTAATGGCCGTAATCCATATGATCAATTTTTCCGGCCATCAATCTTTTTTGAACAATGGCATAAATTATAAGAAGTATAAAGCCAATAAGAGCCCAGTTCATGGCTACGGACAGGCCATATTCTGATGCGGATGTATTGTATATAGTTAAGGGTTCATGGATAGTGTTCACCGAAGGAAGAATTACCGGAAAAAGAGAAGCTAATGATGATGTAATACCGCCAACTATTAAAAGGGTGGATAATGTAAAAGCGTGAATGTCTTTTTTTAATTTCTTAATAAAGAAAAGTCCGATTAATCCTGCCAAATAAATACATGGGAATATTAGCAAATAGGGCTTGTGGCCAAAGTTGTTGAATGAGTTGGGGTTGACCATATTCCATACCGCTAAGGAAATTATGGTAAGTACGGCAAGGCTAATATTCAACTTAAAAATAATGTTCTTTAAATAGGAATTTATAGAGGAGTTTGTTTTTAGGATAATCCAATTAGCGCCATGAATGGCTAAGGTGACTACCGCAATTAAACCTATGATAATGGTAAACCAATCTATGATTCCCGGTGTTTTGCTCAACGGGCTGAAACTACTGTCCCATAAGGGCAAGAAGAAATAATGGCCCTCATAGGCAGATTCTCCATTTTCCACACCACCTAAATTTACGCCTCTAACAATGTTGCCTAGAGCAATCCCAAAAAATAGGGCGAGCAATAAGCTGGAAAGACCAAAAGATTTGTCCCAGATATCCTTCCACATTTGAAATTTAAACTGACCTCTTAATTCTAGCCCGATAGCTCTAAAAATAATTAGCCACAGCACAATAATCAATGGTAAGTAAAAACCGCTAAAGACCGATGCGTAGAATGTGGGGAAAGCCATAAATAACATTCCTCCGGCCGCAACCAGCCATACTTCATTGGAATCCCAAAATAAACCTGCGGATTTGGTGATAACCTCTTTGTCTTTTTCAGTTTTTGCAAAAAATAGATGAATGATTCCTGCACCAAAATCATATCCGTCCAGGATAAAAAATATTACCAGTACGATGCTAATTGCTATGAACCAAAATGTTTCCATAATTTAATGTGTTTGGTGTTTTGGACCTTCGTTTATGGTTTTGCCCACTAATACTAAAAATAATAGGCCCAAAAGCATATATAGCGCCACAAAACCTAGTAAAGTAAATAAGGTGTTACCTGATGAAACAGAAGGTGAAACCCCTTCCGTAGTCCTTAAAAGGCCGTACACCAAATAGGGTTGTCTACCTAGTTCTGCCGTATACCAACCGGTAAGATTGGCAATGTACGGAAAGGGAACTATAAACATAATGGCCCAAAGTAAGGGTTTTGCTACGTATAGTTTTTTACGCCATAATAGAAACGCCGCTAAGGCCATCAAGCAAATAAAGATAGTGCCAAGGCCAACCATGATATGATAGGAATAATATAATGCGGGAATGTTATCCGGTAATTCCTCTTGTTTAAATTGGTCCATGCCGGGAATTTGCCTATCCCATTCTTGATGCGTTAAAAAACTAAGGATGTTTGGGACGGCAATTTTATTGTCCAATTTTTTTTCGACCATATTGGGTTGTCCAACGAGAACGATTTCCGCTCCGGCTTCTTCGGTTTCAAAAATTCCTTCCATGGCGGCAAAGGCAGCAGGTTGGTATTTTGCCACATTTTTTGCATTCCAATCTCCCGTAGGAAAAGCCACTAAAATGCTAGAAACCAAACCAAAAATCACTCCGGTTTTTAAAAACAATTGACCGTACTCCGTTTGCTTATTTCTTAGAACATAGAAAGCACCTATGCTGGCTACCACAAAAGAAGAAGTGACAACAGAGGCTAACTGATTATGTAAAAAAGCAGGAAGGAGCCACGGGTTACTAAATAAAGCCGAGAAGTTTTGTAATACAAATTTGCCGTTATCCAGTATTTCATACCCTACGGGATGCTGCATCCAGGCATTGGTTGCCAAAATAAACCAACCGCTGGCCCAAGAGCCTAAGAATACAAGGAAACCGGTTAAGAGATGTAGTTTTTGTCCCATTAATTTTTCGCCAAAAATAAATAGGGCTAAAAAAGAAGACTCCAAGAAGAAAGAGAACATTCCCTCCATGGCCAAAGTCTGGCCTATTATGCCCCCTGTTAGCTCCGAAAATTTAGCCCAATTGGTGCCAAATTGAAACTCCAAAGGAATTCCCGTAACAACGCCCATAGTAAAATTAATGGCAAAAATTTTCATGAAAAATTTTGCGGCATCATTGTACTTTTCAATTTTGTTTCTGAGGTATCTGTATTTAAAATAGACTATCATTAACGATAGTCCCATCGTTAATTGGGGAAATATATAGTGGAAAGTGATAGTAAAAGCAAACTGCAGTCTATCATAAAAAATCATGTCTTCCATAAGATAGGATTGTGTATGCAAAAATAACCTATCTAGCTAAATAGCAGGGTAACTTTTGGTACACAATATCTTCGTAAAAAGAACATTAACAGTTATTTTGTGAATTTGGTAACAACCGGAGAAATAAGGCTACAGCTGAAAATTTAAGTATAGGTCTTAAGACTTAAAACCTATACGGTCATTATTTCAAATTTTTCTGGATGATAGTCCATTCCAATTCGTATTTCTTCTGTTTTCTCTTTTCCAATAAGTTTTTCAGTGACGTATAATCCCAAATCTAAAGAGGATGCAACTGCTCCGGCTGTTATGGTGTTATTGTCGTCAACAATTCTTACTTGAGCAACTTTGCCGCAGTACTTTTTCAATGATTTATATTCATTAAAGTTAGTCGTTGCAGTTTTGTTTTCCAAAAATCCAGCAGCTCCAATTAATAAACTACCTGTGCAAATTGAAATTATATAGTGGGCATTTTCTCCAGTTCTCAGCCATTCAATGAACTCTGTATTGTATTGTAGTTTTCTTGTCCCATAGCCGCCAGGTACAACTATCATATCATAATCGGATAAATGAGGTTTAATTTTATCGACGATAATTTCCATTCCAAAGCTATCCTTTATCGATTTTTTAGTGGCACACAAATCCCAGTTTAAATTTTCCATAAATCCTTTGGTCTTTATATTTTTTATGGGGTCATAAAAACCAATAAAGTCCAAAAGAGTTATTTGGTCAAAGAGTATATATGCGATTTTCATTTGTTCTTATTGTAGCCAACTGTCTGGCTTGTATGTTTGTTTCTTAAGTTGAAGATAAGGTATTTAGAATAATGAATTAGTTTAAACGGAATGGTGATTTAGTGGTTGGGCTAGACAATAAATAGAGATATCATCGTTCAGGTTTACACTTTTTTTGCAGATACTTAGGCATTAGCGTAGATACGTAACAATAGGCTTAAATAGGGGAACGAGCAAGTTGCACTAAAAGGAAAATAGGAATTAATTGTAGAGAATTGGCTAGAACTTTTCATAGGACACCTCTTTGGTGTGTCATTTTTATTTGGTTAATAGTTCTTTTCTGTATTTTATCATTCGGATAATCAAGCCTTTCGGTAAAGGTTTGTTTAAAGGAAACTGAACAGAACCTTTTCCTCTTTTATATTTTGTAAGTTCAGGTTCAAAATTTTCCATAGTTGTTGGATGTGGGTAAAGTCCAACGTGTTTTTCATATCCTGCAATCATTATTTGTTGTTCCCTTTTTCCGTTTTTGACCAAAGCATAAGCCGGAATGTTGTAGTTTATAAGTATGGTTGCATTTGGCTCAACGCTTAATATACATTCTTCAAGTCCTAATAGAGCTACTTTGGTAGGTTCGGATTGAGCGTTGAAGTATTCCGAAACTGACTTATATAGAATTGTTTCGCCCATTTTTAGTTCTTTATTTTGATTCCGCATATTTTTTGAAATTCTCGAGTATGGCTTGCCAGCCAGCTCTCTGTTGTTCGTCCGTATTTGTTCCTTCTGCGTCAAAAGTTTCGCTTACAATTACTTCTTCTCCCTTATGGGTAAATTCAATGTCAACCTTTCTGCCGTCCGGCATTTTGTAAGAAATCAGTTCTTTTTCAATTACATTGTCATAGGTTCCAGTAAAGTCAAACCCCATACTTCCGTCTTTTGCCTCCATTCGCCAAGAGAATTTTCCGTTTTGTTTCGGGTCGTTTTCAGCACTCGGGCAACACCATTCGTCAGTGGCAAAATTCCAATTTGTGATGTGTTTTGGTTTTGTCCAATATTCCCAAACTTTGTCCATGTCAGATTGAACAGAAGTTTTTACAGTTATTCTTTCCATTTCCATAGTTTTTTTGTTCTACTTGAATGCACGGCAACGGTCAAGGCTCAAGCGTAGCGAGGTACTAAGGAAACTTTTCGTTTCCTTCTGTGCACGAAGCTAAAGCTTATTGTTTTGCTTTTTCTTTTTTGGTCAAAGCGAAATCTATAAGATTTAGCGACTTCATAAATATACATAGATCTTGCGGTTTTGCCCTAAAGTAGCCATAGGGAACAACGCGGCCAGGAACCCGGTGTAGTTCAACACCACATTCATGCTCGGTCGTACCGACCGCACGAATGCTTAGTTATTGTACAACGTTTTATTTTTTTCGGTACTCGATTGTTATTTCTCCAGTTAGATGTGAACCAAATTGAGAGTTGTCTAATGTCAGTTTTAAGTTATCACCTGATAATTCTATCGAAGAAATGATAGAATACTCGATTCCTTCCTGAGGGCTCACGTCATTGGTGATTAGGATTCCGTCTTCAATTTTCCATTCTCCGGTATGTAAACCTTCTCCTTCATCACCGTCCCAGAAATTTATACCTGCTGGTTCCGTAATTTTTTCTCCATCTATAATTTCATACTTTTCCCGAGTATATCTCAAAAAGCCATTTGTCCTTATCTCTTTAGGATTGTCGGTAAATTGGATTCCATAGTCTGTTTCTTCGTTTACGATTTGTTCAATAATGCCATATTGGTCTTGTACAAAATAGGAATCGTCATAGTAATTGATCAAAATCCACTCCCCAACTAGGTTTTCAGATAATGATAGTTCAGTTGCGGGTTCCTCAGGTGAATCCGAATTACTTTCAGAATCACAAGATATGAAGGAAATCAATAAAAGCAGTAGCAAACCCGTTTTGTAAGTTTGGTTTTTCATAAGATAACAGTTTGTTGAACTATAGTTTTTAATCGCAATTTATGCCAGCAGGGCTAAATTCTGAAACTAAGCCGCTTAAGTGTAAGAAAGTTCAGATTTCTTAATAAAAGCCGGAATTGTAAGCACAACCATAAATCGATTCGTCTTTTCAAACGGACTTACTTATTTGAAAATTGCCGTAAAACTTTGAATTAAAGTTTTTATTTTGGCAAAATGTTAAAGCTGAGTAGTAATCTAGGCACAACAATTTAAAGAGTTCATCGGTTGATTTTGTAATAAGAGCAGAAATTTTATTTATAGCACTGTTTAAGTTCAGTTTTAGGAATCTATCTTACTAATCCTCTAAATCTGTTTTTTTTGGTTAAATGTTTTACAACACAGTACCTATGAACAGTACGGCAGCAAACTAGCGTTTGCTTTCCGCCAAGCACATAGAGAAATCTTTTTGTTTTGTTTTTTCTTTTCCTTGTTTAAAGCAAAATCCCAAAGATTTTGCGGACTTTATAAAATTACGCAAACCCAGCGATTAAGCCCGAAGCCCGTATTTTTTATAGGTTGTGTTGGCGTTAGTTTTTTCCTTTCGAGTAAGATGATTCTTTGGAGTTTCTCTTTGTTTTTCCTGTCGAGTGAGAAGTCCATCTGAGTATCGTTTACGTCTGAGTGCCGTCCAAAAGCGTTTTGCTTGGTTGTTCCCGAGTTATTTTTAGTCTCTTCTCAAGTTTTCTAAGTGTCCGATAATTTTCTGCGTTATCTGGTAAAAAACTCAGGAATTTTTTCTCGATTTCCATTATAATATTGTTTTGAGTGCTATTTACCGTAAGTATGGAATCAATAAATTTCCGCTCGATTTGAACTTTCAAAGTATCTTCCGTTTTCTCAAGAACTTTTAGTTTTACAAATGGATTTTTGATCATTTCATTTATTTCATTCCAGTTTTCGCTATTTTTATCTGCTACCAGAGAATGTTTTGATTCCAAAAAGTCCACGTACTGAATTTCGTCATACTTTTCATAATCGAATAGTTGCCAAAATACGATTCCGAACGAGCCAACGAATCCTGCAATTACAGGAATAACCCAATGATTAGGGTCAAATCCGTTTGTAAGAGTCCAAAATGCAAATCCGATTGGGAAAAGTATAATGGTTTTTAAAATGAACTTTGCAGTCTTGTTTTCCATTTTTTCAAAATTAATGCCAACGGCTGGGCTAAGCGTAGTGCGGTAGTAAGGAAACTTTTCGTTTCCGTCTGCGCACGAAGCTAAAGCTTTTGGTTTAGTTTTATTTTTTCTTGTCCAAAGCTAAATCCCAAAGATTTGGCGACTCTATAAATATACACAGACCTTTCGTTTTTGCCCTAAAGCCCGCATTACGTTTAGGTTGTGTTAGCTGTAGTTATTTTTTTTACCCCTAATATCGTTATCAAAATACCAAAAGTAAACAAAGCCCAGTATAAAACATCATATTTCAGACTGTCTAACCAATTAAAAAATGGTTCACCATAACGAGTGTTAATTAAGGTTACGAAAAGGTTGTTGATGAAGTGTAGTAAAATAGAATAACTAATTTTTTTTGTTTTAAAATATATTAAGCAACTGACTATACCAAATAAAAATGACGGTATAAGATTGCTAAGAGTTTCAAAATGTATTGCGGAGAAGCAAACACTCGATATAATTATTGCGAGATATAATTGATACTTTTCTTGAAGCTTTGAAAATAAAAACTTTCTATAAAACAGTTCCTCAAATATTGGAGCAATTATTAATGTACTAAGCATAGTATAACCATATTCGAAATTTAATTCTCCATAATTCCTAGTGATTGGTTCAAAACTGGCATTTTGAAAATATTCAATTAACCGATTATAATCCCAAAATGGTTGTCCGACAAACCCTAGTCCAATTGCACTTAGAATTAAGAAGGGAATTAGATTATAGTTTAGTCCATTTGTGTCCAAAATATTGGAATAATGTGGTTTAGGTTTCCAAAACAGATAAAAAACTAACAAATAAGCCATTACAGTAGATAAACTCCAAACAATATCGAACATTGGGTTAAACAGGTTGATATCCCAATTTGTGTATTTTACAAGTAATACTAAAATTCCTTGTGGAATATAATAGATTACTGTTACCAATAAGGTTAATAAAATGGCTTTGGTTATTTTCAATAAAATGTTTTTTTATAATTACAGCTAACAACTATATATAGTCACTAGTAACTATATTTCATCTATACCTCTAAGATATACATAATCTCCTATTTTTAAGGGATATAAAAAGATCTAGAAGTATAGTATATGCATAATATATGTTTGCAAACGGTTCTGGATTTACAAGAAACCTTCTAAGTTTTTTGTGTGAAATAAAATGTAGGAACATTCATAATCTTATTATCTTTGAGTAGTGAAGTTATTGACCCTCATACTGTCCCTTTATTTTTTGGCACTGAATGTTATGCCATGTAGCGATGCAGAACCTGTTTCTGGAGATGAGGTCGCCGTTATTTCAGACGGTGGTGATAGCCACGGGCATACAGATAATGATTTGTGTTCGCCTTTTTGTCAATGTCATTGCTGTCATACACATACGGTAAATTTTGAGATTTTTCGTTTTGAGCCTTTTCAACCCCTAATTTCTCAGCAAGAGCTTGTCCATTTTGATAGTATGGGCAAAGATATTCTTTACAACTTGCTACAACCTCCCCGGGTATAATTCAGTTTTTTAGAGGATACCTATATCCTGTTGTAATGTGCTTTTTTTAAGTCGTTACCTAATTCCTGTACGTTTACACGTCACGAAGGAAATATCCATTTTTTTAACTGAATTATAGCAATACATATGATCAATAGAATCATTGATTTTTCAATCAATAATAAATTCATTGTAGGTCTGTTTACGCTGGCACTGATTGGTGCGGGTATTTACAGCATGACTCAAGTACCCATAGATGCGGTACCAGATATTACCAACAATCAGGTGCAGGTCATTACACAGTCGCCCAATTTGGGTACTGAAGATATAGAGCAATTTGTAACGTATCCGGTGGAGGTGGCCATGAGCAATTTGCCTAATGTAGAAGAAATTCGCTCGGTTTCCCGTTTTGGGCTGTCCGTAGTTACCATAGTTTTTAATGATGAGGTGGGTACGTATCTGCCCAGGCAACTTGTGGCCGAAAAACTACCGGAAGTTCAAGAACAGATTCCAGCAGGGTTTGGTAAGCCTTTTATGGGGCCTATTTCTACAGGTCTAGGTGAAATTTATCAATATGTTCTTGAAGTAGAAGAAGCATATAAAGACCAATATTCCATTACCGATTTGCGGACTTTTCAAGATTGGATTATCCGCAGGCAAATGGCTATGGTGCCGGGTGTGGTAGAGGTAAATGCCTTTGGTGGAAATCAAAAACAATATGAGGTAACGGTAGACCCCAGTGAGTTGCGGGCTATTGATATTTCTATATCCGAGGTGTTTTCCGCTTTGGAGAAAAACAACCAAAATACGGGTGGTGCCTATATAGAACGCAACCATCAGGCTAATTTTATTAGGGGCGAAGGTTTGGCCAGAACCGTTTCGGATATTGAAAATATGGTGGTGAAAACCGTAGGTGGTGTCCCTATTAAAATAAAAGATGTTGGCGAGGTACGTATGGGGAGCGCCGTACGATATGGCGCGCTTACCAAAGACGGAAAAGGCGAGGCTGTTGGTGGTATGATTCTCATGCTAAAAGGTGCCAATTCTAATGAAGTAATTGAAAATGTTATTGAACGAATGGACCAGATTCAGCACTCCTTACCAGAGGGTGTAAAAGTAGAGCCTTTTCTTGATCGTAGTGAGTTAATAGCGGAGACTACGGGTACGGTTACGGGCAACCTTTTAGAAGGTGGACTCATCGTAATTTTTGTTCTGGTGCTCTTGTTGGGCAATTGGCGTGGCGGACTTATTGTGGCGTCTACCATACCGTTGTCATTACTTTTCGCTTTTATTCTTATGAATGTTTTTGATGTCTGGGCGAATCTAATGAGTCTTGGTGCCATAGATTTTGGTATTATCGTAGATGGTGCGGTTATTATAGTGGAAGGCACGGTCTTTCTCATGTATTCTTATGTAACTAAAAAGAACACTATTACAGCAGAAAAGCGCGATGAGATTTCCGCAACGGCCTCAAAGAAAATGATGAACGCTGCCTTTTTTGGGCAGTTGATTATTCTTATTGTTTTTCTGCCCATTTTGGCTTTAGAAGGAGTAGAGGGTAAGATGTTCCGCCCTATGGCACTTACTTTTATTTTCGCGATGATTGGAGCCATGCTATTGTGCCTTACGTACGTACCCATGATTTCGGCTTTATTTTTAAGACCTCCAAAGTCGGATAAAAACTCGTATGGAGACCGTTTTGTGCATTGGGTAGAAAGAGGCTATCAACCGTTGTTATTGAAGTCATTGGCAAAATCAAAACTGATTATTGGTACGGCAGTAGTTTTATTTTTGTTGGCCCTTTTCGCTTTCACCAGAATGGGAGGGGAGTTTATTCCACAATTGGATGAGGGCGATATTGCTTTTCATGCCATTCTAAAACCGGGCAGTTCATTAAGTGAGAGTATAAAAACAACAACCAAGGTTGAGCAAATAGTCAAAGCAAAATTCCCCGAAGTAAAACGGGTCATAAGTAGGATCGGGGTAGCAGATGTTCCCACGGATCCCATGCCTATGGATATTGCCGATGTTTTTGCCATTTTAAGACCACAAAGTGAATGGGAATCCGGGCGCAGCAAGGAAGATCTTATAAATGATATTAAAGAAGCCATTAGTATTTTGCCTGGGGTGAATTATGAATTCACCCAACCTATAGAAATGCGTTTTAATGAGCTTATTACTGGGGTTAGAGAAGATGTAGCCATTAAGATTTTTGGGGAAGATATGCAGGTTTTGGCCAGTAAGGCCGAAGAAATGGGGAAGCTTATAGCAAACATTCCCGGTGTAGCAGATATGAAGGTGGAGGCAACGGATGGACTTCCGCAAATTACCATTCATTACAACCGAAGCAAGTTGGCGCAGTATGGTATTGGTGTAAATCAACTGAATAGTTTGGTGCAGGCTGCTTTTGCAGGTGGAAAGGCAGGAGTGATTTTTGAAGGCGAAAAACGATTTGATTTAGTGGTGCGCTTAAAAGAAGAAAACCGGAATAGTATTGAAGATGTGCAAAACCTGTTCGTAAATCTTGAAGATGGGTCTCAGATTCCACTTCGGGAATTGGCGATCGTAAGTTATGAACCCGGACCAATGCAGATAAGTAGGGACAATACTAACCGCAGAACTTATGTAGGTATTAATATAAGGGATCGAGATGTAAAGTCCGTTGTGTTGGATATTCAGGAAAAGCTAGATGCGGAATTCAAATTACCTGCCGGATATTTTATTCGTTACGGAGGTGCTTTTGAGAATTTAGAAAGGGCAATTGCAAAATTACAAATGGTAGTGCCCATAGCGCTGCTACTTATCTTTATCCTTATTTATTTCGCTTTAAAATCCCTACCTCAAACGATTATGATTTATTTGGCTATTCCTATGGCAACTATTGGGGGCGTATTTGCTTTATGGCTGCTAGATATGCCTTTTAGTATTTCCGCGGGAGTAGGTTTTATTGTGCTTTTTGGAGTCGCAGTGCTGAACGGACTGGTTATGGTAAGTGGATTGAACGAGCTGAAAGAAGAAGGTGTTACCAATCTAAAAGACCGAATTATAGCGGGTACAAAACGGCGTATTCGCCCTATAATGTTAACCGCTTTTACGGATATTTTGGGCTTTCTCCCTATGGCAATTTCTGCTTCTGCGGGAGCTGAGGTACAACGTCCTTTGGCTACCGTGGTTATCGGGGGGCTGCTAACCTCAACTTTATTGACGCTTTTTATACTTCCTATTTTTTATCAGTGGGTAGAAAACAGGGAAGAACGAAAACTAAAATTAAATCCACAGCTTAAAACGGCGCTACTTATTGTAGGTTTTATGACTGTGACATTCAACGGATATTCCCAAGAAACTGAAACTTCACTACCTATTGTTTCTCTAGAGAAAGCAGTAGAGATAGCTAAACAGAACTACCCATTGTTAAAATCAGGTCAGTTAGAAATAGAACGACGGACTTCGCAGAAAGCAGAAATATATGATTTCGGAAATACTTGGCTGTATAGCAGTGGCGAAGAAATATCGGATGACCGTGGCGTGTATACCTTGGTTGGTGTGGGGCAACAAAATATAGATGTGTTCGGTATCCATGCTAAAAAACGTTTGTATAAACAGCGTGTTGCACTGGCAGAGGCTGCGTATGAACTTTCAGAACTTCAGGTAGAGCAAGAAGTGAAGAAAGCTTGGGCTAGAGTTTACAAAGCTAAAAAGGGATACCTCTTGTATCAGGAGTTAGATTCGGTCTATAATCAGTTTGAAAAAGCGATTGAACTTAACTATGAGGTAGAGGCAATTTCAAAGTTGGAATATACTTCTGCAATGAATCAGGCCTTGCAGATGAAAAACAAATTTCAACAGGCTCAAGGTGATTATGCTATTGCCTTGCAGCAGTTTAATCTTTGGTTGGCTTCGGAAACGTATTATACAGTTTCAGATGTTCTGGGAGATGAAATAGATACGGTGTTTGAGATACATCCAGATTTAAAAAATCACCCTAAATACCAACTTTTAGAGAAACAAATTGATGAAGCCCAGGCCGATTTTAAAGCAGCGCAGGCAGGATTGTTGCCTAAAATCAATCTGCAAGGTGGGCTTCAGCAAGTAAATGGAGATGATGGTTTTTATAGTTATCAAGCAGGTATTACGGTTCCGTTTTTTTCGGGTACGGTTCGCAGTCGGAAAAAATCGGCTAAAATCAATAAAGAGATAGTAAAAACAAATGCAGATTTTGAACAACGCCAGTTAATGTCAGAATATAGACAAGCTTTAACTTCCTATCAAAAATGGAAAACGTCATGGTTGTTCTATACAAATGAGGCGCTTCCCCTTTCCGCAGAACAACACAAAGGTGCATTATTGGCCTATAAAGAAGGTGCGGTAGACTATGTGGGCTTTACCCAAATTATACGGGATGCCATTCAAACAGAAATGGATGGCTTTGATGCGTTGGACAACTACTTAGAATCTATATACGAACTACAATATTTCAATCAATAAAAACATGAAAAATCTATATAAATACATTGCAGTTACACTGTTCGTTTTGATGTTAGGTCTTACCTCTTGTGGTGATAGCCAAACGAAAGAAAATGGGAGTGAATCAAATCATGGCCATGAAGAAACTGGCAAACACGAAGAAGGAAAAGAAGAGGTAATGCTCAATGAACAGCAATATGAAGCTTTACAAATGCAGACGGATACTTTGCATATGCGGAATATGAGCGGTTACGTTGAGGCAAACGGGCAATTAGAAGTGCCGCCACAGAACGAAGCAGCAATAACTTCTGTAGTAGGGGCAAACGTGGTAGCTATAGAAGTGATAGAAGGTGATAAAATTGAAAAGGGCCAGACGGTAGCCTATCTTTCTCACCCGAACATCATTCAAAAACAAACGGATTATTTAAACGCTTTTAGCAATAGCCAGTTTTTGAAAAAAGAATACGAGCGCCAGAAAAAACTGTATGATGCAGGCGTAGGTAGCGGACTAAATTTTCAGAAAGCTGAGGCCGAGTACCAAGCATCCAGAGGAAAGGTGAGGGGTATGGCTGCACAATTAAAGCAATTGAATATAAACGCCGCAGGTGTACAAAAGGGAACTATTTACCAGCGGGTGGCACTGCGCAGTCCTATTGAAGGGCACGTACAAAAGGTAAATGTGAAAACGGGACAATATGTAGATCCCCAAGCCCATCTTTTTGAAGTAGTGGATACACACCACGTGCATGCTGATCTTATGGTTTTTGAGAAAGATGTGTATAAGATTAAAGAGGGGCAAACGGTTAAGTTTTATGTACAATCTTTGGGTGAAAAGGAGTTGATCGCTGAGATTTATTCCATTGGTAAAACCTTTGAGAAAAGTCCAAAAGCGCTACATGTGCATGCAGAGATTGAGAATAAAGAGGGAAACTTAATTCCTGGAATGTATATAAAAGGCAGGATTCAAGTGGCTAATAATGATGTGAAGGCAATTCCAGAAAGTGCCATTGCCAAAGACGGAAATAAGAGTTTTGTATTTACCGTAGAGGAAGAGGGCGATGCATTTAGTTTTGTTCCGTATGAGGTTACTATAGGAAGCGTAGATGATGGTTGGGTGGCTATAGATTTTTTCAAAGAAATTAATGACTCCGCTAGATTTGCTTTTAATAATGCCTATTATTTAATGGCGGAAATGAAAAAAGGGGAGGCAGAACATAGCCACTGAGAAAATTAAAATCATAGAGAACGATAAGGCTAATAATTAATGGTTTTGAGATGGGTTATATTCTTAAAATCAGGTTTATTTTAAACTATTGAAACCAGTTGGGAACGGGTTGGTAGCTCAAATTTTTAAATGATGAGAGAGAATAGAAAGACAGATACAACAGACGTACATGCGCATGAAATGGACGAGGGATGTTGCGGTTCTGGTGACAGTTGTAGTACGGAAAAGAGTAACAACCCGTACCTGCCCGCTATCCTAAGTTTTACGCTTTTGTTGGCCGGTATGGCAATGGATTATTTTGAAGTTCCATTCTTTCAGGGTTGGGTTCGCCTTATTTGGTATGTAGCGGCCTATATTCCTGTGGGTTTTCCCGTTATGAAAATGGGCTGGAACGCTATTTTAAAGGGACAGTTTTTTACGGAATTTTTTCTAATGACCGTAGCTACTGTAGGTGCTTTTGTACTGGGGGAGTATCCAGAAGGCGTCACGGTAATGTTATTTTATGCTGTTGGTGAACTGTTTCAAGATGCGGCCGTGTCTAGGGCAAAAGGCAATATCCAGGCCTTATTGGACGTCCGGCCCAACGAGGCGCGAGTTTTTCGCAATGAGGAGTATGTAACCGTAGTACCGGACGAAGTCAAAATCGGGGAAAAAGTTCAGGTACGTGTAGGGGAGAAGATACCCATAGACGGCATCTTGTTATCCGAAAAGGCAAGTTTGAACACCGCCGCCATTTCCGGGGAAAGCAAACCCACATCCGCTATTAAAGGAGCTAAAGTATTTGAGGGCAGCATCAATTTGGATGGTGTGGTGGAAGTGGAAAGTTCCAAGGAGTTTAAAGATAGTTCCATTGCCCGTATTCTAGATATGGTTCAGAATGCTACGGCAAGGAAGTCTAAGACGGAGCTTTTCATAAGAAAATTTGCTAGGATTTATACACCTATCGTAGTGTATTTGGCAATTGCACTTACCCTGTTGCCCTATTTTTTCGTAGAAATATATGTTTTTCAGGATTGGTTGTACCGGGCATTGGTGTTTTTAGTGATTTCATGCCCTTGTGCGCTGGTCATCTCTATTCCCTTGGGATATTTTGGGGGATTGGGTGCGGCATCTAGGAATGGTATTCTGTTTAAAGGGGCCTCGTTTTTGGATACCATGACCAAGCTGAATACCATAGCGATGGATAAAACGGGAACGGTGACCAAAGGGGTGTTTAAAATCAGGGATATTGTATTACATGGAAATGGACAAAATGAAAGCACAATCACCCAAAATGAGCTAATGAACTACCTCGCAGCTCTGGAGTCACAATCTACACACCCGATAGCCAAAGCCATAATGGACTTTCATTTGAAGGAAGATTTAGGGTTTAGCGCAACGGAGGTTACCGAAGTAGCCGGCATGGGGCTAAAAGGTACCGTTAACGGTAAAACGGTCTTTGCAGGTAATGAAACTTTATTGACTGCTCATGGCATAAGAGTACCCGATACTGCATTGGCTATAGCGGACAGTTTAGTTATGATAGCCATTGATGATGTATTTGTGGGGTATGTAACCATTGCGGATGAGTTGAAGGACGATGCCGGACAGGCCGTTCTGGAAATGAAAAAGACGGGCATCACTAATATAATAATGCTTTCCGGTGATACGGATGCCATCACCCAAGGGGTAGCAAAAAAACTAAATATAAAAAATGCCAAAGGCGGCCTCTTGCCCGAAGACAAACTGGACGAAGTAGAGCGTCTAAAAAAGAAGCCTAGAGCTACTGTAGCGTTTGTAGGAGATGGAATTAATGATGCGCCAGTGTTGGCAGCTAGTGATGTGGGTATCGCAATGGGTGGTCTGGGCAGTGATGTAGCCATAGAAACGGCCGATGTTATCATACAGACCGATCAGCCTACCAAAGTGGCACAGGCCATAGAAATAGCAAAATCCACAAGACGTATCGTTTGGCAGAATATAGCTCTTGCTTTTGGTGTCAAAGCTTTTGTTCTGCTTTTGGGTGCTTCTGGTATGGCTACCATGTGGGAGGCCGTTTTTGCAGATGTGGGTGTGGCATTGTTGGCAATTCTTAACGCAGTGCGTTTACAGCATATGAAATGGGATTGAGTACAGCGTGTAAAGGCATAGAATTCAGCGGTTAGAGCGATTGTTAAAATTGTTAAATTGATGTTATTGAGTTCGGTCAGATACTTTTTTTATGCACTTTTATATTCCAAACAACTTTTACCATGCATCTAAAATTTACCACTACTTTTTTGCCACTTCTTTTAACGCTTTTTCTAGCGAATATGAGCCAGGCTCAAAATGGAGAGATCGAGATTACAGGTACGGTCGTGGAAACCGGCGGACAGCCCGTGGCATTTGCTACGGTACTGATTGGCGATAAAGCCACACAAAAAGGAATTACGGGAACCACCACTTTAGATGATGGTTCGTTTAGTTTAAAAACGGATGCACAGGACTTCTTCGTTGAAATTAGTTTTATAGGCTTTGAGAAAAAAAGATTTGATAACCTCGTGCCCGCAAACGGTAAAATCGATTTAAAGAAAATAACACTGGCAGCAGATGCCCAACAACTGTCTGAAGTTGTTGTTGCCGGAGAGGTATCCCGGACACAGTTTAAACTAGATAAACGTGTTTTTAACGTAGGCAAGGATATTAGCAGCACGGGAGCCAGTGCATTAGAGGTGCTGAACAATGTACCTTCGGTGAACGTCAATATTGAAGGGCAAATAAGCTTACGCGGAAGCCAAGGGGTACAAGTTCTAATCAACGGGAAACCGTCCATTCTTACGGGAGAAGGTGGGAATGCCTTGGGTACGATTACTTCAGATATGATTGAACGGGTGGAGGTTATTACCAACCCCTCGGCGAAATATGATGCGGAGGGTACTTCGGGAATCATTAATATTGTCATAAAGAAAGAAGAACGTGAAGGATTTAATGGATCTATTAGCTTAAATACGGGGTCTCCGGACAATCATAGTTTTGGTTTAAGTCTCAATCGCCGTACGGAACGCTTCAATCTATTTAGTCAGTTGGGAGCTGGATATAGAGAATTACCGGACGATAGAGAGAATATTAACAGGAATCTGGTTAGTGGTACTTCAATTTTCTCAAAAGGTAAGGAGTATAGGAACGAAGAGTTTTATAATATTATTCTAGGGACGGATTATTACATTAATGAAAATAATGTATTAACCCTTTCGGGGAATTTTGCCTATGAAATAGAGGACCAACCTTCACAAACCAATTATGAATCTAGGGATGCGGATAACCAATTAGTTTCGGAATGGGAACGTACGGAAACTACTGAAGCAACAAACCCAAAATATCAATACGAGCTTCAGTATAAAAGCGATTTTAAAGACCACGAAGACCATGACCTTTTGTTCAGTGCTTTGGGTAATTTCTTTGGAAAGGACCAGTCTTCTGATTTTGAAGATTTGACCATTTCGGGAGAAGACCAAGATGCTGTGCAACGTACACGGACCGAATTTAAGGAGGCTGAATATACTTTTAAGTTAGATTACACAAGGCCTTTTAATGAGGAGTGGACCATGGAGACAGGAGGTCAATATGTAATGAACGATGTAAGTAATGACTATGAGGTAGATGATTTAGAAAATGAGGTTTATGTATCCAACCCTAATTTAACCAACGTATTTGAGTATGATCAAAAAGTCTTGGCAATTTATGGAACGGGTGCTTACGAAAGTGGTAAATGGGGAGTTAAGGCCGGAGTGCGTGCGGAGCAGACCAATCTTAATACATTGTTGAAAAATACCAATGAAAAGAATGAACAGAAGTATACAAATCTTTTCCCCAGTGCACATACTTCCTATAAATTTAATGATAAAGTTTCTATTCAGGCAGGGTATTCACGAAGAGTGTATCGTCCGGATTTGTGGGATTTGAATCCGTTTTTCAATATTAGAAACAATTTTAATATCCGCCAGGGTAATCCAGATTTACAACCAGAATTTACAGACTCTTATGAGGTTACTAGTATTTATATCATAGGAAAAGCATCGCTTAATTTTAGCGTTTATCACCGCTATACTACAGAAGTAATTGAGTCTATTAATACGTTAGAGGGAGATGTGAACATTAGCAAACCAGAAAATATTGGAACCAATAAAGCCACAGGTGTTGAGTTTAATGGAAAATATAGTCCGGTTAAATGGTTTACCGCAACTACGGATATAAATTATAATAGGTTTGTGAGAGATGGGAGCCTAGGTTCTCAAGTGTTTGATTTTAATGCTGATAGATGGTCAGGCAAACTTATGGCGAAAATTAAATTACCTGCGGATATTGATTTTGAAACTACAGGAAATTACCAGAGTAGCTATGAAACCGTACAAGGTAATACCAGTGATAATTTGTTTTTAGACCTTGGTGCGCGCAAGAAAATATTAAAGGGTAAAGGTGTCGTAAACTTTAGTGTAAGAGATGTATTTGCCTCAAGGGTAAATGAAACTGAAACAATACAAGATACTTTTTCAACATATAGTCGTAGACAGAGAGGTAGGTTTATTACTTTTGGCTTTAGCTATGGTTTCGGTAAAGGTGAAGCCATGGAATATTCAGGTAGAAGAAGATAAACTAACAGACCAAATAAAATTATGGGAAGAAAAACAGAAGAGAAGATGCGTACCTATCACAGGTATTTGGGCTTTTTCTTGGCAGGTATAATGGCTATGTATGCTATGAGCGGCATTATTTTGATTTTTAGAGATACTGATTTTCTTAAGAAAGAAGTGGCGGTAGAAAAAACAATAAAGCCAGGTCTAAAGGCAGAAGATGTAGGCAAGGTCCTAAAAATTAAACACTTTAAAATAGAGAAAGAGGAGGGAGGCATTGTTCATTTTGAAGGCGGTTCCTATAATAGTACAACAGGTGTTGCCTCATATACTCAGAAGAATTTACCTTTTGTTTTGGGTAAAATGGCCAAAATACACAAAGCAACTTCTAGTCAACCTTTGTTTTTCTTGAATATTTTCTTTGGAGCATCACTTCTCTTCTTTGTGATATCTGCTTTTTGGATGTTCAGACCCAGTGCTCCCATATTCAAAAAAGGGCTCTATTTTGCTTTAGGCGGACTCGTTCTAACCTTGATTTTAATCTTTGTTTAACTAAGAATCTAAAAGGCCAATTTTAATAGCGTGTTTGGTAAGACCAGCTAAATTTTTTACCTGTAGTTTTGAAATGAGGTTCTTACGATAGCTCTCTATGGTGTGTTTGCTCAGAAAGAGTTCATCTGCAATTTCTTGTGTGGTATATTCATCCGCAATAAGTTTAAGTACCTCTTTTTCACGGTCGGTTAGATGAACCTTTTCTTGCTTTTTGTTTTCGAACATGGCGTCTGTATAGGCACGTTTTACTTCTTGTGAAAAGTACTTTTCGCCTTTTACAACGGTTCGCATAGCCGTTAAAAGCTCGTCTTTTTCAGCATTTTTAGGAACGTAACCATCTACATTGTTTTGAATGAGTTTCTCTATCATTCCTCCATCAATATGCATACTTACTACCAATGTTTTTAGGGTAGGATATTTTTCCTTTACTATTCGGTTCAGTTCAATGCCATCCATTTCCGGCATGCTGAGGTCGGTAATGAGCAAGTGAAGTTCATTGGCACCGTTAATGTCTAGATATTTAACCACCTGCGCACCATTTTTAGCCGTAGTAGCTACTGAAAATTCAGGGGCATCGTTTAAGATACTCAGTAAACCATCTATAAACATTTTATGGTCATCTGCTATGATGAGGTTATATTTCATGTGATATTTTTTTTATAGGTATTTCAATAGCTATTACGGTTCCTCTGTTGGGTGTTGAGTCTATGTGAAGTGTGCCGTTGAGTTGGGTGATTCTACTTCGTATATTCTCAAAACCGATACCGTGGTTCGTTGCTGTAATGTCAAAACCTTTGCCGTTGTCTTCAAAAAGTAAGGATAACTCATGGTTTAAAAGACTCAGGTGAAGGTCTACTTTAGAAGCTTCCGCATGTTTTAACGTATTGGTCATCAACTCCTGTATCATCTTAAAAAGTTCCATTTGGACCGTATCGTCAATCGCATTAATATCCACTTCAGGATGTGGGTGAAAACCTATTTTTAGTTTTCCGCTACGCGAAATAGAGACAATATATTCCCGTATCAAATCGGAAAAAGCATTTTGTCTAAACTTTTTGGGAATCAGCGTGTGTGAAATGTCCCGTACCAATTGATATGTCTCGTCCAATTGTCCGTTAATATCTTTCCATCTATCGGATTCATTGGTCATGGAAGCTACTTGTAACTTTATACCAGCAAGATTGCCGCCAATACTATCATGCAGCTCTTGGGCAATTCTTTTTCGCTCTTCATCTTGCCCGTCAATAGATGCTTTAATAAGGTTAAGTTCTTGTTCCTGCTTTAGCGTAGTAACCTTTTGTTGACTAATTATTTCTTGCTTTTTGTTCAATTCGCTTTGCGTCTGTATCTTTTGATAGTAGACATAGAGTAGGGCAATTATGGGTATTAGAATAACGAGGAAGCCAATGAGAAATGCTTTTTGAACGGTCTTCTGCCTTTTGAGTTCTGCAGCCTTGATGAGTTGGTCTTCTTCAAGGCTGGAAATGGCCTTTTCTTTTTCTAGAGTTTCATATTGAATTTCGAGTTCTTTTATGATTTCCCGTTGTTGTTTGGTATTTATTTGATGGTTGACACTGGAGAGTTGTGTCATTACGGCATAGGCATTTTGGTAGTCTTCTAACTTAGCAAAACTTCTAGCTTGTATAATTAATGCTTCTTTCTGAAACTGTAGGTTTTCGCGATCTATAGCGTTGATATAGGCAAAACTCAATGCAATATTTGCGGTTTTGTACATTTCCTCTTTATAGTACAGTTTTGCTAAGAGTAGTGAACCTTCAAAATAGATAGCAGTAAAGTCTTGGGCAAGAGCTTGGTTTCTAACGAATTCATATCCTTGAAATGCCTTTTCATAGTCTTGTTGTGCTTCGGCAAGTTTGGCTAAATTTAATTTGGCCGATAATTCTTTTTCTGCAACTTTAAAGTCCATTGCCATGCGCAATGCCTCTTCATAATCCGTACGGGCAAGGTCATATTCTTTTTTAAAAAGATGGGCGTTCCCCATAAGAAGATGGGCTTGTATCGTCAGTTTTGGAAATTCTGTTCCATAATTCAATACGGCTTTGGTAAGCATCATTAGTGCTTTATCCGTTTCTGATTTAAGGATGTAGTTGTGTGATAGACCTATTTTATTCCGGTATTGAAATTCAGTGGAGTTCGTAGATTCTGCATCTTGAAGACCTTTTATATGCCATTCAATAGATTTGTCTAAAAGACCATTAAAATGATTTCCTATGCCTAAAAAGTAATGTGCTTTAGCATAATGGTACGTTTTTGACGAGTCTGGCTGTTGCCAGTTGCCCAATTCTTTGATGTAGAGATTGCCATAGTGTAAGATAGAATCTGTATTTCCTCTCGTGATATGTTGGTCAGCTAATTGCTCAAATATGGAAAACCGTTGACTTCCAAAATCTGCATTTTTTAGAGCATCATAATATGATTGCAAAGGCTCCTCCCGATTATTTGGAATGGTAGAAAAAGTTATACGTTGCGGTTGCGTAGTTGTAACAGAATCATTGGTAGCTTCTTGTGCAGATACGCCAGAAAAAGCCATCAAAACTACTAATACTGCGAGTTTTAAAAAGGCAGACGTACGTATATTATAAAATGTATATTTTGTTTTCAGCGGTATGGTTTTATCCTGGTAAATAGATTCGTTTTAAATCGTTTCCTTCCAATTCAACAACTTTTTTCTCTATATATTTTATGAGTTCGGGACAATCCGTTTGGTAATCATCGCAAATTACGGTTTTTGATTTTCCATTTGTAGTCAGGGTCACGATAAGTTGACTATTACATGAGGTTTCTGAACCATAGTGGGTTTTCAGGTTCCAAAAACCTTGAGCTTCTAGCTTTTTGAAAAAGCCTAAGGTTTGTAAACTGTCTAAAAAAGTCTGACTATTTTCATTGTAAGTTGCCGTTTCAAAATTGGATGAAATACCGGGAATATGCGAGATTTTGTTCTTAACAATTTTAAATGAATCAAAATGAAAAGCACCGCGTTGAACTAATAAAGAATACCGGTTGGTTTGTCCTAAATTGGATTGATCTTTAGTTTCATCTGATTTGTTATTGCAATAGATGGCGAAAGCCAGACAGATGAACAGGAGTTTTGGGTAGATGTATTTCATAGTTCAGGTTCTTTAGTGGTACAAATGTCATGTTTTGCACCACCGAAAAATATACCTGTAACCGTGAAATGTTACCCCCTGAAAACGGGGGTAAGTAGTTATATAGTGCTAATCTCTTTTTCCTTTAGAATGGAGGAAATTATCATTTTAGCATGTATTCTAGAGTTTTCAATAAACCATTTATGGGTTTCCATACCACCGCAAATAACACCGGCCAAGTAAATGCCGGCAACATTCGTTTCCATGGTTTCTGGGTCATATTGAGGTAGCTTCTTGGCGTCCTCTGAAAGTTTAATACCCATATGGGTTATAAAATCAAAATTGGGCATGTAACCGGTCAAAGCCAATACAAAGTCGTTCTGAAGGGTAACCGTTCCTTCTGGAGTATCAATTACAATTTCACTTTGCCGCACTTCCGTTAATTTGGAATTAAAGTAGGCTTTAATACTGCCCTCCTCAATACGGTTGATTATATCAGGACGAACCCAGTATTTTACCCTAGGGCCAACTTCGTCACCTCTAATAATTAAAGTAACCTCGGCACCTTTGCGGTAACATTCTAAAGCAGCATCAATAGCCGAATTACTGGCGCCTACAACAGCCAGTTTTTGACTGGCATAAAAATGCGGGTCTTTGTAATAGTGAGATATCTTAGGTAATTCTTCTCCCGGTATGTTCAGCGTATTTGGTAAGTCATAAAATCCGGTAGCCACAATAACTTTGTCCGCGGTGTACGAATTTTTTGAGGAAACGATCGAAAATCCATTCTGAGTCTTTTCTACGTTTTTTACTTTTTCAAAAAGCCTTATATTTAAATCATTGGAGGTAACTATCCTTCTGTAATATTCTAGCGCTTCATTGCGTTTAGGCTTTGCCTCTGTGCTTATAAATGGAATGTTATCTATTTCTAACTTTTCCGAAGAAGAGAAAAACTGCATGTTCTGCGGATAGTTGAACAATGAATTTACAATAGGTCCTTTCTCAAGAATAACATAGTTCAATCCATTTTTTTGGGCTTCAAGTGCGCATGCTATTCCTATAGGTCCGCCACCTATAATTACAACTCGAAAATGCTCCATCTATCCGTAGATTTTTTAAGTTCTTGAATTGTTTTCGTTGGGTCTTCGGTCTTAAAAATAAAGCTGCCTGCCACAAGAATATCCGCTCCTGCTTTTATAAGGGCTTTGGCATTTTTGGAATTCACCCCACCATCAACCTCAATCAAAGTAGAGGCATCGGATTCTTTAATCAATTCCTTTAGGTTGTGTATTTTTTCGTACGTATTCTCTATAAAACTTTGTCCGCCAAAACCAGGGTTAACGCTCATAATGAGAGCAATGTCCAAATCTTTAATTATATTTTTAAGCAAGTTAACATTGGTATGTGGGTTCAATGCTACCCCAGCTTTCATTCCTTCCGCCTTTATAGCTTGTATGGTTCGGTGTAAATGCGTGCAAGCTTCATAATGAACCGTAAGGTGTGTTGCGCCCAATTCAGCAAAAGTTTTAATATAGCGGTCTGGGTCAACAATCATTAAATGCACGTCTAATGGCTTAGTGGCATGCTCAGCAATTGTTTTCACAACTGGCATGCCGTATGATATATTAGGAACAAAAACGCCGTCCATGACATCAATATGGTGCCAATCAGCATCACTGTTGTTTACCATTTCTATATCGCGCTGTAAGTTGCCAAAGTCGGCCGCTAGAAGAGAAGGTGCAATTTTTGTTTTGCTCATTTTGTGTCTGTTAAAAAGAATTTATGCAAAAGTAGTGAATTGTGTTTTTACGAAGTAACCTATACTGCTTAAAGAGTAAGGCTATATGGTGTTAGTTGTTTTTTAGATATAGGTCAATCTGTTCTAGAAACTCCTGTTTTTCTTGTTCTGATAACCAACTCGCTTTGAACCCATTTTTTGCCAATTCTGCAATTTGTACTTTTGAAAGGTTCAATGCCTTGGTGATGCCCCAAAAATTCTCGTTCATATAGCCACCAAAATAAGCAGGGTCATCAGAGTTGATAGTGACCAGTAAATTATGTTCCATCATGGTGGGCAGTGCATATTCTTTTAAATCCTGAATAACTTTAAGCTCAAGATTGGATAAAGGGCATAGGGTAAGTGGTGTTTGTTGATCAACCAACCTTTTTACCAAATCAGCATCATCAAGACACCGATTTCCATGGTCAATTCGTGTGACTTTTAGTAAATCTAATGCTTCCCAGATATATTCCGAAGGGCCTTCTTCACCGGCATGGGCTACCGTTAAAAAACCTTCGTTAAGGGCCTTTTCAAAGACACGTTGAAATTTGGAGGGTGGATTGCCCACCTCCGAAGAATCCAATCCTACGGCTACAATTTTATCTTTATGGGGTAAAGCCTGTTCTAAGGTTTTAAAGGCCGAAGCTTCATCTAGATGCCTCAAGAAACTCATAATTAGCCTGAAACTTATGCCCAATTGTTTTTGACCGTCTTCTAGTGCATTGTAAATTCCGTTTAACACGAATTCAAAAGGAACGTTACGGTCCGTATGGGTTTGAGGGTCAAAGAAAATCTCTACGTGTTTTACGTTTTGCTCATGAACTTTTGTCAAATACGCCCAAGTAAGATCATAAAAATCTTGCTCCGTAAGTAGGACGGAAGCACCGGCATAATAGATGTCTAGAAACTCTTGAAGATTATTGAAACTATAGGCTTGTTTAATTTCGTCAACATTGGCATATTTAATTTCAATGTTATTGCGTTTTGCAATCTTAAACATAAGTTCAGGTTCAAAAGAGCCTTCAATATGTAAATGGAGTTCGGTTTTTGGCAATCCTTGAATAAAGGAAAGCATTTCAGGATCTTTCATAGACAAACGTGTTAAAATTTTGAATACCAATGAGATACTTCAAGTTAATCGTTTTTTTATAAATATCGACTAATTTGAAATTTAGTATGGTCAACTAACAGTCGTAATGGAAGGTGATTACTTTCTTCTTTATTGGATGTTCTTAAGCCCTTCATAGACCGCGATACCTACGGCATTGGCAAGGTTTAAACTTCGAATGTGTTCACTATAAAGAGGAATTTTATACAAACTGTCTTTGTACGAAGATACCAAGGAGGAAGGTAAGCCTACGGATTCTTTGCCAAAAACAAGAAATTGACCATCCTCAAATGGAATGGACCAGTGATTTTTAGTGCCATGACTAGAAAACAATATTAGATTTTGCTTACCGTGTTGCGACAAAAAGTCGTCCAGACTTTCGTAAATGTGTACATCTAAATGAGGCCAGTAGTCAAGTCCTGCACGTTTTAAGCGTTTGTCATTTAACTCAAATCCAAATGGTTTAACGAGATGTAAGGTAGACCCTGAGCCAAGTGCCAATCTGCCAATATTTCCGGTGTTGTTGGGTATTTCGGGTTCTACAAGTACAATGTTGAAGGGCATATAACAATCTATTTATGAAAAGATTTCAAATATAACTGTTCTACCTTGGTTCGAGCCCATGGTGTACGCCTTAAAAATTTTAAAGACGACTTAATAGTAGGCTTGCTTTTAAAACAATTGATGTTTATACGTTCTGCCAATTCTTCCCAAGAGTATTTTTCTGTCAACTGTTCCAATATGTCCACTAATTTTACACCGTGTAATGGATTGTTAGGTTGGGTGTTGGATGATTTTTTGTCGTATTCCATAGTGGTACTTTGAATGTGGGATTCTTGTTATTTTCTATCAGGCCCATTAAATAAGGGCTTGTGGGTGATTGTACTATATATTATAAATGAAAAAACTCCGGTAATCAGCCGGAGTTTATTCATCAATCAAAAAACGAACAGTCATGATAAACTGTTGTTGCTTTTAAAATTACAATATATATGCCAAATTTCCAATTTAAGGAATATTTAACGTGCAATTTTATGGTGTTTTTAACCTAAATAGGTCTTAAGGATTTTGCTTCTAGAAGTATGTTTTAATCTTCTAATAGCTTTTTCTTTAATCTGACGAACTCTTTCCCTCGTTAGGTCAAAAGTTTCACCAATTTCTTCCAATGTCATAGAATGTTGCCCGGCAAGACCAAAGTACAAACGGATAACGTCTGCTTCTCTTGGAGTTAAAGTTTCTAAAGCGCGCTCAATTTCAGTACGCAAAGATTCGTGCAACAATTCTTTGTCAGGATTTGGAGATTCACCACTACGAAGTACATCGTAAAGGTTAGAATCTTCACCGTCAATAAGAGGCGCATCCATTGATACATGACGACCAGAGTTTTTAAGCGACTGCTTAACATCTGCAACCGTCATATCCAATTCTTTTGCAATCTCTTCAGGTGAAGGCATACGTTCGTGCGCCTGCTCAAGAAAAGCAAAAGTCTTGTTAATCTTATTTATGGATCCAATTTTGTTCAATGGCAAACGTACAATACGAGATTGCTCAGCCAAAGCTTGTAATATAGATTGACGAATCCACCATACTGCATAGGAAATAAATTTAAATCCCCTCGTTTCGTCAAAACGTTGTGCGGCCTTAATAAGGCCAAGGTTACCCTCGTTAATTAAATCGGGTAAAGTAAGTCCCTGGTTTTGGTACTGCTTAGCTACCGATACAACGAATCGAAGATTGGCCTTTGTTAGTTTTTCAAGAGCGACCTGATCGCCTGCCTTGATGCGTTGTGCCAATTCTACTTCTTCATCTGCTGTAATCAAGTCTACTTTGCCTATTTCTTGCAAGTACTTGTCCAAAGATGCGGTCTCCCTATTGGTGACCTGTTTTGTAATTTTAAGCTGTCTCATGTAAATAAATTAGGTTCAGTTTGCATAGACTGCATATACTTATACGTAAAAAACATAGAAATGTTACAATTGGGTGAAAAAAACTTTACTTTTTAGATGAGTCGCATAAAAAAGCCCCAACTTACTAAGTTGGGGCTTAAATTATGTGTTAAATAAAAGAGTGTTTAGTCTCTTCTAGGTTTACGATCACGGTTATCTCTACCACCTCGTCTGTCATCTCTACCACGACCACGATCTTTATCGTTACGTGGTGGTCTTTCTACAAAACCTTCTGGTTTAGGTAAAAGTGCTTTTCTAGAAACCTTTTCTTTACGGGTTCTTGGGTCGGTACCTAAGTACTTCACATCAAAAACGTCACCCATGTTCACAACATCGGTAACATTTTCAGTTCTTTCCCATGCTAATTCTGATACGTGTAACAATACTTCGTTGCCTGGGGCATCTTGGTATTCTACAACAGCACCAAAGTCTAGCATTTTAATGACTTTAACTTCGTAAGCACTTCCTACTTCAGGTTTGAATAGAAGAGAGTCTATTTTTGCCATAACGGCATCAATACCTTTGCTACCTACACCTAAAATTTCTACGATACCTTCTTCGGTAACTGGATCTTCGTTTATAACGATAGTAGTCTCAGTTTCTTTTTGCATCTCTTGAATCACTTTTCCTCCTGGTCCAATCAACGCTCCAATAAATTCATTAGGAATACGTCTAGTAACCATAGTAGGAGCATGATCCTTAACTTCTGCAGCTGGAGCGGAAATAGTATCCGTCAATTTACCTAAGATATGTAAACGACCATCTCTAGCTTGTTGCAATGCATTTACGAGAATCTCGTAAGACAGACCTTTTACTTTAATATCCATCTGACAAGCAGTAATACCATCTGCAGTACCGGTTACTTTAAAGTCCATGTCACCTAAGTGATCTTCATCACCTAAGATATCAGAAAGAACAGCATACTTTCCAGA
Source organism: Zobellia roscoffensis (assembly GCF_015330165.1). Taxonomy (NCBI): domain Bacteria; kingdom Pseudomonadati; phylum Bacteroidota; class Flavobacteriia; order Flavobacteriales; family Flavobacteriaceae; genus Zobellia; species Zobellia roscoffensis. The sequence continues at coordinate 2,568,598 of NZ_JADDXT010000002.1, forward strand.
GTCTGCATCAGAAATCAATCCCATTGCAATACCGGAAACTGGTTTTTTTAATTGAACTCCAGCGTCCATCATTGCCATTGTTCCGGCACAAACAGTAGCCATAGAAGAAGAACCGTTAGATTCCAATACTTCTGAAACTACACGAACCGTATAAGGACAATCTGCTGGAATCATTCCTTTTAATGCACGTTGGGCCAAGTTACCGTGACCTACTTCTCTACGGGAAGTACCACGAATAGGTCTTGCTTCACCAGTTGAGAAAGGAGGGAAGTTATAATGCAAGTAGAAATTCTCTTCACCTTCATAAGATGGCATGTCTATTTTGTTGGCATCTCTAGATGTTCCTAAAGTTACCGTAGCCAACGCCTGAGTTTCTCCACGTGTAAATATAGACGAACCATGCGTAGATGGTAAGTAATCTACCTCACACCAAATAGGTCTGATTTCAGTAGTCTTACGACCATCCAAACGTAGACCTTCGTTCAATGTCAAATCTCTAACAGCTGCTTTTTCAGCTTTACTGTAGTATTTAGAGATTAAGCTACCGTAATCGGCTTGCTCCTCTTCCGAGAACGATGCTTTTATTTCTTCTTTTATTTCACCAAATGCAGCGCTACGCTCATGTTTTGCCGAACCTGCTTGTGCTACGGCATATACTTTGTCGTATGCCATATCGTGAATTTTCTTGGCTAGTTCTGCATCTTCGCGTTCTGGCTCGTACTCACGTACTTCTTTTTTGCCGAAAGCCTTAGCTAAAGCTTCCTGAGCGGCACATTGTACCTTGATAGCTTCATGTGCGAATTTAATGGCTTCGGTCATTTCTTCTTCAGAAATCTCATCCATCTCTCCTTCAACCATCATTACAGAATCAGCAGAAGCACCGATCATCATATCAATGTCGGATTCGGCCAATTGAGCTCTAGTTGGGTTGATAACGAATTTACCGTCTACGCGAGCAACTCTAGCTTCTGATATAGCACATTCAAACGGAAAATCCGATAATTGAATTGCAGCAGATGCAGCCAAACCGGCCATCGCATCTGGCATAACATCCTCATCATGAGACATTAATTGAATCATCACTTGGGTTTCAGAGTGATAATCTTTTGGGAAAAGTGGACGAAGTACACGGTCTACCAAACGCATGGTCAATACTTCACCATCACTAGGTCTTGCTTCTCTTTTGAAGAAACCACCTGGGTAACGCCCCGCGGCTGCAAATTTTTCGCGGTAATCTACCGTTAATGGAAGAAAGTCAACATCACTTTGTTTGTAGTTGGAAACAACCGTACACAATAGCATACATTTTCCTGATTGAACAACAACAGAACCGTGGGCCTGCTTTGCCAATTTTCCAGTTTCGATAGAAATTTCCCTACCGTCACCAAGGTCTATGACCTCTTTAAATACTTTTGGAATCATAAATTTTAATTAAATACGCCAACGGGCGAATTGTTAAACAATGGTCTTATCGACTTATTACGGTCGAAGTTGTTGTGTTGTGTTGACCAATGAAAAACTGGGTGCAGCTTTTTGTAAAAAATCCTAATTATTTAGGATGACTAATATATAAAAAAAAAGGGCTGAAATTTTCAGCCCTTTATAAAATACTTATTTTCTAATACCTAGTTCTTTAATAAGCTCACGATACTTAACAATATCGTTCTTTATCATGTAATCAAGTAGGCTTCTTCTTTTACCTACCAGTTTTACCAATGAACGCTCAGTGTTGTAATCTTTGTGGTTCTTTTTTAAGTGACCGGTTAGGTGATTAATTCTGTGTGTGAACAAAGCGATTTGGCCTTCTGTAGAACCTGTGTTTGTTTCACTACCGCCGTGTTTCTTAAAGATTTCGGCTTTTACTTCTTTTGTTAAATACATTCCAATATTGTTTTAAATGATTTTTATGTATATGACTGATTTTCAATCAAGCTGCAAAGATACGATTTATGTGCATAAAACAAATGATTTGTACAATTAAATGTATTGTGTCCTTGGTAGACAAAATAAAACTTTGTGATATAGGAAAAACCGATTACTAATACCGTGCGTATATTATTATAGTAATAATGGCGGCCTATTGATTAGAACACTCATATAGGCTTAAGTCCCCCCAAAAAATGATATGATTATGAATTTGAAATTTTTTACAGGTATTTTCTTGGCATTAGCTTTTGTTGCTTGCGACGAAGATGAAACAAAAGAACCTGAAACAACGGATACTGCTCCGAATGTAATAGGTATGAACTTTTTAAAAAGTACGCAATCTTTTGATGAGACCTATGCCGTGCTCAAAGCTAGTTTAGAGGCGAATGATAATATTAAAATCGTAGCGGAGGTTGATCACGCAGCTAACGCAGCTTCTGTAGGATTGGAGTTGAACCCGACAAAAATAATTTTCTTTGGCAATCCTAATTTAGGAACGCCATTGATGCAGGTAAACCAACAGGCCGGATTGGATTTGCCACAACGTATTTTAGTCTATCAAAATGATAGTGAAGAAGTTTATGTAGGATATAATTCTACAGTTTATTTGGCTAACCGTCATACGCTTGGTGATGTGTCTACATTATCGGCTATTGCGGGTGCATTGAAGAATTTAAGTGAAAATGCGGGCGTTGAAGAAGTAACGGAACAGCCCAGCGAAGTAATTGCAGATTATAATGTGTTTACAGTTGCAAGTCCAGAAACATTTGACGCTACCTACGAAGGTATAATGAGTGTGATTGATGAGAATCCAAATCTTAAAATCGTTGCGGAGTTAGATCATCAAGCCAACGCAGCCAATGTTGAGTTGGAATTGTTACCTACTAAAGTAATTATTTTTGGTAACCCAAAGTTGGGAACGCCGTTAATGCAAGACAAGCAAACTTCAGCACTAGATTTGCCGCAAAAGATATTGGTGTATCAAAATTCGGAGGGCGGGGTAAAAATTGCTTTTAACAGTCCTGAGCTATTTATGTCAAGACATGGTGTTACGGATAATGACGCTACTTTAGAAACTATTTTAGCTGCATTACAAGGTATTGCTACATCTATAAACCAATAGAGTAATTAAAAAAAAAATGAATTAAGCTTCACTAGAAATAGTGGAGTTTTTTTTTGTTTCTCAAAAAAAGGTTGAAGGGTGATTTTTTATGTGATATAGAGCATGGCTTTTATGCCAGTTTTTGAAATCTAAAAATCACATCCTGTAGGTAACGGTTCTACTTTTTCTAGTTCCTTCGCAAATTCAGAATCTAATTGTACCGCCATAAAACCATTTTCTACCGAACCTTTTTGAACATTGGAGGCGTATCCTAGCGAGTTTATATGTACTCGTATATATACTTGAGTATTTGCTGCTAATGGAATATTGGAACCTGAACGGGAGAAAGGTTGCTCATCTACATGGCTGTGAGCTAGAATCCTTCGGTAAATAAGGTTTCCTTTTAAATCAATGATTTCCCACCAGTCTGCATATTGGTCGCAACCGGTATCTGGGCTTTGAATGGTGGCATTAAAGGTATACCCGTTCTCATTTCCTGAAACCTCAATTTTAATTACTTTGGTTATATCAGATAAAATGCCTGCCGCGTCAGATTCAGCGGCAAGCATCTTTTCTTTATCAGTTGAACAACATAAAAACCAAAATGAAATTAGTGTAATAACTAATGGTTTCATGCTGAAGCCTTTTCAGTTCTAACAGGGTTATTCTGAATTAAATCGATATAAAGGTTGATTTTCTTTTTTAAGTCTCTTCTATGAGAAATGAAATCAAGAAACCCATGCTCTTTTACGAATTCTGCAGTTTGGAAACCATCAGGAAGTTCTTTTCCTGTAGCTTCTTTTACTACTCTGGGTCCTGCAAAACCTATTAATGCCCCAGGTTCAGATATGTTTATATCTCCCAACATTGCATAGGATGCGGTAGTACCTCCAGTAGTAGGATCGGTACATAGTGATATGTACGGAAGTTTAGCTTCTGCCAATTGTGCTAATTTGGCCGATGTTTTGGCTAGTTGCATTAGAGACAGGGCGGCTTCCATCATACGAGCACCACCAGATTTTGAAATCATTACAAAAGGAACTTTTCTCTTTATAGCATAATCTATACCGCGCGCAATTTTTTCGCCAACTACGCTACCCATAGATCCACCAATAAAATTAAAGTCCATACATGCTATAACTATGTCTTTGCCCAAAGACTTTCCAAAACCGGTTCTAACGGCATCGTTAAGTCCTGTTTTCTTCTGGGCAGCCTTTAAACGTTCAGAATATTTTTTGGTATCCTCAAATTTTAAAGGGTCTTTAGAGGTCAGTTTGGCATCCAGTTCCCTGAATTTATTATCATCAAAAAGCATTTCAAAATACTCTTTGCTACCTATGCGAACGTGGTAATCGTCTTCAGGACTTACATAAAAGTTTTTAGCAAGTACTTCTGATTCAACAATTTTACCTGTTGGAGACTTGTACCACAACCCTTTTGGGGTGTCTTTTTTCTCTTCGGTAGCTGTTTGTATTCCCTTTTCCTTTCTTCTGAACCAAGCCGTCATATCTTCCATATTAGTTTTAGGGATGTATTTTACCTATAAGGTATTTACATTATTTAAATCTTCAAAAGCCTTTTTCAAACGCTCAACGAAAGACTTTTCTCCTTCGCGTAACCAAACTCTTGGGTCGTAGAACTTTTTGTTAGGCTCATCAGATCCATTTGGATTTCCAATCTGAGCTTGAAGATAGTCTTTCTTATCTTGAACATAATCACGTACACCAGCTAAAAATGCATACTGTAAATCTGTATCAATATTCATTTTAATAACACCGTAGCTAATACCTTCTCTAATTTCTTCAACAGTAGAGCCAGACCCACCATGGAAAACAAAATCGATATGGTTTTCTTCTACGCCGTATTTTTTAGTGATGAACTCTTGAGAATTTTTAAGAATTTTTGGAGTCAATTTTACGTTACCAGGTTTGTATACACCATGAACGTTACCAAAAGCAGCTGCAATTGTAAATCTTGGGCTTACTTTAGAAAGTTCTTCATATGCATAAGCTACTTCTTCTGGTTGTGTGTACAATTTAGAGTCATCAACATCAGAATTGTCAACACCATCTTCTTCGCCACCTGTAATACCAAGTTCTATCTCTAACGTCATGTTCATTTTGCTCATGCGCTCTAAGTACCCTTTACAGATTTCAATATTCTCCTCAAGCGGTTCTTCTGAAAGGTCAATCATGTGAGAACTGAAAAGAGATTTTCCTGTTTCAGCAAAATGCTTTTCACTAGCATCTAAAAGTCCGTCTATCCAAGGTAATAATTTCTTTGCACAGTGATCCGTATGAAGAATAACAGTAGCACCATAAGCTTCTGCTAATTGGTGTACATGTTTTGCTCCGGCTACAGCACCAAGAACGGCTGCTTTTTGACCCTCATTAGACAAGCCTTTACCAGCGTTGAACTGAGCACCGCCATTAGAAAATTGAATAATTACAGGAGCATTTAAAGTTGCTGCTGTTTCTAGGACACCATTAATTGTGTCAGAACCAATAACGTTTACTGCTGGAAGGGCAAACCCTTTTTCTTTAGCATAGTTAAAGATTGCTTGTACTTCGTCACCTGTTGCGACACCTGGTTTTATACTGTGAGCCATAATGTTTCTGGTCTATATTATATGTGAAAAATGAATAGGACAAATGTAATAAAATAAATAGGTCTAAAAAGATTGGTGTTTATAAACTTATGAGGTTTAAAGCTTAATATTGTTACAAAATAGATGTTTTTTAGCCTTACAACTCATTGATCGGAAAGGGTTTTGTGCTCAAAATCCAATGAAAATCAGCAGTATTCAGAGGATGCTTTAGAACGGATAGTTAATACCAATCTGAAGCACAGAATTGGCAAAATTATAATCTCTGAACCATCTTTTTGCTGTTTCTTCAGCTGGATTATAGGTTTTAAAGCCCAAATCTGCACGTAGTACAAAATAAGTGAAGTCATATCTTAGGCCAAAACCAGTTCCTAAGGCAATATCTTCTAATGATTTTAAGCTTGTGAAGGTGGCTTCAGGGTCTTCAACATTATCAAAAACATTCCAAATATTTCCTGCATCGGCAAAAAGCGCACCTTTAAGATTACCTATCACTGGAAAACGGTATTCTAAATTGAGACCTATTTTTAGGTTGGCTTCGTTAAAATCATTAATCGCATCCGTACGGCCCGGTCCCAGAGAGTAGGGAGACCATGCTCTAATGTCATTTGCGCCACCGGCAAAATAACTGCGCACAAACGGAATGTTATCAGAATTACCATATGGAATTGCAATGCCAAAAAAGCTCCTAAAGGCTAAAACGTTGCTTCGGGATATGGACCAATATTTTACATAATCAAATTCGGTCTTTATATATTGACTGTAGGGAACACCAAAAACCAATTGGTCCTCATTATCATTTTCGTTAAACGGAATTATATTGGAAAGTAAAGATAGAGCGTTACCAGCGCTTTCCAATTTAAATCTAAATTGAAAGAAATTGTTATCTGTAATGCCTTTACGGTTATTTAGATTAAAGGTGTAATTACTGGCAAAAATAAGATTGTTTTCGGTAAGACGTTGCCTTCTTTCTTCAATTCTACTTACGGTCTGGAACTGTTCAGTTGTACTGGGTACATCATTGTTAAGAATTGCTTTTGTAAACTCTGTAGTTCCTGTAGGAATACGTAAACTAGGGTCATCCGAGCTTTCAGAAGTTTCAAAATTTCTTGTTAGCTCAGGATAGGCAATGGCATCGTTGTAGCTGTCAAAACTATCTGCAATATTATCAAGCTGGTTGTATGAGTTTCCATAAACGTTAAAAAATCGATCAGGGTTAACGTTTCTAACAAACTGGATATTCAATAATTCCACATCATGCTTAATAAAATCTGACGGAACCCAATTATAGCCCAGAATAGTGTTGAAGGCTTGTTTGTCCAGTCCTATATTCTTTTGGAAACTGGTACCAATAGAAATACGTGTTCTGGGTAGGGTATAGCTAGGTATAATTGTATTGGTACTTATAAATGGCAGCCAAATTCTAGGGATATCTAAGGTTAAATCTGCACCAAATTCTTGAATGTTGAAAAATCGACTATCAATAATACTTGGGTCATTAGATGCTCCAATACTTAATCTACCCGCTAAATTTAAATTCTCGGCCCCACCAAAGAGGTTTCTGGCCTGCAAAGAAGGGCTTAAGGCTAAACCAATTTGTTGAATGTTGGAACGGGTGACTTCAAAAGAGGTTCCGAGTGAATATTTTGGACGAGCGGCCAAATATATGTTAGCGTCTAGTGTAGCAGAGCTGTCATTAGGAGTTGATGTAATGGTGGGGTATTTAAAAACGCCTAAGTTGGTGATCTGTCTATAGGTACGTGTACGGTCTATATCTTTATAGATGCTGTCTTTTTCAAAAAATACGGCATTTGCTAAAGTTTTAGGTTTGAACCTTAGCTTGTTTCTGTAGAATATAGTGTAATCTCCATAGCGAATAAACTTCTGGTCGCTATTATGTTCATCGTAAAGGAAATCTGTGTAAATATTGATTTTGTCAAATTTATACACCTTGTATTCTGAACTTGTTACGGCGCTGTCGCCTCGTTTCTTAAAATTATCTATGTTCAGCTCAATGTTCATTTGTTGATCATTGGCTAATTTGGTAGTATCGGTAGCTATATTATAGGAAACGGAGCTTTCTTGAAAGTTATAAATACCTGAATTTCTAAAAATAGCACTTAAGCGCTCTCTTTCGCTAGCAAATTTAGAAAGGTCAAACTGGTCCCCATCTTGAACAAACGCTTCATTCTTATGAAGCAGGTAAATAGAATCTATAGCTTTTGATGCTATTTTTCTAGATACGGAATCAATCATAAAAGGCTCGCCTAGGTCTATTTGGTATGAAACGGAAGCCCGTCTTTTTTCAACAAGAGAGTCTATTTGGTAGCTTGTATTGTTGTTAAAATAGCCCTTACTGCCATAGTAGGCACTTAGCCTCTCTAAGGTGCGCTTGGTTCTTGCGGTATCTAAAATAGAAGGTGCTTCCCCAACTTTTTTGAGCCATTCGCTCAATCCGCTTACTAAAAATGACTCGCCTAAACGATCAACTTGCTTTTTAGAAAGAAGGCTAATGAGTCTGCGTTCTCTCTTTTCGTTTCGGTCTAACCAGGCGTTATACGAGGAATCAGGGTTTTTCTTAGCTAAGTTGTATAGGTTTAACCGTAATGGGTAGCCTAGAAGGTTGGTGTTAGGTTCTTGGAGGATCAGACTTTCAATATCCTCATCTTTAACCTCTACACTGTCTGCATAGATGGTGTTCTTTTTAAGCAAGAACTCATCTTCGCTAACCCGTTTTAGCGTGTTACACGAGTTGATAACCAGAACTACAAATAATAGGCTTATTTTAGCAGCGGTCTTAATAAAGCGTAACATTTTGCCCATAGAGATCAAAAATACATTGATTTCATTTAAACTTTTTTATTTGAAGCTGAAAATATAAGTTTTTCTATAGGGATGTGTCATTTTGAGTAATCCCGATAGCTTATTTTTCTGGTATAGGTTGAATGATATAGGTAAAATAACATTATTTGCACGAATAAAAAACATTGATAGAAGTATAGATTGTTATGGTTTCAAAAAATCAAATCAAACTTGTAAAAAGTCTACATCAAAAAAAGTACCGAAATATTCATAACCTTTTTGTTGCCGAAGGAATAAAGGTGGTTAGGGAGTTGGTAAACTCTGATTTTAAGGTGAATTCCCTGTTTAGTTCGGATTCAGAAATTAGTTTGGGAACTACAGAGGCTATAGAGCTTGTTGCAGAGGGGGAATTAAAAAAAATGAGTGCGTTAACAGCTCCAAATAAAATTATAGGGGTTTTTGAAATACCGCAAACTCAAAAGCCAAATTTTGATGGATGGGTAGTTGTACTTGATGATATACGGGATCCAGGGAATTTAGGAACCATTATAAGGTTGTGCGATTGGTTTGGTGTAGAGCATTTGGTTTGCTCTTCCAATACGGTAGATTGTTATAATCCTAAGACTCTGCAAGCTACAATGGGTTCTATATCTAGGGTGAATATTGGTTATACGGATTTACGAGGTTTCCTAAAAGAATCTAAAGTAGATGTGTACGGTGCTTTTATGGAGGGTGATGTTGTATATGGAACGGACATGCCCAAATCTGGAATATTGGTAATGGGCAATGAGGCTAATGGTGTTTCTGAGGAAATAGAAGCTTTAGTAACGCAGAAAATTAGTATTCCGCAGTTTGGAAAAAGTACAACAGAAAGTCTAAACGTTGCAACAGCTACGGCTATTTTGCTAAACGAAATTAGAAGGAATTAGGTTTTTATTCAAAAGTGAAATTGACAAAAAGACCTCTGGTTTTCATACTATCTATGTTTCCTGTCCATGGGCTATTAGGGTCGTTGTCACGAACCAATTCATCCGTTAGGCCAAAAACACCGCGAATAGAAGGTGTGAACTTAAAATATTCCAAATAGAAATCAATTCCAAAACCAAGTTCGTAGTTGTAGGTCCATTTTTTCATTCTAAAAGTACCACTACTATTATCGTCAATACTTTCTTCGTTACTTCCTAAGTTTAAAGAGGCAGATGGTCCGGCAACTAAAAAGGGTTTGAAATTACCAAAACGTCTTGTTCCTATTTTTAAGAGAACGGGAAAATTTATATAAGTAGATTTTACTTCGGTTATCGCATCTCTAGCACCTTCTTCTGTAGCTGTAAAGCCAGGGAAACCTAAAGTTCGGGCATTATAGTATAAGCCTGGCTCTATACGTACATCTAAAAATTCGTTCAGTCGCATTTCACCAATAAGACCTACGTTAAAACCTGTGGATTGTAAAACTTGAATGTCGGTGCCTTGATTCCCTCTGTCTTGTTTGTAGTCAAATTTAAATCCGTATCTATTAAACCCAAGAAAATATCCGTAGTTCAGGAACTTTTTATCCTTGTTCTCAATATTTAGAACGGGGTTAGAGTTAAATTGGGCATTCGCCGGTAGGGACAGAAATAAAATACCTCCCAAAAGCAAAAAAAATCTTTTCATTCAAAAAAATATTATCCGTTCGCTTCTCAATTTAAAAATGACGAACCACTATTTTTACTGGCCTTTGCGGCTGTGAAATTATTTTGTAGCAACGTATATAGATGCAACCCCAAATGTTTGGGGTTTGTTCTCTACCTCTATAAACCCGATTTTCCGTAAAATATTGTTGAACGCATTACCATGAGGGAAAACAGAAGCGGACTCACTCAAATAGGTGTAAGCAGATTTGTCCTTAGAAAATAGTTTCCCAATGGCAGGCAACATATATTTAATGTAGAGATTATAGCCTTGTTTAAAAGGTGTTTTGGTAGGTACGGACGTTTCAAGAACTACAAAAGTGCCATTAGGGGCAAGTACCCGGTATATTTCGGATAAACCTTTTTCTAAAGTTTCAAAATTACGTACCCCAAAAGCAACCGTAATGGCATCAAAGCTATTGGTTTCAAAAGGTAGATTTTCACTATCGCCAACTACCATCTCAATTGTCTTGTCTAGCTTTTTCTGTGCTACTTTGTTTTTGCCAACCTCCAGCATTCCAGGAGAGATGTCTAGACCTACTATTTTATTAGCTCCGGTTTCTACTAAATTTATAGCTAAATCACCCGTTCCGGTAGCAATATCCAATACGGTCTTTGGTTGTTTGGCCTTTAAAATAGCAACGACTCGTTTACGCCATTTAATATCAATACCAAAAGAAATAACCCGATTAAGGCCATCGTAATTTTCCGATATATTATCGAACATTTGGGTGACTTGGTCTTTTTTGCCAAGCACAGAATCTTTATAGGGCGTAACCTTTTTGGCCATAATGGGCAATTTTTTGGGCAAAGATACAATATCGTTTTAAGTAAACGTTTAAGCAAAGTAAGGAATGCATTTTGGGCATAAAGTGCATTTTAACCTCATTTTAAATAGCCAACCAAAATATTGTGTAATTTTGCGCAGCAAATATAAACTACAAAGTGGTTTTTCATTCATAGAGGGTTTATAAACTGCAGGCCCGAATTAAGTTGCTAATAAATGAAAATTATAATCGCAGGTGCTGGTGAAGTAGGTTTTCACTTAGCTAAACTGCTATCTTACGAATCCCAGGATATTACGCTCATCGATACAAGAAAAGAGAGTCTGGCCTATGCCGATACTCACTTGGATATTCGTGTACTAAGAGGCGATGCTACTTCTGTATCCGTGCTTAAAGATGCCGATGTGCAGAACTCTAGGCTGGTTATTGGGGTAACTTCCTCTGAAACCACTAACATTACGTTATGTATGTTGGCCAAACAATTGGGGTGTAAGCGAACTATTGCGAGAATATCCAATACTGAATTTATCGAAAACCAAGAAGAAATAAATTTTCCTAATTTGGGTATAGATGAGTTGATATCGCCTGAAGAGCTTGCCGCTACAGAGATTCAACTGTTATTGAACAAGTCGGCATTTAATGATACCTACGAGTTTGAAGAAGGTAAGCTGATCATGATAGGGGTTTCCTTGCCGGCTTCTGCACCTTTTGTGGGTAAAATGGTGAAAGAGGCAGCAAGAATATTTCCTGAGCTGAACTTTATGCCTATCGCTTTACAGCGTACGGGAACCCAGTATACGGTAGTGCCCCGTGGTGATACTGTCTTCAAACACGGTGATCAGGTTTATTTTATTACTACTAAGGAAGGAGTAGAGCAGTTGTATAAGCTTACCGGTAAGAAGAAAGAATCAATTAGAAATGTAATGATTCTGGGCGGTAGTAAAGTGGGCTTCAAAGCGGCTCGAGACCTTTGTGCAAGTAAGTTTAACGTAAAGCTGATTGAAAAAGATAAGGAAAAAGCCTTTGATCTTGCGGACGACCTACCCAATGCTCTTGTAATTAATGGTGATGGACGAAATGTTGAATTGTTAGAAGAGGAGAGTCTGGAGTCCATGGACGCATTTATAGCGGTTACCGGAAATTCCGAAACCAATATTATGTCCTGTTTGGTAGCAAAATCCAAGCATATTAAGAAAACCATAGCAATGGTTGAGAATATGGATTACTTTCAGCTATCCCATTCTATAGGTATAGATACGTTGATAAATAAAAAGCTATTAGCAGCAAACAATATCTTTAGACATATACGTAAAGGTGAAGTAGTGGCGTTGATGCGCTTAAACAACCTTAATGCGGAGATCTTGGAGTTTGTGGTTAAACCAAACTCAAGGGTAACAGGCAGTGTTATTCGTGAACTTAAATTTCCAAGAGCAGCTACCATTGGCGGTGTTATTCGTGGAGAGGAAGGAATCATTGCCTTAGGGGGATTTGAAATACAGGCGGGTGACCGAGTTGTAGTTTGTTGTCTTCCGGAAGCCATTCCAAAAATAGAACGATTGTTTCTTTAATGCAGTTAAACTCAAAAATAATATTTCATATCATGGGGCTACTGTTGCTATGCAACGGTGGCTTCATGTTATTGGCAACTTTGGTTAGTGGTATCTATAAAGATGGAGCTACGTTGAGTATTGCTCTAGCGGCAATAACCACCATGTTTGTGGGTACGTTTGCCATGTTCTATACTAGGGGCCATAAAAAAGAAGTAAAGCGAAGGGAAGGGTACATTATTGTAACTTTTGGCTGGTTGGTGATGTCTTTTTCCGGAATGTTACCTTATCTGTTTTCAGGGGCTATACCTACGGTTACCAATGCTTTTTTTGAGACTGTATCTGGTTATACTACTACTGGAGCTTCAATTTTAGATGATATAGAAGTATTGCCGGAAGGATTACTCTTTTGGCGTAGCCTTACCCATTGGATAGGCGGTATGGGTATTATTGTTCTGGCCATAGCTATTTTGCCATTATTGGGTATTGGAGGTATGCAGTTGTTTGCTGCGGAGGCACCTGGCCCTAGTGCAGATAAACTTCATCCTCGTATTACGGATACCGCAAAGCGACTTTGGTTAATATATGTGGGGTATACCTTAGCGGAAACTGTGCTTTTGAAATTGGCGGGAATGAGCTTTTTTGATGCTATCAATCATTCCTTGGCTACCTTGTCCACCGGTGGTTTTTCAACCAAAAATTTAAGTGTCGCTTATTGGAACGATCAGCCTTTAATACAATACATCATAATTTTGTTCATGTTTCTTGCGGGGAGCAATTTTGTACTTAGTTATTTTGCTTTTAAGGGTAAGGTGCAACGGGTACTAATGGATGAGGAGTTTAGGTATTATGGTGGTTTTGTGGTAGTGTTTACTATAATTGCTGCATTGGTGGTCTATCTTAAGGCAGAAGTACCTGTTACGGAATATCATCCTATGGTATTAGGAAGTGCGGAAAGCTCTTTTAGACATACGCTGTTCCAAGTAATTTCTGTGATAACTACCACAGGTTTTGTTTCTGCAGATTTTACAAGTTGGACCCCTTTTCTTACCGTTTTCTTTTTCGGATTGATGTTTTTGGGAGGGTCTGCCGGCTCTACATCAGGAGGTATTAAAGTAATGCGTCATATTCTGATTATCAAAAACGGGCTGCTAGAGTTTAAGCGTACGTTACATCCTAATGCTATTATTCCGGTACGGTACAATAATAAGACCGTTAAAGAGCAAATTGTATATAATATCATAGCCTTCTTTGTGCTCTATATGTTGCTATTTATAATTGGAGCTTTGGTTCTTGGTGCTTTGGGTATCGATTTTGTAACCGCAATAGGTGGTTCTGCTTCTTCTTTAGGAAATGTTGGGCCCGCATTTGGAGGTCTCTATCCATTAAGTAATTTTAATGGTCTGCCAGACGCTGGTAAGTGGTGGTGTGGTTTCCTTATGCTTGCAGGTAGATTAGAGCTCTTTACGGTTCTAATACTCCTTACCCCTTATTTCTGGAAACGGACTTAAAGTGGTGAGTAGCTATTCGATTGAGTTGATCTGTGAAAAAGGATTGCTTTTCTATTTTAAAAATATTGACAAAGAATACAGGAAGATTGATTTTTCGAAACTTACTCAATAAAAAAATCCCTCTAAAAGTCAATAACCTTTAGAGGGATTTCGATTAAGTTTAAACCTACTATTTCAGGGCTTTCTCAATTCTAGAAATAGCTTCTCTAATTTCTTTTTCAGCTGCAGCGTAAGAAATACGGATGCAGTTTCCGTTACCAAAAGCATCACCTGTAACGGTAGCTACATTTGCGTATTCTAACAGGTACATGGCAAAATCAGAAGCATTATTTATTGTAACGCCATTTAAGGTTTTTCCAAAATAAGCAGTTACATCAGGATATACATAAAATGCACCATCCGGTTCATTACATTTAAATCCGTCGATGCCGTTTAATAGTTCAAGAATAATAGCTCTACGTTCTTTAAACTCGTCTACCATATAGTTTATACGGTCTGGCGATTCTGTTAAGGCCGTAATAACTGCACGCTGAGCTATACAGTTGGCTCCACTTGTAACTTGACCTTGCAATTTATTGCAAGCACGAGCTAAGTAAGTTGGGCCTCCAATATATCCAATACGCCATCCGGTCATTGCAAATGCCTTGGCAACTCCGTTTACGGTAACGGTACGGTCAAACATATCATCGAACGCGGCCATGGAGGCATGTTCGGTAACACCATAGTTGATGTGTTCGTAAATCTCATCACTAACTACTATAATCTGTGGGTGTTTCTGTAAAACGTCTGCTAAAGCCCGTAATTCAGCCTTACTATAGATAGAACCACTTGGGTTACAAGGAGAGCTGTACCAAAGCATTTTTGTTTTGGGAGTGATTGCAGCTGCCAATTGCTCAGGTGTCATTTTAAAATCACTTTCAATGCTTGTAGCAACTTCTACAGGTACACCGTCTGCTAATTTTACAATATCACTGTAGCTTACCCAGTAAGGACAAGGTAAAATAACTTCATCGCCTTCGTTCAAAACAACTTGGGCAATGTTGTACAAAGCTTGTTTGGCACCTGTAGATACAACAATTTGAGAAGGTTCATACGTAATGCCATTATCTCTCTTGAATTTGGTAATAATAGCCTCTTTCAAATCAACATAACCATCTACCGGTGTGTATGTATTGTAATCTTGGTTTACCGCTTCTATAGCAGCTTCTTTAATGTAATCTGGTGTGTTAAAGTCAGGTTCACCCAAACTTAAACCGATAATGTCTTTACCTGCAGCACGTAATTCTCTAGCCTTGGCAGCCATTTCTAGTGTAGCCGAAGGGGTAAGACTGTTGATGCGGTCAGAAAGTTGATTTTTCGTAGCAGTTGATGATGTCATAATAAAACTAAGGTTTGTACGCTGTGTAACTTAAATTACCAGTGCTAATAAAGTTTTTTTTATTGTGTCTATTACAGGTTCAAGGCAGGTCTTTTGCCCAGTTCCTTTAAATGTCTAAAGTGCGAAATTATAGCTTTTCGGGTAGTTTTGTACTCGTGGTACGGCAAATTAAATTCTTTTGCCGTTTCTTTCACAATTTCTGCAATTTTTGTGTAATGTACATGGCTAATATTAGGGAAAATGTGATGTTCCACTTGGTGGTTTAATCCCCCGGTAAACCAGTTTACAATCTTGTTCTTAGTGCCAAAATTTACAGTTGTAAATAACTGGTGAATAGCCCATGTGTTTTTCATTGTCCCCGTTTCGTCAGGAAGAGGCGTGTCCGCTTCGTCAACAATATGTGCTAATTGAAAAACTACACTTAGAATAACACCGGCTACGTAGTGCATAATAAAGAAGCCAATTAATATCATCCACCAAGCCATATCAACGAAAATAAGGGGTAGAACAATCCATATGGTGATGTATAGAATTTTTGTAATCACAAGTGTACTCCAGTTCATGGCTGCACTTGGTAGTTTGCCATAAGAAAGCTTGCGTTTCATATAACGGTACATCTGTTGGAAATCTGTTGTAATAGCCCAGTTGAAAGTTAAAAGGCCATATAGGAAAACAGAGTAAAAATGTTGAAATTTATGGTGTTTTTGCCATTCAGCATGCTTGGAAAAACGCAGAATACGGCCAGCTTCCATATCTTCATCATGTTCATGAATGTTGGTGTAGGTATGGTGCAGTACATTGTGCTGAACCTGCCAGTTATATACATTTCCTGCTAAAATATAGATACTGCTCCCCATAAGTTTGTTGACCCACTTTTTATTGGAATAGGCACCATGATTGCCATCATGCATAACGTTCATGCCTACACCGGCCATACCCACGCCCATGACAATAGTAAGTAGAAGATTGGCCCAAATGGGTAGTCCTAAGGTTAAAATTAAAAAGTAGGGGGTTAGGAACATAGCGAACATAATCACCGTTTTAAGGTGTAAGCGCCAGTTGCCTGTTTTCTTTAATTTGTTCTCCTTAAAATAATCGTTTACACGTTTGTTCAATGTTCTGAAGAACTGTGCGGGATCTTTTCTGGAGAATCGTACTGTTTTTTGGTCCATAAAATAATATTATTGATAGATATCGTAGAAATGTTAAGCTTTATATGGTGATAAAATGTTATTTCATCAACGAATATAGTAGTTTTGCAACTATACAAATATACGCATGACTGCCGAATTAGTTTTTAAATATTTTCCCAATTTATCAGATCTTCAGCAAAAACGGTTCATATTACTGGAAGAATTATATAAAGATTGGAATCAGAAGATCAATGTTGTTTCTAGGAAAGATATAGATGAGCTTTATTTAAGACATGTATTACATTCTGCGGGAATAGCTAAGGTTCAGCAATTTAAGGATGGAGCGTCTGTTCTAGATGTGGGTACAGGTGGAGGTTTTCCAGGTATTCCGCTGGCTATACTGTTTCCAGAGGTGCAGTTTACTTTAGTTGATTCAATTGGTAAAAAAATAAAGGTAGTTCAGGAAGTAATCCAAGGATTGGATTTGGATAACGTAACTGCTGTTAATTCTAGGGTCGAAGAAACTAAAGGCCAACATGATTTTATTGTAAGTAGGGCAGTTGCTGCAATGCCCACTTTTGTGCATTGGGTAAAAGGTAAAATAAAGAAAGACTCACTCCACGAACGTCGCAATGGAATTCTTTATCTAAAAGGTGGTGATTTGTCCGAGGAACTTGATGGATATAAGGCCATAGAAATCTATGACCTCACCAATTATTTTGATGAAGCTTTTTTTGAAACTAAAAAAGTGGTGTACTTACCCATGAAATATAAAGGCTAAACTACAAGCTTAGTAAGTGGTAATACGCTTTTCTATATTTTCTTGCGAAAATTTTTAAATGAGCCCATATATGTATATGTAGGCAGTCTGCTAGCATTCTAAATTTACTGTATGTTTTCTGCATATCCATAATCTTCATTTTTACAGTTACTACAAAGTACGTAATTATTACGTTTAATTTACAATTACTTAACGTTAAATTTACACTAAAACTATGTTTTACTGATATTTAGTTAAGTATTTTACTGAAAATCAGATTTGTAAATCAATTTTTGTATTTTGATTTTAAATAAAAAAGTAAAATATTAAAAATCTAAAAATCTAAAAATCTAAAAATCTAAAAATCAACTACTTATGATGTGTTTGGTCTTAGTTGAGGTAATTTTGTAAAAGCCGAATGTCGCTTATTTGTTAGTTTAATGTAAATATAACGTTAACCAAGAATCTAAATTGTGCAGTTTGTCGGTAAAATTTGAAAATAAGGCATAAAAAAGCCCCTGATTATAATCATAAACAAGGGCTTTTAGTGTTGTTCTGGACTTATTTACTCCAAGGAGGGGTAACACCGTTTGAACGAGCGTAGGCTATTAGCTGTCCTTTATGTTCTCCATTGTGTTCCATTATAGCTAATAGACCACCAAGCTTATTCATTTTAGCAAAACCAAAATCTACTTCTTCTCCAAATTGGTCATCCTCTACTAAAATTATTTTTTCAAGAACAAACTCATTGGATTTTTTAAGAGCTGCAATGATATTCTCTTTTCCAGTAATTTTTGATAGGTTCATCATGTCTACATCTTCCGGTGGTGCAAAGCCCATTTTAGAGGCTAAATAATAATTTCCTCCAGCAACATGTAACAATGCTTCAGCTACGGAATTAACACCTTCCATAGGGCGCCAATCATATTGTTCCTCGGAAAAAGCTTCTGCCAAAGCAACAACTTGTCCTTGATTTCCTTGTAAAACCCCTTGAATGGTGTTTTGTGTCAATTTTTCTTGCGCATACGTCATGGCGGCTACCATGAAGAATGCGGTTACAAATAGGTTTTTCATTTTCTTAGTTTTAATGGTTATAAAGATTCCCCAATCCGTTTAATAAAAAAAAGGATTGGGGAATTTAATAAAATTTGATAATAAAACACTGATTATCAGTGTGATTTAATTTATTCTTATCCTAAAAATGGATATCTGTAATTCGTTGGAGTTACAAAAGTCTCTTTAATAAGACGAGGGGATACCCATCTTAATAAATTCTGGGCAGAACCGGCTTTGTCATTCGTTCCTGAAGCTCTAGCTCCTCCAAATGGCTGTTGCCCCACTACGGCACCAGTAGGTTTGTCGTTGATATAGAAGTTACCCGCGCAATTTTGTAATGCTTTTGTAGCTTCATCAATTGCATACCTGTCCGTAGATAGAACGGCTCCTGTTAGAGCGTATTCGGAAGTACTGTCAACCAACTTTAAAGTTTCTGACCAATCCTTGTCTTCATAAACATATATGGTAACTACAGGACCGAATAATTCCGTTTCCATTGTAGTGTATTTTGGGTCTGTCGTAAGAATAACGGTTGGCTCAATGAAGTAGCCTTTGGACTTGTCATAGTTTCCGCCTGCAATAATTTCAGCATTGTCATCTTCCTTAGCTTGGTCTATATACTTCGCTAATTTGTCAAATGAACCTTCATGAATAACCGCAGTTATAAAGTTAGACATATCTTCCGGACTCCCTGGTTTGTTAAAAGAGGCTATGTCTTTTTTAACCGATTCAAGAATTTCTTCCGAAAGTGATTTTGGAAGGTAAACCCTTGAGGCCGCACTACATTTTTGACCTTGGAATTCAAAGGCACCACGAACAATTGCTGTAGCTACTTGTTGAGGTTTTGCGGAAGGATGCGCTATAATAAAGTCTTTTCCTCCGGTTTCCCCAACTATCTTTGGGTAGGTTTTATAGGTGTGAATATTGTTTCCAATCTGCTTCCATAATTCTTTGAAGACATGTGTGGAACCTGTAAAGTGTATACCGGCAAAATCCGGACTTGCCAAAACGGTCTCGGTAATCATCACCGGATCTCCGTAAACTACGTTGATAACGCCATCGGGAAGACCGGCTTCTTTAAAAATGTCAACAATTACCTTTGCAGAGAAAACTTGACTGTCACTTGGTTTCCATACCACAACGTTACCCATCATTGCTGCACTTGCAGGAAGGTTTCCGGCAATAGCGGTAAAGTTAAAAGGGGTAATGGCATATACAAAACCTTCTAGCGGTCTATATTCTACACGGTTCCAGATTCCTTCTGCAGAATCTGGTTGTTCCTCATATATCTCAGACATGTATTCCACATTGAAACGAAGAAAATCAATCAATTCACACGCAGCATCAATTTCAGCTTGGTGAATGTTCTTTGACTGTGCAATCATAGTTGCGGCATTAATCTTAGCACGGTATGGTCCTGCAATCAATTCTGCAGCTTTCAGGAAAATAGCGGCGCGCTGTTCCCAAGTTAAATCTGCCCAAGCGGACCTTGAAGCCAAGCAATTTTCAATGGCTTTTGTTACATGCGATTTTTCTGCAACATGATATTGGCCAACAATATGTTTGTGGTCATGGGGAGGGGACATTGGCTTAGTGTTGCCAGTCTTAATTTCTTCGCTGCCTATATATAAAGGTACATCTACACTCCCGTTAAAATAAGAACGGTATTGCTCTAGCACTTCTTCTCTTTCAGGAGATCCTGGTGCGTAACTTTTTATTGGCTCGTTAATCGCTGTCGGTACGTGAAAAAAACCTTTGCTCATAATACTATTGTTAAGTTTAAAAAATAGAGCGTAAAGGTAGGTTTCTTAGTGCGAATAAAAAACTCGCCAAGTGGTAATGGCACAAAAGGATTGTGCTAAAAAAATCTTAATGAAAATTAGATTTTAGCAAAATGAATTAGAGTCCAAAGCTATATTCTAATAGATTGATAGCTAGAAGCAATTAAAGCACTGTAGATTATAACTGAATGGTCTAATTTAATGCAAAAGGTGCATGAAATTTGAAAGTAGGAATGTAAACCCTGAATTTTTCCGTAGAGCTAAAGTTTACCATATTGTAATGGCCTTTCATTGCGCCAATAGGAGAGGTTAAAAGGCAGCCTGAAGTATAGGTGTGGGATTCTCCTGGTTTAATGACCGGTTTTTTGCCGATCACACCTTCACCATCTAATACCTCTAGTTCGTTAAGGGCATCATAGATTTTCCAATGGCGAGAGGTAAGCTGAACAGAATCTTTACTTTGGTTTTCTATGGTAATCGTATAGCCAAAAGCAAAGTGCATCTTGTAGTTTTTGAAAAATGTACCTTCAAAACTAGTATTCACGGAAATTTTAATGCCTTTGGTTACTTGTGTGATCATATGCATTCCTTCTAAAAGGTAATAAGGTTACCGGTAAAAAGTAGTACCGTTGATAATAAAGCCAATATAAAAAAAATAGCGTTTAGAAAGAGATATTTAACAATTGTTTTAAATATACTCTGACCATAGAAATTTCGCATAGCCGCAAAGAGATATGTCGAAAAAATCATGAAAAAGATCCAATTGCTCTCAAACTTGAAAATTGAATCAATCAAATAGCTAATAATGAGCAAGATAAATAATAATGCTGTGTTGTGAAAACTAAAGATCAAATGATCGGTATAACTGTATTTTTTCCTGATATATATCAACCAAATGAACACTGTAAAGACCGGTAAAAAGAAAAATACGACGAACGGTAATTTTGATATTAATGTACTTAAAAAGCTTCCGGGCGACTTTCTGAACTTTGAAAATCCATTTACACCATTAAATATGAGTTTGTTTTCAAAAGTTTCTGGAATCTGGTATTTGTCTACTATGTCCTCATAGCTATATATGGTGTCATGCTCTAAAATAGTACTAAAGAAAGCCTGTTTTTGATTATTACGGTCTCCAAAGGGGCCTTGATCAATTTTTTTAAAATATGCGATGGGGTCAAAAAGTATTAGCGAATCACGTTCCCGTTCATGTTTTATATAGCCATTGTAATTTACTACGTTTTTAAGTGAGTCTAGTTGTTCTGAGAGTTCAGCGGTATCATCGGCATTTTGCTCCATACTCCATTCATAGGCCAATTTGCTTATTTCCGAAAAATCTTGAGTTCCATACTTGTCGTACTTAGAGAAATTGCCGCTAAAATTAATGATCAAGAAAAAGATTATGGCAAGACTCAGTAAAAAACGAAAAGGGTTGGTGTAGGAGACCCGTTTTCCTTTTATGTAACTTTTTGTGATTTTTCCGGGTCTTATTAATAAGGTAGAAAGTGTGCGGAACAATCTTGAATCGTAGGAAATTAAGGTTCCAAAAAATTCATCCAAGTAATCTTTGATCGTAATTTTCTTAATACTGTTCTCTTGTGAGCAATTTGGACAGTATTTGTCGCTTAAGTCTAAAGGGTGCCCACAGTTAAGGCATTCTGTGCCTCGGTAGTCTAGTTTGTATCTTCCTTTTTCAGGAACAACAGGTTTGTCGGTCATTTATCCAATAGAATTAAGGATAAATATAATCTAATTACTGATATTTCTAGAATTTGCGGAGCCCACACCAATAATGCTATCGTACAAGTCTCCAAAGTTTCTGTAATATACCAGAATTAGGTAGCTGTTCTCGGTAAAGTGAAAGTTGCCATCAATAGTATTGATTTCTATGGTGCCATCTTCACGTTTTATAACGTATTTGTAGTTATAGAAACCTTGCTTTAGTTTTATTGCGGCTTCCATCATGCCGTTATTTTCATTGTAAGTCATTTTGTTTTCTTCGGATAGGGCGTAGTTATTGAACTTGCCAAAGACGTATACTTCGTCTAATTCCAATAACTCATCGTAGGGTAGGGAAAAATGGACTTTAGTATATTCGGCTTCTCTAGAATTATCCTCTCCTTGTAAGGTGCGGATAACAAAATCACCGTTTATATCTGGAAAATAGGAATACGGTTTGTTTGCTCTATACGTATTGGAAAACAGGTAATGATTGTAAAGTTCGTTTACCTCTATTCTTGAAATTTGGGAAGTAGGGGCTCTCAGGTCACTAGTGTCAAAATTTAAAAATTCATTACCTCCAAAAAAACTGGTCTCTTGATCGTATTTGTATACGAGTTCTGTGCCTATAGTGTATTGTGGCGCTATGTCATAAAGAGCCGTCTCCCATTGGTAGTTCTGTAGAATGGCTATTTTGACCTCTTTCTTTGGGTTTACAAGTTGAAAGTTTCCGGCATTGATGCTTAGTTGAACGACTTGTTTTTCGTTTATGAAATTAAAATCTCGAGAACGTTTAACGGTGCCTCCTACCGTCACAACATCCTTGAAAACTACAAAACGTCGCGAAAATTGAAGTTCATAACTGTCATTGTAGATTTCCAAAACAAAATTGCCGCTAACTTTTAGTCCTACATTTTCGTTGGGTATGGTTAATTTATAGTTAGAATAAGATTGTAGGGTAGAGTAGCTGTTCTCATAATTGGTAATACGTTGGTTGTCTACACCGTTTAAATATTGCGACTTTAAAAGTTGAGAAGGTTGCCAGTCGTAATCACAATGTACGATCTTATAATAGTAGTCACTTTCAGATGCAGTGGTGTCGTCAAATTCTAATTTTATAGTTTCACCAAGCTCAACAACAGGGAATTGATCTTCGGTTGGTCCGCCAAAAATTACGGTTTTAATGTTCTCGGGTGGATTTACTTCTACTTGAACCTGGGCCCATAATGAAGATGTTAAAATGAAGAAAAATACCTGTGTAAGATTCAAGCGCATTACCTGCTATTTTTTGCCGTAAAGGTACACAAAAAGCGTACCTAAAAAATTTAGATCGGTGTGTTGCCCAAATTTCTAGGCATTTATTATGAAAACAATCCTTTTAGTATTATTTTTGCTCGAAATTTTGTTAACCTAAGGTCTAGAACAATATGTCTAAAGACATCAGGATTAAAAAGGGCTTGAACATAAAACTTGTTGGAGCTGCAGAGCAAACTACCTCAAAAGCCGTTTTAAGTAACGTTTATGCTATAAGCTTAAACGATTTTCACGGAGTCACACCCAAAATGTTGGTAAAACAGGGTGCTGAAGTCAAAGCGGGAGAACCACTTTTTTTCAATAAGAACAAGGAAAGCATGCTTTTCGTTTCACCGGTAAGTGGTGAGCTTGTTGAGATTGTAAGAGGAGCGCGAAGACGCATTCTCTCACTTAAAATTTTGGCAGATAAAGAGCAGACAGGTATTGCGCATGATTTATTAAACGTGGAGAGTGCTTCTAAAGAAGAGGTGAAAGCCTATCTTTTAAAAGGTGGTTGTTGGCCTTTTATTAAGCAGCGGCCGTATGATATCATCGCAGATCCGGATGCAAATCCAAAATCGATATTTGTTTCAGGTTATGTTACGGCTCCATTGGCGGCAGATTTAAATTATGTGCTGCAAGGAAAAGAAAAAGAATTACAAGCTGCAATTACCGCTTTGGGTAAATTAACACCAGGTAAAGTTCACGTTTCCGTAGGGAAATCTGAAAATTCACCATTGGCTGGTTTAAGTGGTGTTGAACTGCATAAGGTTTCAGGTCCGCACCCGGCTGGTTTAGTTGGTACGCAGATCAATAAAGTGGACCCTATCAATAAAGGAGAAACGGTTTGGACGGTAACGCCTCAAGATTTAGTAATCATTGGTGAGTTGTTGTTAACTGGTAAATTCAATGCAGAACGTATTGTTGCTTTAGCTGGTTCTTCTGTAAAAGCTCCAAAATATTACACAACTAAAATAGGAACCGAAATCTCTACCTTCTTATATGGTAGTGGTGTTGAAGGAGACAATTTTAGAGTGATAAATGGCGATGTGCTTACGGGTACAAAGTCCGCACCTGATGGTCATTTAGGGTATTACAATAATACTGTAACTGCTATTCCGGAAGGAGATGATTATGAACTCTTTGGTTGGAACAAGCCCGTTTTTAATAAAATATCCGCTACAAGAGCGTTAACATTCTCTTGGATGCAACCCAATAAAAAATACAATCTAGATACAAATACAAACGGAGAGCACCGTGCTTTTGTGGTAACAGGTATGTATGAAAAAGTATTTCCATTAGATATATTTCCTATGCAGTTGCTAAAAGCATGTATGATAAAGGATTTAGATGAGATGGAGCAACTGGGGCTTTATGAAGTGGCGCCGGAGGATTTCTCGTTGACCGAGTTTGTTTGTGTTTCAAAACAACCGCATCAACAGATTATTAGAGAAGGATTAGATCTATTGCATAAAGAAATAGGATAAAGATGAGTGATAAAAGACTGACTTTCAAAAAAAGGCTGCACATTTTAAAGCACCATTATCGCGGTAAAAAAATGGCACCTGCATTTAATGCACTGCATACGTTTTTGTTTGCTCCAGATGAGACTACCCATTCGGGTTCTCATGTTAGGGCAGCAGATGATTTAAAGCGTACCATGAACACGGTTATAATGGCCTTGGTTCCGGTTTTGCTTTTTTCAATGTTCAACGCAGGGTATCAGCATTATTCCGCAATTAACGGATTTCCGGAGAATTTTTCATTAATGGAGAATTTCCTTACTTGGGATAATTTCTGGATCGGAATTATAAAGGTGCTTCCGTTGGTAGTGGTATCATACGGAGTGGGGCTTGTAGTTGAGTTCATCTTCGCGGTTATCAAAGGGCACGAAGTGGAGGAAGGCTACTTGGTTACCGGTATGTTGGTTCCGTTAATTGTTCCAATAGATACACCACTTTGGATGTTGGCGGTAGCAGTTGTTTTCGGTGTTGTCATCGGTAAAGAAGTATTTGGTGGTACGGGAATGAATATTCTTAACCCGGCCTTGACCATTAGGGCATTCCTTTTCTTTGCTTATCCTACTTGGATGAGTGGAGATAAAGTATGGGTGTACGAAGCTGTTGAACGTGCTGGTGGTCCAGATGCTATTTCTGGTGAGACTATTTTAGGGTATTTAGCGCAGAATAAAGGGGCGGAGATGTCTTATTCTATTTCTGATATGTTCTTTGGCTTTATTCCTGGTTCAGTAGGTGAAACTTCAACATTCTTAATCCTTTTAGGAGGGTTGTTCTTAATCTTTAGTAAAATAGCTAGCTGGCGTATTATGCTAAGTGCCGTAATAGGTTCTTTGGTAATGGGCTTGATATTTAACGGGGTTGTTGATGCAGGTTGGATTGGAGAAACCAGTAAATTTTACGGTTTAATGAGTTTTGATTTCTGGCAGCATCTTATTGTTGGTGGTTTAGCTTTTGGTATTGTCTATATGGCAACTGATCCTGTTACGGGCGCTCAGACCAACCGAGGTAAGTGGTTCTATGGTTTCTTTATCGGTTTCCTTTCGGTAATGATTCGTGTATTTAACCCAGCGTATCCAGAGGGTGTTTTCTTGGCGATTCTTTTAATGAACGTATTTGCACCAACAATTGACCATTATGTGGTTCGTGGAAACGTAAAACGTAGAATGAAACGATTGAAAAATGCAACCATCTTGCCAAAAGATTCAGCTGGCAAGGCAAATGAACTT
Source organism: Zobellia roscoffensis (assembly GCF_015330165.1). NCBI lineage: Bacteria > Pseudomonadati > Bacteroidota > Flavobacteriia > Flavobacteriales > Flavobacteriaceae > Zobellia > Zobellia roscoffensis. The sequence continues at coordinate 2,594,412 of NZ_JADDXT010000002.1, forward strand.
CACGCAGAAACCGTATAATCATGGCAATCAATACAGATAAAAATTCATACACCGTTGTTTTTGCTGCCGTTATGGTGGTGATAGTAGGGTCTATTCTTGCTTTTATGTCTTCGAGCTTAAAAGATAGAATAACCGAAAACGAACGGTTCGAAAAACAACAGAACATTCTTTACGCCATGGGTGTAAATGATAATGTTGATGAGGGAAGTGTAAATTTTGTTTCAACCGATGAGGTAGAAGGAGAGTTTAAATCATACATCAAAGAGCAATTGGTTATTGAAGGTGATAAAATCACAGAAAATGACGAAGCTTATTTGATAGATATGAAAAAGCAAATGGCTATCGCTGGTAAAGGTGAAACGCCTAAGCTACCGTTAATGATAGGCGAGAAAGATGGTAAGAAGTACTACATCATTCCAATGTACGGAAAAGGACTTTGGGATGCTATTTGGGGCTTTATTGCACTAGACGACAAAATGGTGGTACAAGGTGTTTACTTTGATCACAAGGGGGAAACTCCAGGTTTAGGTGCAAACATCAAGCAACGTTATTTTATGGATGACTTTACAGGAGAAAGCATTCTTAAAGGTACCGAATATGCTGGTATCGCTGTTGCCAAAGGTAACAATGACCCTTTGAACAACACTAAGGATGATAATGAAGTAGATGCTTTAGCTGGGGCCACTATTACTGGTAACGGTGTTTCTGCTATGATTAAAGAGAGCTTGAATCTCTATAAAGACTATTTACAAACCGTTAGCGCAAAATAATATGGCACTATTGACAAAAAAAGATGCAAGTTTAATAACGGATCCGTTAGCGGATAATAACCCAATTACCATTCAGGTATTGGGTATTTGTTCCGCTTTGGCAATTACTGCAGAACTAAAAGCTTCAATTGTTATGGCTATTGCTGTAATGTTCGTTTTAGGTGCGGGTAACGTGGTAATCTCATTAATGAGAAATATCATTCCTTCAAAAATTAGGATTATTGTTCAGCTAATTGTTGTTGCTACTTTGGTTATTGTAGTGGATCAAGTGCTTAAGGCTTTTGCTTACGAACTAAGTAAAACCTTATCCGTATTTGTTGGTTTGATTATTACCAATTGTATAATTATGGGTCGTTTTGAAGCCTTCGCCTTAGCAAATGGACCTTGGAGATCCTTTTTAGATGGGATAGGCAATTCGCTTGGTTATGGTGTTATATTAATAATCGTAGGTTTTTTCAGAGAGCTTCTGGGTTCAGGAACACTTTTAGGCTATAAAGTTTTGGGTGATCCGATTGCAAAAACAGGATTATACGCAACAGGTTATGAAAACAACGGATTTATGATTATTCCGCCGGCTGCGCTTATTGTTGTGGGTATTATCATATGGGTACAGCGCTCAAGGAATCCTGCACTGGTAGAAGATAATTAATTAAGGTAAAAAGATAGAATTATGTTAGAGCATATAGAATTATTTTTTAAATCCATCTTTATAGATAACATGGTATTTGCCGTGTTCTTGGGGATGTGTTCTTACCTAGCGGTTTCCAAAAAAGTAGCTACTGCCGTAGGTTTAGGGGCAGCAGTAATCTTTGTACTTGCAGTTACCGTGCCGTTGAACTGGTTGTTAGATCAGTATCTATTAAGAGATGGTGCGTTAGTATGGTTAGGTCCTGAATATGCAGATTACAACTTAAGCTTTCTTTCGTTTATTCTCTTTATAGCAACCATTGCAACAATGGTTCAGCTGGTAGAAATTGTAGTGGAAAAGTTTTCTCCTTCTTTATATAACTCATTGGGTATTTTCTTGCCATTGATTGCGGTAAACTGCGCTATTTTGGGTGGTTCTCTGTTTATGCAAGCTAGAGATATTCAAACTTTGGGTCTGGCACTTAATTATGGGGTCAGCTCCGGTATCGGGTGGTTCTTGGCTATTTTGGCCATTGCCGCTATTCGTGAGAAAATTAGATATTCAAACGTACCTGCTCCATTAAGAGGCTTGGGTATTACTTTTATCATTACTGGTTTAATGGGTATCGGTTTTCAGAGTTTTGGAGGTATGTTAACTGGAGGTGGTGAAGAAGCACCTGCACCAGTTGAAGAAACAACAGCTGAGAAAGTAATTGAGAAGAAAGAAATTAAAGAAGAGATTGACAGTAAAGATGTCTCTTATAACGACGCCATAAACAAATAGATATGCTATTAGCTACAAGTACTGGAGGAACGATTTTAATCACCGTTGTCGCCTTTATGATACTATTGATGGTCTTGGTGGCCCTTTTATTGTTCACCAAAGAAAAACTGTCTCCATCCGGGCCGGTTACCATTACCATAAACGGAGAAAAGAAAATAGAAGTAGGCTCTGGAAGTTCGTTACTTTCAACCTTGGGTAACCAAAAAGTATTTTTACCGTCAGCATGTGGTGGCGGTGGTACTTGTATTCAGTGCGAATGTCATGTACTTTCCGGTGGAGGTGAAGCGCTTCCAACTGAAACACCTCATTTCTCCAAAAGAGAATTGAATGCAGGTGCTCGTTTGGCCTGTCAGGTGAAAGTAAAGCAGGATATGGATATTACCATTCCTGAAGAGGTATTCGGTATTAAAAAATGGCCAGCCAAGGTAGTGCGTAATTATAACGTAGCTTCTTTTATAAAGGAATTTGTAGTTGAGATTCCTGAGGACATGGGCTATAAAGCTGGTGGTTATATTCAAATTGAAATTCCAGAATGTGAAATTAAATATTCTGATATTGATATTACTGCCCACCCGGAAGAGCATGAAACTCCAGATAAGTTTCAAGCAGAGTGGGACAAATTCAATCTTTGGCCTTTGGTAATGAAAAACCCAGAGACTGTGGAAAGAGCTTATTCTATGGCTTCTTACCCAGCAGAAGGTAGAGAGATTATGTTGAACGTTCGTATTGCGACTCCACCATGGGATCGTGCTAAGAATGGTTGGATGGATGTTAACCCTGGTGTTGCTTCATCTTATATCTTCAACTTGAAACCTGGTGATGATGTTACTATTTCAGGTCCTTACGGTGAATTCTTCATCAATGAGTCGGATTCTGAAATGCTTTATGTAGGTGGTGGTGCAGGTATGGCGCCAATGCGTTCGCACTTATACCACTTGTTCAAAACCTTAAAGACGAATAGAAAAGTTACATATTGGTACGGTGGTCGGTCTAAAAGAGAACTTTTCTATTTGGAGCACTTTAGAGAATTGGAAAGAAACTTCCCTAATTTTAAATTCTACTTGGCACTTTCTGAGCCAATGGAAGAGGACAATTGGAAAGTTAAAGAAGATATAGACGCTCCAGGTGACGGTTTTGTAGGTTTTATCCATAACTGTGTTATTGATAACTATTTAAGCAAGCATGATTCTCCAGAAGATATTGAGCTTTATTTCTGTGGACCTCCATTGATGAACAAAGCTGTGCAAAAAATGGGTGAAGACTTTGGTATTCCAGATGAGCACATCCGTTTTGATGATTTCGGTGGGTAATACGATTTTAAGTAGCGAAGGGGTTTGTGTTTTATACTGCTCCTTAGCAAATCGAATAAATAAAAAACCGATGTTTACGCATCGGTTTTTTTTGACCTAATTTTTAACGTTATGGGCAAACCATTATCTGAAAGGGAACTGCATAACTTGGCAATGAATATTGTTGGGCGCGAGCTTGAATCTGAAGGTTTTGAATTTATGGGGGTAAATAGTGAACCCAAAAGAAACCCGCAGTTTGTATGTTTGAAAGATAAGGTGTTACACTTTGTCGTCGTGAGATATGTTCCGCATCCGGAAAACCCAAATATATACGATCAGGTACTTATGAAAAAGATGAAAGATCACGCGGATAAGCATGAGGCTAAAACGTATTACGCAGGAGTGGGACTTTCTAATGCCGAAAATTCAGAGTTGCCGGTATATTTAAACGAGGCTTACGTGGTTGATTATATTGGTTTAATCGAAATAAAAGATGAATAGAATTATAGTTTTTCTTGGCGCTTTGTATTTGCTTTCCTGTGGAGGAAACCCTTCTAATTTAGTTAGAAATGAAGCTTCTGGCGGAGCTTTGGGAACCTCTTATAATCTTATCTATTTATCTCATGAAGAGTTGGATCTTCAAAAGCAAATTGATTCTGTCTTTGATGCTATCAATCACTCGTTGTCTACTTATATTCCGGCGTCCGATATTTCTAAAATAAATAAAGGAGATTCTACTTTAGTGGTCGATGCAATGTTTCAAGAAGTATTTAAGCTGTCTCAAGACGTGCATAAGGCTACTAATGGTTATTTTGACCCTACAGTGGGGGCATTGGTCAATGCGTGGGGTTTTGGGCCTGAGAAGCAAATACAGATGGATAGTACACGTGTGGATAGCTTGTTGCAGTATGTTGGTTTTGATAAGGTGAAGTTGACAGATGCAAATACCATTAAAAAGTCAAACCCTAATATCTATTTTGATTTTAATGCTATTGCTAAAGGATATTCTATAGATAGACTAGCAAAGTTGATGGATGCTTATAGAGTTGATAATTATTTGTTGGAAGTAGGAGGGGAGCTGGTTGCAAAAGGACAAAACCAATTGAAGCAAAAACCATGGATTGTTGGTATAGATGATCCAACGGTAGAAAATGCCAGAAAACTTAAAGCAACAATCCGCTTGCAGGATAAGGCATTGGCTTCATCGGGTAATTATAGGCATTTTAGAGAAGATCCTGTTACCGGAAAAAAGTTTGTACATACTATTGACCCCACCACGGGTTTTACGAAGAATGCCAATACACTAGCAGCTACGGTTCTAGCCGATAATTGTGCGAAAGCAGATGCATACGCCACTTCCTTTATGGCGATGGAGTTAGACCTCGTTCTAAAATTGTTAAGAACGGAACAAGAGCTAGAGGCTTACATTATATTTGTTGATGAAAAGGGAGAGATTCAAGAGTATATGACTCCTGGTTTTGAAGCGTTGATAGCGAAGGATTAAAGTGGTTTTTTTACAAAGGGAATGATTTCTCCTTTAGCAAGTCTATATCTGTCTATATCTTCAGGAGATAATGTGGCCGTATAATCTACTTCATCTACTATAAAACCGATGCTTCTCAATTTATCAAAATAGTCCCAACCGTAAATGCGAACGTGGTCATATTGCCCGAATATTTTAGCACGTTCTTTTTTATCGGTGATAGAATCGTCTTCAAAAGTAGTTTTACGTTCTAGGTCTTGCGGAATCTGTAATATGGCCCATCCACCTTTTTTAAGTACTCGATATAATTCTTGCATCGCTTTAGTGTCATCCGGAATATGTTCAAGAACATGGTTGCAGAAAATAACATCAAAAGAATTATCCTCAAAAGGCAAATTGCAAATATCAGCCTTTACATCTGCCAATGGAGATAAAAGGTCGGTAGTTATATACTCTAGATTCTTTAGTTTTCTAAATCTTTTGTAAAAAGCCTGCTCTGGCGCAAAGTGGAGCGCTTTTAACTTCTCGGTAAAGAAATTGGTCTCATTCTTTAAATAAAGCCATAGCAAACGATGTCTCTCTAATGAAAGTGTAAAAGGTGAGAGGATATTTTCCCGAGGGTTTTCATACCCGTACGGAAGAAAGCTCTTAAATTTCTTTCCATCAATAGGGTCTTCATAGCGATTTCCACGCATCCATATGCCCAATAAAGGGCGCACTAGATAGCTTAATCTAATGAGTAAAGGCCTAGGAACGGCATTCAGAATAAACTTAAAAATTTTAGACACGTATTACATCAATTAGCACAAATTAACTCTGTAGACCTAAGTTTAAAGAGCCAATTTCGTCTGACGAAAATTGTCTTCTTCATCACTTTCAATGCCCAAGGCTTTGTAAATGTACTGATATGTAGATAGCAATTCAGGTTTACCGTTTACAATGGCCACGTTGTGCTCAAAGTGCGCACTTGGTTGTCCATCTGCTGTCAATATAGTCCAGCCATCTTTAAGCTGTTTTATGCGCCTAGTGCCCATGTTAATCATAGGTTCAATGGCAACTACAAGTCCTTCTTTAAATTGTTTACCACGACCACGTTTACCGTAGTTGGGCATTTCTGGACCTTCATGCAATGATTTTCCTAGCCCATGTCCTACTAACTCGCGCACAACACCGTACCCATGGTTCTCACAGTAATTTTGAACGGCAAAAGCAACATCACCAACACGGTTTCCCGTTTTGAACTGCTCAATTCCTAAGTATAAAGATTCTTTGGTAACCTTTAGAAGTTTTGCAGTCTCAGGTGCAACTTCCCCAACAGGGAAAGTATAGGCGTGGTCACCGTAATAACCATTCTTTAAGGCACCACAATCTACCGAAATAATATCACCTTCTTTCAGTGGTTCTGCGTTTGGAATACCGTGAACTACTTGAGCGTTAGGGCTCATGTTCAAAGTATTGGGAAAGTCGTACATTCCTAAGAAACCTGGTTCAGCGCCCTGTTCCCTAATAAAATCTTCAGCTAATTTATCAAGATATAGGGCGGTGACACCTGGTTTTATTTCCGATGCCAGCATGCCCAAAGTTTTTGATACCACCAAGGCGCTTTCGCGCATTAGTTCTATTTCTTCGGGTGTTTTTAATTTAATCATAGCGGCAAAGGTAAAATATTTGATGTTAATTTTTATACAAGAGCTTCTCTTGTCATTAATTCTGGTTGTGGTACGCCCAATAATTTTAAAATAGTTGGGGCTATATCACCTAAAACACCATCTTTAATTGCTTTAATGTCCTTGTCCACTAAAATTAATGGAACAGGGTTAGTTGTATGAGCTGTATTTGGACTACCATCAGGATTAACCATAGTGTCACAGTTACCGTGATCGGCAATTACAATGGAAGTATACCCGTTATCTAGTCCAGCGGTTACTACAGCTTTTGCACACTCGTCAACTACTTCACAGGCTTTAATTGCCGCTTCCATAACGCCGGTATGACCCACCATGTCCGGGTTGGCGAAGTTTAAACAAACAAAATCTACCTCTCCTTTTTGTAACTCGGGAATAATGGCATCTCTAATTTCATAAGCACTCATTTCTGGTTGTAAATCGTAAGTAGCCACTTTTGGAGAAGGGCACAAAAGACGTTGTTCTCCATCAAAAGGCTCTTCACGACCGCCATTAAAGAAAAAAGTTACGTGAGGATATTTTTCAGTTTCCGCAATACGAATCTGCTTTTTATGGGCTCTTTCTAAGACTTCACCAAGCGTGTCCTCTATGTTTGCTTTGTCATAAACCACATGAACACCATTGTAAGAGGCATCATAGTTGGTAAGCGTTACGTAGTAAAGTTTTAGTTTGTGCATGTTTTGTTCATGCATATCGGTTTGACTCAATACTTCGGTAAGTTCACGGCCACGGTCCGTTCTGAAGTTGAAGAAAATAACAACATCGTCTTCGGAGATTTTAGCAACAGGATTTCCGCTGTCATCTGTCATTACGATAGGTTCAATAAATTCATCGGTAACGCCATTGTCATAATTCGCTTGCATTTTAGCACCGATGTCGGTAGTTTTTTCGCCTTCGGCATTTACCATTACATCGTACGCTTTTTTCACTCGTTCCCAACGCTTGTCACGGTCCATGGCAAAATATCTACCTATTACAGAAGCTAATTGGGTGTTTTTATCAGAAGCAAAATCACTAAGATCGGTTAAGAAGCCTTTTCCACTTTTTGGGTCAACATCTCTACCATCTGTAAAAGCATGAACATACATATTCTGTACACCAGAATCATTTCCAGCTTCAATAAGACCTTTAATGTGGTTGATGTGGCTATGAACCCCACCATTACTCACCAAGCCTAAAAAATGCACAGGTTTGTTGTTTTCTTTAGCATATGTGAAAGCCTTGCGCAGAGCCTTTTCATCTTTAAGCGTATTTTCTTTTACCGCTAAATTAATTTTAGCTAAATCTTGGTACACGATACGGCCGGCACCTAAGTTCATATGGCCTACTTCACTATTGCCCATTTGACCTTCGGGAAGGCCAACATTCATACCGTCCGTAAGAAGGTTTGAGTTAGGGTAATTTGTATAAAGAGAGTCAACAAATGGCGTGTTGGCATTATCTATTGCGGAGACCTTTGGATCGGGAGACTTGCCCCAACCATCAAGAATCATAAGTATTACTTTTTTGTTCATGGCTTTGATAAATTAGATTTTCAAAAGTACTGTGATCTAAGAGGAAAAGCCAATTATAGTGCTGCTTTTTTAATGTGATTTTGGCTTTGTTAGAGATGCCACATTTTTATTGTTTCGAGCGGAATTTTTTTAATTCGATGTAAATAGAATGAGGTATTAAGCAATTTTTTTTAAACTTTCTGTATTTCATTTTATTGATTGATTATCAGTTGTTTAAGTGGGTGTTATCAAAATACGTATTTGTTAAAATTGTGTTATTATGATCTTGGCGATGTAACAATATCGCAAAAAACCAGTCTATCTTTATACAATCAATTAATATTCATCAATTTAAATCATTCATCATGAGAAAAACGTTTTTAACCTTCGCAATGGCCTGTTTGGTCGGAACTTCAGCCGTAATGGCCAATGACGCAACTACAACTACGGATGCTCCAACATTTGAAATGTTAGATACCGTAGAGGTAACTTCTTTTTGTAAAGCAATAATGCAAGGAGATTTTGATACTGTAAAGAAACTAATAGAGCTTGGCGAAGACGTCAACAAAAAATCTTTAGGTATGACACCGGCTATTTTTGCTGCCAGATATAATAAAGCAGAGATTCTAGAACTATTGATAGATAACGGTGCAAACCTAAAAATAAAAAGTGATAAAGGGTATACTATTAAAAAATATGCAGAACTATCCAATGCTTCTGATGCCCTTAGGGTTATAGAAACAGCGATGGGAAGCTAATAATTTTAATTAGCCCAGTTGCTATGAAAAACAAGAAGCCCGACCATAAACTTATGGCCGGGCTTTTTTTTTCATATAGTGTCTCGTAAAAGAGTGGTAAACGCGGAGTGGACTAAAAATCAAATCCGTTTATGGCTCTGTCTACAAACGCGTAAATAGCTATAAACAACATTAATCCACAAAATACCGAATAGGCCTTTAGAAGTAGTACTACTACTGTGGGCTTGCAGTTCTCGAATGCTTCGGTGTATAAATTTTTAAAATGCGATAGTGTCTCCATATAGTTTTATTTTAGATGTCTTGTCTATGGACATCAATTAATGTAAAAGCTATAATGGTTAAAATACTGCTCTAGCAGCGGTAGTATTTGGGAGGTGTAAAGATAGACAAATTAAGACACAAGTCTCTGCATTTCAACGAATTTAACAACCGTTCATGCCATTTGTAAAATAAAACAAAAAGGGTGTTCAAAGCGTATTTGTATCGTTTTGAACACCTTTTTTAATGTTTTAAAAAGTTTTATTGATTACGGTATTTCTCTATAGACTCCTGTATTTTTTCAATTCTATTTTCTGGGTCTGGGTGTGTACTCTGGAACTCGGGCGCTCGGTTTGGACCGGCTGCAGCTTTTAAAATCTCCATTACCTTTATCATTTCTTCGGGTTGGTAGCCAGAGTTTATCATGAAAAGGACTCCTAAATCATCACTCTCTAATTCATCTCCACGACCATTTTTTAGAAGGGTGTTTTGCCCAATTCCTCCAACTAGACCACCTGCATCAGCTCCTACCGAAGCTCCGGTAGATACAGTTTGCCAAAACTCGCCTTCGGCAATGCGTTCTGCAGAATGTCTGCCTATTACATGACCAATTTCATGACCAAGTACACCTGCCAATTGGGCTTCGTTAAGTTGTCTGAATAGGGCATAGGTAATAAAAACCGGGCCGCCAGGTAAGGCAAAAGCATTAATAGTCTGGTCATCTGCCAATAGGTGAAAATCATATTGATACGGGGTTTCTTTGGCAATACTGTTCTGAACCAGTTTGTTGCCTATTTGATCCACGTAGGTTTGTAGTTTTTCATCTGGATACAAACCGCCATATTGTTGAGCAATTTCCGGGGCACTCTGAAGCCCGATAGCAATTTCTTGATCGGCACTCATATTAATGGTCTGTACTCTTCCCGTATAGGGGTTTTCTTCTTTGCTACTACAGCGTTTAATAAAGGCAAATGCTACAATGGCCAAGCCAATGAATATTCGTATTTTCCAACTTCCTCCTCGCATGGTATAGTGTTATTTAGCAGCTCAATATACGAAAGACCTATAGAAGTTGTGTGTTGATATCCAAGATATTGTCTTGAATATAGTTGGTTAGAAAACCTTCGGTAAAATGTTCGCTACCGTAAAAATCTTCATCTTTTAATAATTGCATGATGTTTTTTCTTCGGAATTCGGTTAACATCGGTACAGAAATAGGGGCATAGCTAAAGTGCCATGGTTCATATTTAAACCCTCGGCGACCAGGTACATCGGTGTATACCAAATGAAAGTCAAAATCCTTGGCATTTTCATCCATCCATTTCTTAAAATCTGCATAAGGTTCACCCTCGGCAAATTTAGAAGGCACGAGCATATCTCCTTTTACATTTCGGTTACCATCTACAATATCTATATCCGTACCCCAGTGGTGGCGGCTAGTTCCTGGTATGGTAGAGTATTCAATAATTTTATCAATAGCTGCTAGGGGGTCCATATTATTATCGTCCGTATATTTTAGGTACTTGCGTTCCCAAATAGAGCGTTGTCTTTCAAAACTGCGATAACTAGAAACCACTTTTAGATCGATACCATCACTATACGCTGCTTTCTTCATTTCAATAAAGGCGTCGTGCGCTTCTTTTCTTAAGTTAATGCCTTTTCCGTAAAGCTTAATGTCTGTTTTACCCATTAACTCTAGGATGCCATATTCAAAATCTTTAGAAAATGCCAAGTTGGGTAAAGCCGCCAAAGTAAGGCCTGCAATTCCGCTTTTTTTTATGAATGCTCGTCGTTCCATTATACAAATATTGAAGTTAATCGTGTTAACAATCTAAACAAAGATACCCAAATTTGGTGCCAAGAATAGATTGTGGTTGTATTGATAACGTTTGAAGGTGTCTTTATTGTGTGATTAATTGCTTAGTTACTGAAAAATAGCTTAAAATTTTAATGTACTCGGATTGGTTTTTAGAGGGGCATCATCCTTTAAATTACCGGCTTTTGGTACATTTGTAATTCGCTTTGCGCTATTAAAAAATGGAAAGGAAATCAAGACTTTTTGTAATCTATTTGCTACTTCTTATGTCATGCCAAGAAGTAACTAAAAAGGGTACAGTAGATATAGAAACGAAAAATGGTGTTCCTGCCCTAGCAACAGAAGAAACCCTTTATCAAGATTTGGACGGAAAAGCAATTGCTTTATCTAGTTTTAAGGGAAAACGCATTCTCCTGAATTTTTGGGCAACATGGTGTAGGCCGTGTATTGAAGAAATGCCCAGCTTAGTGAAGGCCAAGAATATTTTAGAAAAAGAAGGTTATGTCATTCTTTTAGCTTCGGATGAGTCGTTTAAAAAAATTGAGGGGTTTAAAGAAACGGAGCCTTTTGAATTTAGGTTCATAAGATACAACGGTGCGCTTGTTCAATTGAATATTCATGCGTTACCCACCACTTTTATTTACAATGAGTCTGGTAAAAAGGTTGATGAAATTATAGGTGCTACGGATTGGGATTCACCAGAAATAATTAAAAAACTAAAAGAAATACAGTAATGAAAGTTATTAAGTGCGCGGTTCTTGTAAGTGCCATCACGCTATTCTTGGCTTGTAATGAAGTCCCAAAAAAGAAAGAAATTGCAGCACCTGAAGTTGAAAAAGAGGTTGTAAATCAGCTTGAATCGCCAGTTGAAACAGGCAGTTCTTTGCCCAGTCTTTTTAGTACTGATGATGGTGCATTGTTATCATGGGTGCATGAAATAAATGATTCCTTGGCAGAATTGAAATATGCACGTTTATCAGATGGACAATGGCAAAAACCAGAAACTATTCTTGAAGGTTCTGATTGGTTTATTAATTGGGCCGATTTTCCAACAATCTCAGAAAATAATGGAAACCTGTTAACCCATATCCTTAAAAAATCATCCAAAGAAACCTTTTCTTATGATATAGAAATGAATCTGAAATCAGATGATGCTACTTGGCGTACGAATTTGCCACTACATACTGACGATACCAAAACCGAGCATGGCTTTGTAACCATGCTGCCGTTTAAAGAAGATTCTTTTTTTATTACATGGTTAGATGGGAGAAATACAGGTGGCGGAGGTCATGGGCACGAAGGTGAAATGAATATTCGTGCAGCAGAGGTAGCTGCTGATGGTGCGGTTAGTAATGATATGCTTTTGGATGATAAGACCTGTAGTTGTTGCCAAACTACGGCTGCGATTACGGATAACGGCCCAGTAGTTTTATATCGCGATAGGACCGATGCTGAAATTAGGGACATTGTCATTACCAGGTTAGTGAATGGCAAATGGACGGAGCCTAAATTTATTTTTAATGATGGATGGGAGATAAAAGGCTGCCCGGTAAACGGACCCAAAGCAGATGCTATTAATAATGATTTGGCCGTAGCTTGGTTTACGGCTGTGAATAATGAGCCTAAAGTAAAACTGGTTTTTTCTTCGGATGGAGGAGAGAAGTTTGAAGCGCCTATTCTTATTAGCGAAACCAATGCCATGGGTAGGGTAGACCTTATTTTGCTTGATAGAGAAAATGTTATTGTAAGTTGGATGGAAACTATTGATAAAGAAGCTCAGGTAAAAGTTGTGAAGGTGAACAAGTCAGGAAAATTCTCAAAAGAAATAGTGGTTGCAAGTCTTGGTGCATCTAGAAAAACAGGCTTTCCACAAATGACTTTGGTTAAGGATAAAGTTTACTTTGCATGGACAGATGTTGTTGAAGATACTTCTACCATAAAAACAGCATTTATTAATCTAGAAGATTTTTAGCTAGGGTACATAGGGTTTATGTAAAAAAAAATAGCGGAGCATTGCTCCGCTATTTTACAAAAGGTAATAAAGGGTTAGTGTTTAGTAGCCTTTTGTTTGTTGCATACCTGATGCTTCTATTTCGCTTGCAGGAATAGGATAAATAGTTTTTGCAGATGTGGCCGCAACGTTTAGGTTGTTTACATTTACACCTGTATTTACATGGTCAGATTCAGGTCTGTTAATGTCCTTTCCTGTTCTGATGTAATCATAAATGGCATGGCCTTCCAAAGCAAGTTCGCGTCTTCTTTCTTCGGCAATTCGCTCTTTTAGTGCATTGCCATTTTCTGTTGCTTGGCTAGCTTCTAAATTGGTTGTACGCTTGCTAATTAAAGTATTTAGATAGACCAAGGCCCGAGCATCGCCACCGGTTGCACCATTGGCACATGCTTCTGCTGCGGTAAGGTAAATTTCAGAAAGACGTATGATAGGGATGTTATGAATACTTAACCCGCCATCACCACTTCGGTTAATGTATTTTACAAAAGCAGCATTGGTACCTTCTTTATCCTCAAGAAGTAAGGAGGTACGAGGGTCGCCTTCGTATGCTTGCATGAGGTCAACAAAAGTCTGAGTAGCTATCACATCTCCTTGACCGCCCTCTCTAAAATCAAATTGCGCACCAAGACCGTTACTACCAACAGAATTGTCCGTCGTAATACTCAATTCAAAAAGAGATTCCGTTGTATAATCATCAAAAATATAGGTGTCAATACCCATTAAATCCACTTCATTTTTTACACTAAGGACCTCTTTACAGTAGGTGAGGGCGCTCTCCCAGTCTTGTTGGTACAAATAAATACGTGCTAACAAAGCGTTAATACCTGTTTTGGTAATGTATTTGGTACTGCCTTGTGCCCAAGTATTTTCTTCAATAATGTCTAAAGCGCTATTTAGGTCAGAAATAATCTGATTGTATGTTTCGCCCAAAGAACTTCGCTCCGTAATTATTTCGGTAGAAGATAGGTTTAACGGTACGCCTTGAGCACTTGCTCCTTCCTGTATCCACGGGTAAGCAAATGTTCGGGTAAGGTCAAAATAAATCATACCCCTCAGTGCCAAAGCTTGTGCTTTAATCTGTTGTCTTTCGCTATCGTTACCTTCGGCGGTTTCTATGTTATCTAGAATAAGATTCAAGTTGCCAATGGCTTTGAAACATTGCAACCACATAGATTCGGCACCACCATTGTTATTGCTGCTTTCTTCATAGCGGTATTCTGTTTGTTCATAGTCTCTTGGGTTAAAAGTTGTTTTTACGAACCTGAAATCAGTGCCTTTTACAGCAGCTCTTTTATAGAGGGTCCTTCCCAAATAAGAACCATCTGAAATTTCGCTGTAGGATCCGGTGAGCAAATCCTGTAGCTTATCTACGGAGTTAATTACTAAAGACTCTGAAATAACATGGTCTGGTGTCTGGGTAAGCACATCTTCGTTGCAACTTTGTTGAAAGGCAAGTACGACTACCAAAAGGCCTGTTTTTATATATTGTATACTTTTCATCTGATTATAGTTTTATTTGTAACCCTAGTAAAATACTTGTGGCTGTTGGTACTTGAAAAAAGTTAACACCATTAGAAACCGCTTCAGGGTCGTAATCATCTAGCTCAGTGGCAAGAAATAAATTATCGCCCTGAACGTAGAGTGTTCCACTTTTAATAAACTTCAGCTCAGGTAGATTAAAACTCAGTTTAAGATTTCTCAATTTTAAATAGTCTCCGCTATACAAATGTCTTGTAGAAACATCGTTAGAGAAACTGGAGTTTCCATTTATTCTGATAGGTACGTTTGAATCTGTGTTATTAGGATTCCAAGGGTTTAATGAAGCCACAGTATTTGTGAATTGTGGAGCGAAACCGTCGTCATCTCTTTTAAATGCAGTACGGTCGTACGCTTCACCTCCAATACCGAATGTGAACAGAAAATCAAGACTGAAATCTTTGTAGGCAAACTGGTTGTGAAAACCACCTTGAATATCCTGAAGGGCTTTTCCGAAGATGCCAAAACCTGCTTCTTCTGCATTGGTAGTAATTGCACCAGTCCTAATGCCATTCTCAAGAACATAATATTGAGCGCTACCATTGGTCTTGTCAACACCCGCATAGTCTCTTAAGTAAAAAGAATTCAGACTTTCTCCTACTTTAATAATGGTTGGGTCTTGACCATATTGAGAGCTATAGCTGGGTACCAAATCGCTTTTAAGTTTTGTGATTTCGTTGTCCAGAAGCGTAAGGTTTACACGGGAATTCCATGAAAATACATCGGTTTTAATAGGCGTGTAACCTAGCTCAAGTTCCCAGCCTTTATTGGTCATTTCACCAAAATTCTGTAATTGGTCACTAAAGCCAGTGGTACCAGAAACCGGAATGTTCAATAACAAGTCTTTGGTGTTTTTTGAGAAATATTCCACAGTCATATTCAACTTATTGAAAAGAACGGCGTCAAAACCAATATTGAAGTTATAACTCAACTCCCATGAAAGCTCTGGGTTTGCTAATTGACCGTATGACAGTCCTGAAGAACCTGCGTAACCTTTGCCGCTAGTATCAAAGAATGCCAATGAAGCATAATATTCAGGAGGAAGGTTTCCGTTGGTTCCGTAGCTTCCTCTTAATTTAAAATAATCCAGACCGTCAAGATTTATAAACTTTTCTTCAGTAGCAATCCATCCACCGGAAACGGACCAAAAATCTCCCCATCTAGAATCTTCTCCAAACCTAGAGGAACCGTCTCTTCTGTAGCTGGCAGCTAAGTAATATTTCTGGTCAAAATTGTAGTTGAACTGTGAAAAGTAAGATAAAAGCGAGTAGTTTTCACTGTAACCGTTCCATGACCAAAGCGTACCAATAGAACTAGATGAAAGTAAGTCGCTATCTAGAACGTCGTAACCAGAATTATTTATAGAACTCATTTCCGATTCTTGTAATTCTAGACCTAAAAGTGCTCCAAAACCATGTTTGTTAGCCTGCTTGTTATAGGTGAGTAAGTTTGAAGTAGTGTATTGCAGAATTTCACTTTTTACCACATAAAGAACACCGTTCCAAACGCCACCGCCAGCACCAAACTCCTTATTATCATAAAAAGTTTCGGCATTAGATTGATGGTCTACACCAAAGGTTGTTTTAAATTGAAAATCTTTGGTGAGGTCAATAGCGGCAAAAATATCACCTCTCGTGCGAAATTCGGTATTCAAATATTTACCTACTTCAAGTACCCCAACCGGGTTGGCATTTTTTTCAATGTCATTGGGTAGGTCCGCAATACCTTCGTAACCGTTAGGGTCGTATATAGCTGCAGCCGGAGGAAGTACTCTAGCCATGTAAAGTGGATTCAATCCTCCAGCATATCCAGAATCATAATTTCCTGCATTTCTTTCTGTTTTTGCTACAGACAGGTTGATGCCTATGCGTAACCAATCTTTTGCTTGGTTTTCTAGGTTTACTCTTCCGGAGTATCTTTTTAAACCAGTAGTAATGATGGTTCCATCCTGGTCAAAATAGTCGCCAGAAATATAGAACGAGGTTTTTTCACTTCCACCGCGAGCAGATAGATTATACTTTTTGAGTGTGCCTGGTTGGTAAATGGCATCCAACCAATCAGAATTTGCATCGGTGGTACCGTAAATACTTTCGTAGTCGCTTTGAGCCTGGTTTTTATAGGAAGCGTAAAGAGCATCATCACTATAAACTCTTGTGAATTCAGCATTTTCATTATTCTGAATATACTGGTTCAACTGCCCTTCTTGCCAAAGACTTTTGAACTGATTATTATTGACATTCTTTTCTTCTGTGAGGTTGCTGCTTGTGCCTAATTCTATGCCAAAAGTAATTTCCGTATCTCCGTTTCTACCTTTTTTTGTGGTAATAATAACTACTCCGTTTGCAGCTCTAGAACCGTAAAGCGAAGCTGCAGCAGCATCTTTTAAAACTGTAATATTGGCAATGTCTTGTGAGTTGATCGTAGATAATGGATTGTAAGCCGTTGCTCCGGAACCGTTGGCCCTAAGGGTTTTATCAGTATTAATAACAACTCCATCTAGAACGTATAAAGGTTCTGTAAGTCCGTTTATGGAGCCAACACCTCTAATTTGTACTGTTGAAGCACCGCCAGGCTGACCCGATGTATAAATATTTACTCCAGAAACATTACCCTGTAATGCCGTCTCAAAACTTGCGGTAGAACTTCTTGTAAGAGTCTCTGCAGCAACTTTTTTAGCAGATCCGGTAAAACTTCTTTTGTTTGACGTGCCGTAGGCCGTAACAACAACTTCGTCTAGTCCGGTTGCATCTTCTTTCATTTGAATGGTAAGGGTAGCATGGTTGTTAATGGCTACTTCTTGAGTTATAAAACCCAAATAGGATACTACCAAAACTGCATCTGAAGGAACTTGAAGTGAAAAATTGCCGTCAAAGTCAGAAAGTGTTCCATTGTTTGTTCCTTTTTCTACAATGTTTGCTCCAGGTAGCGGTGTTCCGCTCGCATCCGTAATTGTACCGTTAATTACACTTTGTTGAATAACAGTTGAGATTGCAACTTCATTTGCGGAATAGGCTTCAAGGAAAGAAGAACAAATGAAAAACAGGGTTAAGGTTATTTTAAATGACAGGGAAAAAGGAGATCGTAACCTCCTTAGTATGGTGAAAAATAGCATCAGTTTTTATGTTTAAAGAATAAGAGAGCGGATATTTTAGTAAAAGAAAATATTCTTTTTACTAAGAATCATTTGTAGCGCTTGATTGGTAATGCTACCACTTCTTACGGTCTATTTATTAAAATAATTTAGATAGGTGTCACAGAACCACAAGAGAACCAAAATAACAGACTGTAACGAATGTTTTCAAGGGTTTTAGGAATCAATAGTGTGACTTAAAAAGGTGTTGTTAAGCGATTTCGGGTGGTTGTCCGGTTTCGGAAACCAGTACATACGGTATTAAGGTAATGTGCCTTTTAAAATTGGGAGAAATAGAATCAAAAACAACCGTATAGGGTTGGTAAGATTCAAACCAATTAACAATGGGTAATTTTAATTTTAAAAGCTCACTTTCAAAAGGGTTTTTCTGTTTCTCGCTAGATTCTTTCGCAAGCTGTTTAGCTAAAAAACATTTACCATCACAATGAAGCATGGGGCGGTCTCTGTTTTCACATAAGTTGGTAACAATATAACTATAGTTTACTGCATAGTTCATTAGAGGCCACAGGGGCTTTAATAACATGGTAACAGCTAAAACAAGTAATAAATGTTTCATTATGCGTCTTTGAGATCAATTTTTTTAGGGAATCTCACATCATTTTGAAAAAATGATGGCACAAAAATAAGTGGTAATTTATAGTTATACGAATGAATGAAGGTTAAAATATTCTTACAAATGTAAATTACATATTAGATTTAAATTCTTACTTATTTTGAAAGCTTAATTTCATAAATTTTTATCCTCTATAATGATTGCAATTATTTTTTTAGAGTTCATTTCAAATTGCTGATTTATAATATTTTAATATTAATTATGAAACCTATAAAGCAACGTTTCACAACACCTTTTCCTGTATTTCACAACAATATATTCTTTTAAAACTATTTAGATATACTTTTGTTTTTAATATTATTTATATAGTATTAATCTTACATTTAGTAAGATTTATACTTATATTAAGTTTCCCTTTCACAATTAAGAACAGCACCTAACTAGTAAATATTAAAAGCCATGAAGCCAATAACCGTATTTGTACCTGAATTTAAGTTGACCAAAAAAAATGGTGTAACGTTCCTTTTTCTTTTAATTCTAGCATATTATTCCAATGCCCAATCTGTGGGTATAAACACCTTAACCCCCGATCCGGCAGCGGCATTGGATATTCAATCTACCACGGGTGGTCTCTTAATGCCCAGGATGACCACGGGAGAAATGAATGCACTGGTTAACCCACCAGACGGTCTTATGGTCTATAATACTGATTTGAATAATAGTATGATGTTCATTCAGGGTACGGCCTTTGAGCTGTATAACCGTGTGGCTACATCGGCAGTAACAATTTTATCTGGTATAGTTCCTACGGGTTGGCTAAACATAGGTAATGTATCCCCAGTTGAATTATTGGGAGTTGACATTTATCGTTTTCAACTGGATTTGTCAGATGTAACGGAAATGCGAGTGGTGGCGAACGTTACAGGATTCACTGTAACCCTGGGTGCACAGTTGGACATTGCCCTTCAATATTCTGTAGATAATGGAACTACATGGGCCTATTTAAATGGGGCGTCATTTGGTCCAGGTGTTTCAATTTCTGCAAACGGACTTATTACCACCCCGTGGGTTGAAATTGATGCCGCTGCTAAACAAGATGTTCAACTTAGGATTGTAGGTACTTCCAACAGTGCAATAGGGGTTCAGGTAGGCTTTGGCCTGCTCATGGCAGAAATGAGATAAAATATCCCTTCCTCTTACAGCAATCTTCTACAAAATAACCAAGCCCATGAAAAATTTCTACCTAATAGGTTTCCTGATTCTTTTCTGTTCCATGAGCATTAACGCTCAAGATGGATTGAATATCTCAGGAGCCAATATTTCAATAACCCCGGGAGCAACTGTTCGTGTACTAAATGGAGATTTTCGAGTTTCGGGAGACGCCGAGGTGAAGAATGAATCCGCAATAAGTGTAGACGGCAACTGGTTGAACAATAATAGTACAAGTCAAATTTTCACCCAAGACTCCGAGGGTATGGTAATCTTAACCAAAACAACGGATGTAACAACTATTGGGGGAACTACAACTACCCTTTTTTATAATCTTACATTAGAGGTTGATGAAGCTACTCTAGAAGTAAATACCATTGTAGGAGGTTCGGTTTCAGGAACTAACTTAGGGGTTATAGATCTTAATAATTCAGGTCTAGACTTAAATTCAAACACCTTACAAATAACAAATTCATTAATAGGTGCATTAATTACTAATGAAGGGTATATTATAAGTGAAGACGTTCTTAACCAAAGTAAAGTTTTATGGCAAACGTCACCTACAGGTGGAGCTTACACAGTTCCTTTTGGAACTGCTGCAGGAGAACGTATTCCGTTAACGGTAGAAAGGGCCACAGGTGATTTAGGAGAAATTACGGTTTCTACATATCCTACGGGGTTGGATATGACTCCGTATCCTTCTCAACCAGAAAATGTAACAAATATACTAGATACGACAGATACGAGTCTTGTAGGCAGTGCGGTCAACCGATTTTGGCAGCTAGATAAAACAGAAAGTGGAACGGCAAACCTAACATTTACATATGCCGATGCCGAAGTGCCTAGTAGTGGAGAGAACAACCTTTCTTCCTACAGGTACGATACTACAGTAAATAAATGGGAGCCGAAAGGCGCTAGTTCATCTGATTTTGCCAATAACCAAGTTATGGTTAACGGTATTAATGAGTTCTCGCCATGGACTATTGGAGGGGGAACACCAGAAGATTTAGATGGCGATGGTATTGTCAATGCAGATGATTTGGATAATGATAATGATGGTATTTTAGATACGGATGAAGGTGTTTGTACGCCAAATCAATCGGGTACTTGGGGTGGTTTTAGTAACAATGTAACTTATGATTATGGAGATGGTGTCATTATACGTATGACAACCGCAGCATCGAATGGCTTTGCCCTAGGAGGGTTTAACCCAGCAGGTGCAGGATTTTGGTCAGAAAATTTGGCTGGAGATCCATCCATTCAATGCGACTTTTTATTTGATGAAAGTGTAACTGTTAGTTTTGAGGATAGTTCGGGAAATCCGGTTCAAGTAACAAATCCCATTATTCATTTTGATAG
Organism: Zobellia roscoffensis; assembly: GCF_015330165.1. Taxonomy (NCBI): domain Bacteria; kingdom Pseudomonadati; phylum Bacteroidota; class Flavobacteriia; order Flavobacteriales; family Flavobacteriaceae; genus Zobellia; species Zobellia roscoffensis. The sequence continues at coordinate 2,615,194 of NZ_JADDXT010000002.1, forward strand.
AATTGGAGGTTCGGCGGATAATGTTCAAAATTCCGCTGAAATTACATTGCAAAACGGATTAACATGGATTGAATTGACAGGTACTGATGATTTTTCAGCAACTTCTACAACAGCCAGTGATGGGGGCGCGGGATCAACAGCGGGTATTAATGCAAATGGATATAGCCCGGAATCTACACAGAACGATATAGATGGTACTGCCGCGGGTAGTATGGAAATTCAGGGAACGGTCAGCACTTTTACGCTTACTTTTCCGTCCGCATCAACTACAACAGGTACAGCAGATGGAATTGAGATGATTGTTTTTGCATGTAAGCAGATTGATGATGATGATGACGGTATACCTAACTATTTAGATTTAGATAGTGATAATGATGGTTGCCCAGATGCAATAGAAGGTGGTGCAAGTTATAATTACAACGATATTGATGAAAATTATACCCTAACAGCTGCAGTAGACGGAACAGGAGTTCCTGGTGGAAGTTCCCAGACAGTAGGCACTTCTCAAGATAAGTCACAGCAAGCTGCAGAATGTAGTGAATGTCACCCAACAAACCCTTCTTATGTTGATAGTGATAATGATACTATTGGAGATTTTTGTGATGTTGATGATGATAATGATGGTATTTTGGATACGGATGAAATTGGTGATTGCGGAAAAACCGGAGTGTGGACAGACTTAGGAAACGGTGTCTGGGAATCTTCTGTCTCAGCGGATTTGAAGGTTCGTGTAACCATGGAAAATTTAGGTGCTTATTGGAATGCTGCAGGTTTTCCACAAAACGGCGCATTTGATAATACGTGTGCTAATTTTACTTCAGATTATGGACCATTACCAGGTGATGATGGACTTCAAATATTAGTAGGTTTTCAACCTTCACAACCGGCAGTTTTAAATACTAATTTTATTGTAGAATATTTAGATGCCGCTGATAATCCAGTAAATGTGGATAATCCTAAAATGCATTGGGCAGGTGTAGGGGGTACTAATGGAAACGATATTAATACTTCAGAATGGACGCTTCAAGGGGGTAATACTGCAAATGTATTAAGTTCATTCCAAGGATTTGAAATTGTTAATAATGGAACAACTATAAGAAAAGCCGGTTTAGGTAGCGATAATGGACAAGGCGCGGCTGATTGTGCAGATGGAGAGGCTTCGGGTACTATTAGAGTGAATGGTGTTCTAAGTACATATACGTTTAATGTTGTTCAATATAATAGTTCTGGAGCTGTCGATTTTACTTCAGGAGATGGAATAGATTTTATTTTTGAAGGTTGTGTGTTAATTGATACGGATAATGACGGTACTCCTGACCATTTAGATAATGATAGTGATAATGATGGTTGTTTTGATGCTCTTGAAGGTGATGGAGGCTATACGCTAGCTGATGTTGATACAAACGGTAAACTTACTGCGGCGGTTGATGCAAACGGAATTCCTGCTGGAACCTCACAAAACGATGTAAGTTCAAAAAATGCTAGCGTTACAGGTGGTGAATGTGATGATGATAATGATGGTGTAAATAATACCAATGATGTATGTAACGGATTTAACGATAATGCCAATAGCGATGGTGATGCATACCCAGATGTTTGTGATGACGATGATGATAATGATGGTATTTTAGATGTAGATGAACAAACAGATCTTTCTTGTGCCAAGGACTTAACATTGAATACGGATTATAATGGAACTGATTTTGATATAGGTGCTTTTGAGCCATTGTCTGTTGGGCAAACATTAACGGCAACCGTTAGTTTTGAAATTGATGATTTAGTTGGTTTTGATGCTTCGGATATTGCAAAATTCAGTTTTAAATATGCTACAACTGCACCTTCTAGTATTGTTCCAACGTATGTATCGGTAAATGACCAAGGTCCTGTTAATATTGATGTAAACTATACTTTAAAAGATGGAGATAATTTAGCTAACTATGATTTCTGTACAGGTCACGATATTTCGTTTACGGAAATTCTAGTAGAACTTAATGACGGAACTTTAATGTCTATTCCAGATGTTGTAGACCAAGAAATTTGTGGTTCTGGAAATACCGCAACTGCTTTTACGTATACCTATTACGATTGTGATAACGATGGTATTCAAAATCAATGGGATTTAGATTCTGATAAGGATGGTTGTCCAGATGCCTTGGAAGGTGGCGGAACCTATACTTATGCAGATGTAGATGGTGCATTTAGATTAATCGCAGCTGTTGATGGCAATGGTGTTCCTGGAGGTGCTCCCCAAACCATTGGAACAACGTTAGATAATACGCAACAAGCTAGTGAGTGTAGTGAGTGTAGCCCATCTCACCCTTTATATGTAGATAGTGATGGTGATGCAATTGGTGATTTCTGTGATCTGGATAATGACAATGATGGTATTTTGGATTCAGAGGAATGTCCATCCGTTGTAGGGTCAGTAGATTCAGGTAATAATTCAACTCACATCACTGGTTTTTATGAGGCAAATGGTAATAATATATTAGGGTTTACTATAAATCCTGAGTATGCCTCAAGTGTACTTTCATCAACTTCAGGTATACAAATAAGATGGGATCAAGGAACAACTGATGCCATTACAACAGTAGATCTTATTTTAGATGCACCAACTTCGGGAGCATTAGAATCTGTTATTTTAGGCAATGGAGCAGAAGGTGTAACGGCAGGAACTCAAAATGCTAAAAAAGAAATTACTCTTACTTGGAGTGGAGGTGGTTCAGCTATCTTAAATGATCCTTTAGATGAAGTTACAGGTCGAGTTACTGGAGATGTTTTATTTTCAGGTGATATTATTGAAATTAATAATGGTACTTCTTATTCTCTGAGAGATACAGAGTGGAGTGTTGAGGTTGATATGTCCAGTGTAATAACTTTTCCAACAACAGTTTCGTTTTATGCAGATTCAAGTATAAATGGTGGTACAAATTATAATAGAGAAGGTTTTGCCTTTACACCTGTTATTAATTGTCCAGATACAGATGGGGATGGGATTCCTAATTCGTTAGATACGGATAGCGATAACGACGGTTGTAATGATGCTGTCGAAGCAGGGCATTTAGATGATGATAATGATGGAGAAGTAGATGGTTCGGGATACGATGCAAACGGACAAGTATCAGGTGCAGCAACAGCATATACGGGTACTACGAACGGAGTAACAACGGCATCGGAAAGCAGTATTGATACGGCGCCAACAGATCAAGAAGAACGAGTTGGTGACGATGCTACATTTACTGTAACAGCTTCTGCTTTAGATGCCTCAGCGTATAATTCGGGAACACCAACGTATGATGTGAATGCTAGTCCAACCTACCAATGGCAGGTAAGTACAAATTCTGGATCTACTTTTTCGAACATATCGGGGGCAACTAATTTCAGTTTAATTATTTCGGATGTTACCCTTATTATGGATGGGAATATCTATAAGGTTTTAGTTAGTAGTGCTAACAATACCTGTCCAGAAGAAGCACAAGCTACTTTAACGGTAATAAATAACGTTGATGCAATAGATGATTCTGCGGGTATAACAGCTGTAGAAGGGTTTTTTGGAGCTACTGATGTAGTGAATGTATTTGACAATGATGAATTAAATGGCGCAGTACTTAACCCTGCAAGTGTAACTATTACTCCAGTAACCAATGGACCTTTAACAGTTAATGGAGATGGTTCTGTAGATGTTGCAAATAACACTGATCCAGGTTCTTATACTGTAGACTATCAAATATGTGATGCGACAAACCCTACAAATTGTGATATAGCCACGGTAACGGTAAATGTTGGAGTGAATAGTCTGCCAACTGCACAAGATGATGAGGTTTCAATCGCTCAGGATACAAGTAATAATAGTATTGACGTATTGGCTAATAATGGTAATGGTCCTGATACTTTTGGTGGTGATGGTCCTAATTCCGGAGCAATTATACTTCCAAGTACTACAACTACTAATGGAGGTACGGTCTCAATAGATAATAATGGTACGCCATTAAATCCAACAGATGATACAGTCTTATATACACCTGCTGCTGTTTATAGCGGAGCAGATTCTTTTACCTATACGATTACGGATGCAAATAATGATTCGGATACCGCTACTGTAAATGTTACCGTAGTTGCAACTCCAACTATTGCAATCAATGTAGTGGCTGTGGATGATATTATCAATGCAACTGAAGATGATAGTCCAGTGACCATTTCTGGTACAACAACTAATGTAGAAGATGGACAAGTAGTAACCGTAACCTTAAATGGAGAAACCTATACAGCTACTGTTACAGGAAATACATGGACACTAGATGTGCCTGTAGTAGATATACAAGCATTGGACCCTACGGAAACCATTACTGCAGATGTAGCGAGTGATTTTGGAACAGATGCTGTGCAAGCCACTAGAGATATTCAACATATCACTACGCTACCAGTACCAGTCTTAGAGATAGATGACATCACAGCAGATAACATATTAAACGCAGCAGAAGCTGGTGCCGATGTTGCCGTAACGGGAACAGTAAGTGGAGATTTCAATGACGGCGATACGGTGACCTTAACAGTAGATGGTACAGATTATACAGGAACTGTAGATGCAGCTGGAGATTATAGTATCGATGTACCAGGAAGCAAACTGGCTGCCGATGCAGATACCACTGTAGATGGTAGTGTAACCACTACGGATACTGCAGGTAATACAGGAACAGCAACGGATACACAACTGTATTCAGTAGATACGACAGTACCTGTACCAGTTCTAGCAATAGACGATATCACAGCAGATAACATTCTTAACGCAGCAGAAGCAGGTGCCGATGTTGCCGTAACGGGAACTGTTTCGGGTGACTTCAATGACGGAGACACCGTTACTTTAACGGTAGACGGTACAGATTATACAGGAACTGTAGATGCTTTAGGAGCATACAGTATCGATGTACCTGGAAGCAAGTTAGCTGCCGATGCAGATACCACAGTTGACGGAAGTGTAACCACAACCGATACCGCTGGTAACTCAGTAAGTGCAATAGATACGCAATTGTATTCAGTAGATACGACATTGCCAGTACCAGTTCTAGAGATAGATGACATCACAGCAGATAACATATTAAACGCAGCAGAAGCTGGTGCAGATGTTGCCGTAACGGGAACAGTAAGTGGAGATTTCAATGACGGAGACACCGTTACTTTAACAGTAGATGGCACAAATTACACAGGTACTGTTGATGCACTGGGTGCATACAGTATCGATGTCCCAGGAAGCAAACTGGCTGCCGATGCAGATACTACGGTAGATGGTAGTGTAACTACAACCGATACCGCAGGGAATTCAGCAAGTGCTACGGATACACAATTATATTCAGTAGATACTACATTGCCAGTACCAGTCTTGGAAATAGACGATATCACAGCAGACAACATCCTAAATGCAGCGGAAGCTAGTGCCGATGTTGCCGTAACGGGAACCGTATCTGGTGACTTCAATGACGGAGACACCGTTACTTTAACCGTAGACGGTACCGATTATACAGGTACTGTTGATGCACTGGGAGCATACAGTATCGATGTGCCGGGAAGCAAACTGGCTGCCGATGCAGATACTACGGTAGATGGTAGTGTAACCACTACGGATGCAGCAGGGAATTCTGCAAGTGCTACGGATACACAACTGTATTCGGTAGATACGACATTGCCAGTACCTGTTCTAGAGATAGATGACATCACAGCGGACAATATCCTAAACACAACGGAAGCCGGTGCCGATGTTGCCGTAACGGGAACTGTTTCTGGTGACTTCAATGACGGAGACACCGTTACTTTAACAGTAGATGGTACTGATTATACAGGAACTGTTGATGCTTTAGGAGCATACAGTATCGATGTACCAGGAAGCAAGTTAGCTGCCGATACAGATACAACTGTTGATGGTAGTGTAACCACTACGGATACTGCTGGGAATTCAGGAACAGCAACGGATACACAAGTGTACTCTGTTAATACTACCGCTCCTGCAATCGTAATCAATACAGTTGCTGTGGATGATATTATCAACGCAACAGAAGACGATAGTCCGGTGACAATAAGTGGTACAACAACTAATGTAGAAGATGGACAAGTAGTAACGGTAACCTTAAATGGAGAAACCTATACAGCTACTGTTTCTGGAAATACCTGGACGCTAGATGTGCCTGTAGTAGATATACAAGCATTGGATCCTACGGAAACTATCACTGCAGATGTAAGCGACCTTGGAGGTAATCCAGCAACTCAGGCAACTCGTGATATTCAATACGATGCTACATTGCCAGTACCAGTCTTGGAAATAGACGATATCACAGCGGACAATATCCTTAACGCAGCAGAAGCTGGTGCCGATGTTGCCGTAACGGGAACAGTAAGTGGAGATTTCGATGACGGAGACACCGTTACTTTAACCGTAGACGGTAGTACCGATTATACAGGTACTGTTGATGCATTAGGAGCATACAGTATCGATGTACCAGGAAGCAAACTGGCTGCCGATGCAGATACAACTGTTGATGGTAGTGTAACCACTACGGATGCAGCAGGGAATTCTGCAAGTGCTACGGATACGCAATTGTATTCAGTAGATACGACATTGCCAGTACCAGTCTTGGAAATAGACGATATCACAGCGGACAATATCCTTAACGCAGCAGAAGCTGGTGCCGATGTTGCCGTAACGGGAACAGTAAGTGGAGATTTCAATGACGTCGATACGGTGACCTTAATAGTAGATGGCACAAATTATACAGGAACTGTTGATGCACTGGGTGCATACAGTATCGATGTCCCAGGAAGCAAACTGGCTGCCGATGCAGATACTACGGTAGATGGTAGTGTTACGACAACCGATACCGCAGGGAATTCAGCAAGTGCTACGGATACACAATTATATTCAGTAGATACTACATTGCCAGTACCAGTCTTGGAAATAGACGATATCACAGCAGACAACATCCTAAATGCAGCGGAAGCTGGTGCCGATGTTGCCGTAATGGGAACGGTAAGTGGAGATTTCAATGACGGAGATACCGTTACTTTAACGGTAGATGGTACTGATTATACGGGAACTGTTGATGCTTTAGGAGCATACAGTATCGATGTACCAGGAAGCAAGTTAGCTGCCGATACAGATACCACAGTTGACGGAAGTGTAACCACTACGGATACCGCTGGAAATTCAGCAAGTGCTACGGATACACAATTATATTCAGTAGATACTACATTGCCAGTACCAGTTTTAGAAATTGATGATATCACAGTAGACAATATCCTAAATGCGGCAGAAGCTGGTGCCGATGTTGCCGTGACAGGAACTGTTTCTGGTAACTTCAATGACGGAGATACCGTTACTTTAATAGTAGACGGTACAGATTATACAGGAACTGTTGATGCATTGGGAGCATACAGTATTGATGTACCAGGAAGCAAACTGGCTGCCGATACAGATACCACAGTTGACGGAAGTGTATCGACAACCGATACCGCTGGTAACTCTGCAAGTGCAACGGATACACAACTGTATTCAGTAGATACTGCTGCTCCAACTATTGCAGTAAATGTAGTTGCTGGTGATGATATTATCAACGCCACAGAAGATGATAGTCCAGTGACTATTTCTGGTACTACTACCAATGTAGAAGATGGACAAATTGCAACCGTAGTCATAAACGGAACTACCTATTCTCCTGTAGTAACTGCTGGTGTTTGGACTTTCGATATAACAGCGTTGGAAGCGCAAGCTTTAGACCCTACGGAAACTATCACTGCGGATGTAAGTGACCTTGGAGGTAATCCTGCAACTCAGGCAACTCGTGATATTCAATACGATGCTACATTGCCAGTTCCAGTTCTAGAAATAGACGATATCACAGCAGATAACATTCTTAACGCAGCAGAAGCTGGTGCCGATGTTGCCGTAACGGGAACAGTAAGTGGAGATTTCAATGATGGCGATACGGTGACCTTAATAGTAGATGGCACAAATTATACAGGAACTGTTGATGCACTGGGTGCATACAGTATCGATGTACCGGGTAGCAAGTTAGCTGCCGATGCAGATACCACTGTAGATGGTAGTGTAACCACTACGGATACTGCAGGTAATACAGGAACAGCAACGGATACACAACTGTATTCAGTAGATACAACATTGCCAGTACCAGTTCTAGAAATAGATGACATCACAGCGGATAACATATTAAACGCAGCAGAAGCTGGTGCTGATGTTGCCGTAACGGGAACAGTAAGTGGAGATTTCAATGACGGAGATACCGTTACCTTAACAGTAGACGGTACCGATTATACAGGTACTATCGATGCAGCTGGAGATTATAGTATCGATGTACCGGGAAGCAAATTGGCTGCCGATACGGATACTACGGTAGATGGTAGTGTAACGACAACCGATACCGCTGGTAACTCAGCAAGTGCTACGGATACACAATTATATTCAGTAGACACCACTGCTCCTATTCCAGTCTTAGAAATAGACGATATCACAGTAGATAACATTCTTAACGCAGCAGAAGCTGGTGCCGATGTTGCCGTAACGGGAACAGTAAGTGGAGATTTCAATGATGGCGATACGGTGACCTTAACGGTTGATGGTACAGATTATACCGGAACTGTAGACGCTTTAGGAGCATACAGTATTGATGTACCAGGAAGCAAGTTAGCTGCCGATGCAGATACTACGGTAGATGGTAGTGTAACCACAACCGATACCGCTGGTAACTCAGCAAGTGCTACGGATACACAACTGTATTCAGTAGATACGACATTGCCAGTACCAGTTCTAGAAATAGATGATATCACAGCAGACAATATCCTAAACGCAGCAGAAGCTGGTGCCGATGTTGCCGTAACGGGAACAGTAAGTGGAGATTTCAATGACGGCGATACGGTGACCTTAATAGTAGATGGTACAAATTATACAGGAACTGTTGATGCACTGGGTGCATACAGTATCGATGTACCAGGAAGCAAACTGGCTGCCGATGCAGATACTACTGTTGATGGTAGTGTAACCACTACGGATACTGCAGGTAATACAGGAACAGCAACGGATACACAACTGTATTCAGTAGATACTGCTGCTCCGACTATTGCAATTAATGTAGTAGCTGTGGATGATATTGTCAATGCAACGGAAGACGATAGTCCGGTAACTATTTCCGGTACAACAACCAATGTAGAAGATGGACAGACGGTAACGGTAACCTTAAATGGAGAAACCTATACAGCTACTGTTACAGGAAATACCTGGACGCTAGATGTGCCTGTAGTAGATATACAAGCTTTAGACCCTACGGAAACTATCACTGCAGATGTAAGCGACCTTGGAGGTAATCCTGCAACTCAGGCAACTCGTGATATTCAATACGATGCTACATTGCCAGTGCCAGTTCTAGAAATAGATGACATCACAGCAGACAACATCCTGAACGCAGCAGAAGCTGGTGCCGATGTTGCCGTAACGGGAACTGTTTCGGGTGACTTCAATGACGGAGATACCGTTACCTTAACAGTAGACGGTACCGATTATACAGGAACTGTTGATGCTTTAGGAGCATATAGTATTGATGTGCCAGGAAGCAAATTGGCTGCCGATGCGGATACCACTGTAGATGGTAGTGTAACCACTACGGATACTGCAGGTAATACAGGAACAGCAACGGATACACAACTGTATTCAGTAGATACAACATTACCAGTACCAGTTCTAGAGATAGACGATATCACAGCAGATAATATCCTAAACGCAACAGAAGCTGGTGCCGATGTTGCCTTAACGGGTACTGTTTCGGGTGATTTCAATACTGGTGACACCGTTACTTTAACAGTAGATGGTACAGATTATACAGGAACTGTAGATGCTTTAGGAGCATACAGTATCGATGTACCAGGAAGCAAGTTAGCTGCCGATGCAGATACTACAGTTGACGGAAGTGTATCGACAACCGATACCGCTGGTAACTCAGCAAGTGCTACGGATACACAAGTGTATTCAGTAGATACCACATTGCCAGTACCAGTTCTAGAGATAGATGACATCACAGCGGATAACATATTAAACGCAGCAGAAGCTGGTGCCGATGTTGCCGTAACGGGAACTGTTTCGGGTGACTTCAATGACGGAGACACCGTTACTTTAACCGTAGACGGTACCGATTATACAGGTACTGTTGATGCAGCTGGAGATTATAGTATCGATGTACCAGGAAGCAAGTTGGCTGCCGATACAGATACCACAGTTGACGGAAGTGTATCGACAACCGATACCGCTGGTAACTCAGCAAGTGCTACGGATACACAAGTGTACTCTGTGAATACTACCGCTCCTGCAATCGTAATCAATACAGTTGCTGTGGATGATATCATCAACGCAACGGAAGACGATAGTCCGGTCACTATTTCGGGTACTACCACTAATGTTGAAGATGGACAAGTGGTAACGGTAACCTTAAATGGAGAAACCTATACAGCTACTGTTTCAGGAAATACCTGGACGCTAGATGTGCCTGTAGTAGATATACAAGCATTGGATCCTACTGAAACTATCACTGCAGATGTAAGCGACCTTGGAGGCAACCCTGCAACTCAGGCAACTCGTGATATTCAATATGATGCTACATTGCCAGTACCAGTTCTAGAAATAGATGACATCACAGCGGATAACATATTAAACGCAGCAGAAGCTGGTGCCGATGTTGCCGTAACGGGAACAGTAAGTGGAGATTTCAATGACGGAGATACCGTTACCTTAACAGTAGATGGTACAAATTATACCGGAACTGTTGATGCACTGGGTGCATATAGTATCGATGTACCAGGTAGCAAGTTAGCTGCCGATGTAGATACCACAGTAGACGGTAGTGTAACCACTACGGATACTGCTGGGAATTCAGGAACAGCAACGGATACACAAGTGTACTCTGTGAATACTACCGCTCCTGCAATCGTAATCAATACAGTTGCTGTGGATGATATCATCAACGCAACAGAAGACGATAGTCCGGTGACTATTTCGGGTACTACCACTAATGTGGAAGATGGACAAGTAGTAACGGTAACCTTAAATGGAGAAACCTATACAGCTACTGTTTCAGGAAATACTTGGACGCTAGATGTGCCTGTAGTAGATATACAAGCCTTAGACCCTACGGAAACTATAACTGCAGATGTAAGCGACCTTGGAGGTAATCCTGCAACTCAGGCAACTCGTGATATTCAATATGACCCTACATTGCCAGTTCCAGTCTTGGATATCGACGATATCACGGCAGACAATATCCTAAACGCAGCAGAAGCTGGTGCCGATGTTGCCGTAACGGGAACAGTAAGTGGAGATTTCAATGACGGAGATACCGTTACCTTAACGGTTGATGGTACAGATTATACAGGAACTGTAGACGCTTTAGGAGCATACAGTATCGATGTACCAGGAAGCAAATTGGCTGCCGATGCGGATACCACAGTAGACGCTAGTGTAACGACAACCGATACTGCAGGGAATTCAGCAAGTGCTACGGATACACAATTATATTCAGTAGATACAACATTGCCAGTTCCTGTCTTAGAAATAGATGATATTACAGCGGACAACATCCTAAACGCAGCAGAAGCTGGTGCCGATGTTGCCGTAACGGGAACAGTAAGTGGAGATTTCAATGACGGAGACACCGTTACTTTAACCGTAGACGGTACCGATTATACAGGTACTGTTGATGCATTAGGAGCATACAGTATCGATGTACCAGGAAGCAAATTGGCTGCCGATACAGATACCACAGTAGACGGAAGTGTAACCACTACGGATACTGCAGGAAACAGTACTACTATTACAGAGACTAAAGTATATGTTGTAGATGAAGAGGAGCCAATAGTAACGTTGACTATTAATGATGTTACAGATGATAATAGCATAAATACCATTGAAGCAGGTGCTGATATTCCAATAACGGGAACATTGATTGGAGATTTCAATGAAGGGGATACTGTAACTTTAATTGTAAACGGAAATACTTACACAGGTACAGTAGATGATTTGGGCAACTTTAGTATTGATGTTCCTGGAAGTGATTTAGTAGCAGATAATGACACTTCAATGGAAGTGAGTCTTACAACTTCTGATAGCGCAGGAAACAGCACTACGGTAAATGAAAATAAATCATATGCTATTGATAATGTAGACAATGACCTTGATAATGATGGACTTACCAATGACGAAGAGGATGGCTTAGGGACGGATCCTAATAATCCTGATTCTGATGGTGACGGCATTAATGATGGTCAAGAAGTATTGGATGCTACTGATCCGTTGGATGATTGTGACTCAATTGATGGTACGCCTTTGGACAGTTCAGATTGTGATGAAGATGGACTAACGAACGAAGAAGAAGGAATAAGAGGTACTGATCCAAATGTTGCTGATACCGATGAAGATACAATTTTAGATGGTCAGGAAGTTGCAGATGGTACGGATCCGTTAAATGCATGTAGCTCTAAGGGTGGTACTCCACCAGCAACTGTGGTATGTGGCATTTCGGTTGAGAATGACTTGGTAACGCCAGAGCTTAATGATGGTAGGTTCCTTATTGAAAATATAGAGAGTTACCCGCAAAATAAGGTTAAGATATTTAACCGATGGGGCATAAAAGTTTATGAGGTAGATGGTTATGATAATGAGACTAACGTATTTACAGGGATGTCTATAGGTAGGATAACTATTAGAGCTAACGATGAGCTGCCAGTAGGCGTGTATTTCTATATTATTGATTACGTAGCAGGTGATAACAATCAAACCTTATCCGGGTACCTGTATATTAACAGATAAAGGGTATAGTTATTTTATAAAGAGGCTCTCAAGTTTATCTTGGGAGCTCCTTTCTATTTAGATTAGGTAGTGTTAATTAATTGTGGGTAGAATACATAGAATAACAACCTTAGTCATATACTGCCATATACCAATAAGAAAGAATTGTCTCTGTTGCGTATAGTATAAGAATGGGTGATTAGGGGGAGCTCAATGTATAGATACAATACCGTGCCAGAGTGGGTTCATGAAGGCTTTAGGTATAGCGCGAAATAGAATAGGTTCACTAATAGTGTAGTGGAAGGGAGGGAAAAAAGAGAACTCCAATTGAAATCAACGGAAGGATTTCCATTGGAGTTTGGTTTGCCTCAATAATTGAGATTATAGGCTCCGACGCTTGTCAGGAAGTAGTTTACTTTTTAAAGTGATATGAATGCTTCAGAACTTAGTCCTGAATTTAATTGATTATTTTTGATTGATATACAAAAAACCTTGATGCTTAAGACCAATATCCTTCAAATCGATAATATAAAAATATACACCTGCAGGTAGTTTTTTTGCTGTATTATAAACACCGTTTACGTTGGCAGTACCTTCAAAAGTGTTGTTGTAGTTAGTGGCTTCATAGACGGCTCTACCCCATCTGTTGAAAATGGTAAGTTTGTTGTTAGGTGAAATAGAAACCGCTTTTAAAACAAAAAAATCGGCATTTCCGTCACCATTTGGAGTCAATAGATAATTTCCTAGGTCTACGCTTTGCATACTAAGGCTTCCGCCAAAAGAAATTACGGTATAATCGTCCGGTGTAAATACGTCCGAAGTTATTTCTCCTTGATCAAAGTCTCCGTCCAAACCAGTATTGCCTAAATCTTCCCAGATATTTCTTTCCGAATGCCAACCTACTACTCGTAAGTTTTCTATGGCGTCTAAGAAACTAGGTAAGTTACTTTCGGTATCCCATCCTAGTGTAACTTTGGATGGTGTTTTTGTGTCTAGGTCCCAAAACTCATGATTACTGATGGCAATCAATATATCTGTTCTGTCTTCGGTATAAAATGAGGTGCCAAAGGTAGACGGACTATTGGGGTCTTCATAGAAGTAAGCTGACTTCGCATTTTCATTAATTTGCTCTGAAGCTAATTTTAAAGGTCTTAATTTATCAAAATGACCAATAGGAAAAAGAAACTCTTTTTTGTTTTTTATGGCTGAATATCCATCTACTTTGGTAAAATCGGTATCGCCATTGTAAAAGGAATTTGTAATATATTCAATATTCGTATCTACTAAATACCTAGGAGTAACTAAATCTCCCGAAATAAAATTACTATTATTGGTAATGCCAATACCAACTTCTAGAACAAGGTCATTGTCTACTACAATTTCTAAATCTTCAAAGACAGGTCTAAAGGCACCGCTAATAAAAGCGACGTCTTCGTTATAAAATCCGGCAAGCCCTTTGTTGTCGTCAAAAGAACCGTCATTAATTAAATCTTGGTAGAAACCTATTTGTGCACTTTCATGCATTTTTATGTTCCCATAATTATGAAATGAGTCTTGAGCCATCATTTGAGGACTGGACATGCTTGCAATCAAGCTACCAAGAATAATACCGTATTTATTCATAATTTTAGGACTTACTTTCTCCAAGCTATTTCAATTAGTGTTTCTGGGTACTCTACGGCAATTCCATTGCAATAGGCCTGTAAAAATTCACCTTCATTAAAGTCAACATTTATGGTTGCATCTTGGTTACCATCGGCAGCGGTAATAACCAGCGCCGTAATCGGAACAACTCCATCATTTTTCCTAATTTCCAAAGTCCAGGTACCGGCCACATTGGTTTGTGCGGAAATCCCGGTTATTGTACCGTTTCTAAGCATGCGCCAGCCGGTATTTTCTGAGTCGGCACCATTAAACTGCCTTAAGTATACATTTGTGGTGGTTGCACTATTCATACCCCACCCGATCATGGTACGGTCAACGCTCAACCATTTAACTCTAGTAGCATCATATGCATAGAGTATGCCGTCGTCTCCCATAAAAATTTGCCCATTTTCAGTTCCCGTTGGAGTAGAGGTGCTAGGCTGTATTCGTAAGGGAACACTTGTACTTTCAATATCTAATTGAGCACTGGGAGTAGTGTTGTTTATACCAATATTTCCTGTAGACGATATCCTTACCCTTTCGCTATTATCAGTTTTAATTATAAAATCTTGAAGGTCCGTTGTGCCAAGAAAGTGCGTAGTAGCATTTGACCCGGTATTTCCGGTAGCGCCCCAAAAATCTATTGAATTCGTGTCTATAGAAGGTATTTTCTTAAATCCTGAAGCTGTGTTCAGGTACATTTTCTCTTCATCTGTATTATATAGAAGTGAGCCAACAACTGGGTTTATACCTGCATTCATTTCTAGTGTTGTTGCATTTGTAAGGCCCATTAAATAATTCCCATCTACTTGTGCTATGGTACTGGTAGTGGCAAGTGTAGTAATTGCCAGTGTCGTTAAAATTAATTTTTTCATCTGCAGGTAGTATTTAAGTGATGGAAATGTTGAGAGTAGGAGGGTGGAATTATGGGATACAAAGTTTGAGTACCTAAAACCCATTGCAAAATAGGTGCTGTGAAAATTTGTTTTAAGGTTCTTAAACTGATGTGATAATTTCCCATACTATTATAAATCTAAAACGGTAAACATAAATTCGGAATCAAATCTTGCGCGGTCAGTACCTCCGTTATCATTATCGCCTATGATTACTTCAAAAGTTCTGATGGTTTGGTTGCTGTAGGATATACCTGGGTCATCGTTACCAGCACCACCTCTTCCAGGTTGAGATAGTTGAATGATGTAATCCGAATCTAAGGTGATACCTATAGGTAAGGTAACAAGATAATGACCTAATCCAGCCAATTTGGATACGATAATATTGGGGGTAGATTTTACAATAACCCCTAAAGCTGAAACCTTTCCGAAGGCTTTGATAGGGCTGGCATAAAAAACACCGGAGTCTGAACCTGCGGTAATGCTATTCCCGTCATCGGCGCTAATACTGGCGTTTCCTGTTGAAGAAGGAGGGTCTACCCATTCCGTGCCTGTTGCGGTTGCGGATAAAACTTGTCCAGCGGTTCCTGCAGAATCGTTTTCATCTAAAATTTGTCCGTCTACATCAAGGGTTTCATTTATGGTAACTGTAGTTTTGTTTGATGTCTCATCAATGTTGATAGCTTCTATACCACCTACCGTTAGTCCTATTTCATCTGCTGCAGGACTATACATGCCCGTGTTTGTATCATCAGAAAATCTGTATGAGGGTTCTCCAACTGTACCATCGGAATTGAGTATTCCTCTGGATCGAATTGCGCCGGAAACATCCAATTTATTTTCAGGAGTTGCAGTACCCACACCCAAACGATTCTCTGTATCATCCCAAAATAGTTGCGAATTATTTTCAGTAGGGTTTCCACTTGCATCCGAAAAAAATACAGATCCTTCTGTGCCGGATATAGAGGGTAAAGTAACCGTATTTCCTCCGGTCCCGGATATACTTAAATCATTTCCTGAAACGGATAAAGTTTGAATTTCGTTCGTTTCGCTCAAATCGTTGTCGGCAGAATTGTGTGCAGTTATGGCTGCAGTATTAACGGCTATCGCTGCATCGGCATCGGCTTCGTTTTGGTCTACGTCATCTTGCACAGCAGTAATAGCGGCTGATTCCTCAAGAGCTGAAAGGTCCACCGTTACGGAAGAAGTCCCTTCATCGATTTTCAATACACTCGAAGCGTTGATTGAAGCTGCGGTAATATCGTCATCCGCGGTGGCGGTGATTTGTCCGTCTACATAGGTTTTGACAGCGAGTTCGGTTGGGAATTTGGTGTCTGTTGCATCTGCAAGAGTAACGTCAGTGGATTTGTTTGCGGAATCTTCCTTTAAGGCGATTGCCGCATCGGCATCAGCTTCGTTTTGGTCCACATCGTTTTGAATAGCAGTTTCGGCAGCGATTGCTCTGTTACGTTCTGCGAGTATGGCTGCGTCAGCGTCGGCTTCGTTTTGGTCAACGTCATCTTGCACAGCAGTAATAGCGGCTGATTCCTCAAGAGCTGAAAGGTCCACCGTTACGGAAGAAGTCCCTTCAACGATTTTCAATACACTCGAAGCATTGATTGAAGCGGCGGTAATATCATCATCGGCGGTGGCGGTGATTTGTCCGTCTACATAGGTCTTGACGGCAAGTTCGGTTGGGAATTTGGTATCCGTTGCATCAGCAAGGGTAACGTCAGTGGATTTGTTTGCGGAATCTTCCTTTAAGGCGATTGCCGCATCGGCATCAGCTTCGTTTTGGTCCACGTCAGTTTGAACTGCAGCAATTGCGTTGTCCGCGTCGGACTCGTTTTGGTCCACATCGTTTTGAATAGCAGTTTCTGCTGCGATGGCTCTGTTACGTTCTGCAAGTATGGCTGCATCGGCATCGGCTTCGTTTTGGTCAACGTCATCTTGCACAGCAGTAATAGCGGCTGATTCCTCAAGAGCTGAAAGGTCCACCGTCACAGAAGAAGTTCCTTCATCGATTTTCAGGACACTCGAAGCGTTGATTGAAGCTGCGGTAATATCATCATCCGCGGTGGCGGTGATTTGTCCGTCTACATAAGTTTTGACTGCGAGTTCGGTTGGGAATTTAGTGTCCGTTGCATCTGCAAGGGTGACATCGGTTGATTTGTTTGCGGAATCTTCCTTTAAGGCGATTGCCGCATCGGCATCAGCTTCATTTTGGTTTACATCGTTCTGTACAGCTAATATCGCTGCATCAGCGTCGGCTTCGTTTTGGTCAACGTCATCTTGCACAGCAGTGATATCGGCAGATTCTTCTAGAGCGGAAAGGTCCACCGTTACTGAAGTCGCACCTTCATCGATTTTCAGGACACTCGAAGCATTGATTGAAGCTGCGGTAATATCATCATCCGCGGTGGCGGTGATTTGTCCGTCTACATAGGTTTTGACAGCGAGTTCGGTTGGGAATTTAGTGTCCGTTGCATCTGCAAGGGTGACATCGGTTGATTTGTTTGCGGAATCTTCCTTTAAGGCGATTGCCGCATCGGCATCGGACTCGTTTTGGTCTACATCATTTTGAATAGCAGTTTCGGCAGCGATTGCTCTGTTACGTTCTGCGAGTATGGCTGCATCAGCATCGGCTTCGTTTTGGTCAACGTCATCTTGCACAGCAGTAATAGCGGCTGATTCCTCAAGAGCTGAAAGGTCCACCGTTACGGAAGAAGTCCCTTCATCAATTTTCAATACACTCGAAGCGTTGATTGAAGCTGCGGTAATATCATCATCGGCGGTTGCCGTAATTTGTCCGTCTACATAAGTTTTGACTGCGAGTTCTGTTGGGAATTTGGTATCCGTTGCATCTGCAAGGGTAACATCAGTGGATTTATTTGCAGCATCTTCTTTGAGAGCAATTGCCGCATCAGCATCAGCTTCGTTTTGGTCCACGTCAGTTTGAACTGCAGCAATTGCGTTGTCCGCGTCGGTCTCATTTTGGTCCACGTCATTTTGAACTGCAATAATAGCGCTGTCCGCGTCGGACTCGTTTTGGTCTACATCATTTTGAATAGCAGTTTCGGCGGCGATTGCTCTGTTACGTTCCGTTAGTATGGCTGCGTCGGCGTCGGTCTCATTTTGGTCGACATCGTTTTGTACGGCAAGTATTGCTGCGTCTGCATCAGCTTCATTCTGGTCTACATCGTTTTGAACGGCAGTGATATCGGCTGATTCCTCAAGAGCTGAAAGGTCCACCGTTACGGAAGAAGTCCCTTCATCAATTTTCAATACACTCGAAGCGTTGATTGAAGCGGCGGTGATATCATCATCGGCGGTGGCGGTGATTTGTCCGTCTACATAGGTCTTTACGGCAAGTTCGGTTGGGAATTTAGTGTCCGTTGCATCTGCAAGGGTGACATCGGTTGATTTGTTTGCGGAATCTTCCTTTAAGGCGATTGCCGCATCGGCATCAGCTTCATTTTGGTCCACATCGTTTTGAATAGCAGTTTCGGCGGCGATTGCTCTGTTACGTTCCGTTAGTATGGCTGCGTCGGCGTCGGTCTCATTTTGGTCGACATCGTTTTGTACGGCAAGTATTGCTGCGTCTGCATCAGCTTCGTTTTGGTCAACGTCATCTTGCACAGCAGTAATAGCGGCAGATTCTTCCAGAGCGGAAAGGTCCACCGTTACTGAAGTCGCACCTTCGTCGATTTTCAAGACACTCGAAGCATTGATTGAAGCGGCGGTAATATCATCATCTGCGGTGGCGGTGATTTGTCCGTCTACATAGGTCTTTACAGCAAGTTCGGTTGGGAATTTAGTGTCCGTTGCATCTGCAAGGGTGACATCGGTTGATTTATTTGCAGCATCTTCTTTGAGAGCAATTGCCGCATCGGCATCAGCTTCGTTTTGGTCCACGTCAGTTTGAACTGCAGCAATAGCGCTGTCCGCGTCGGACTCGTTTTGGTCTACATCGTTTTGTACGGCAGTGATATCGGCAGATTCTTCTAAAGCGGAAAGGTCTACGGTTACGGAAGAAGTACCTTCATCAATTTTCAATACACTCGAAGCATTGATTGAAGCTGCGGTAATATCATCATCCGCGGTGGCGGTGATTTGTCCGTCCACATAGGTTTTGACAGCGAGTTCGGTTGGGAATTTGGTGTCTGTTGCATCTGCAAGAGTAACGTCAGTGGATTTGTTTGCGGAATCTTCCTTTAAAGCGATTGCCGCATCAGCATCAGCTTCGTTTTGGTCCACATCGTTTTGAATAGCAGTTTCGGCGGCGATTGCTCTGTTACGTTCCGTTAGTATGGTTGCGTCGGCGTCGGTCTCATTTTGGTCGACATCGTTTTGTACGGCAAGTATTGCTGCGTCTGCATCAGCTTCATTTTGGTCCACGTCATTTTGAACTGCAATAATAGCGCTGTCCGCGTCGGACTCGTTTTGGTCTACATCATTTTGAATAGCAGTTTCGGCAGCGATTGCTCTGTTACGTTCTGCGAGTATGGCTGCATCAGCGTCGGCTTCGTTTTGGTCTACGTCATCTTGCACAGCAGTAATAGCGGCTGATTCCTCTAGAGCTGAAAGGTCCACCGTTACGGAAGAAGTACCTTCATCGATTTTCAGAACACTCGAAGCATTGATTGAAGCTCCTGTAATATCGTCATCCGCGGTGGCGGTGATTTGTCCGTCTACATAGGTTTTGACAGCAAGTTCGGTTGGGAATTTGGTATCCGTTGCATCTGCAAGGGTAACGTCAGTGGATTTATTTGCAGCATCTTCTTTGAGAGCAATTGCCGCATCAGCATCAGCTTCGTTTTGGTTCACGTCAGTTTGAATTGCAGCAATTGCGTTGTCCGCGTCGGTCTCATTTTGGTCGACATCGTTTTGTACGGCAAGTATTGCCGCATCGGCATCAGCTTCGTTTTGGTCAACATCGTTTTGAACTGCAGCAATTGCGTTGTCCGCGTCGGTCTCGTTTTGGTCTACATCGTTTTGAATAGCAGTTTCGGCAGCGATTGCTCTGTTACGTTCTGCAAGTATGGCTGCATCGGCATCGGCTTCATTTTGGTCCACGTCAGTTTGAACTGCAGCAATAGCGGTGTCCGCGTCGGTCTCGTTTTGGTCTACATCGTTTTGAATAGCAGTTTCGGCAGCGATTGCTCTGTTACGTTCTGCGAGTATGGCTGCGTCAGCGTCGGCTTCGTTTTGGTCCACGTCAGTTTGAACTGCAGTAATTGCGCTGTCCGCGTCGGACTCGTTTTGGTCCACATCGTTTTGGAGGGCAGTGATATCGGCAGATTCTTCAAGAGCTGAAAGGTCCACCGTTACGGAAGAAGTCCCTTCATCAATTTTCAATACACTCGAAGCATTGATTGAGGCACCTGTAATATCGTCATCCGCAGTAGCGGCAATTCTTCCGTCCACATAAGTTTTAACGGCAAGTTCGGTTGGGAATTTAGTGTCCGTTGCATCTGCAAGAGTTACATCATCGGATTTGTTTGCGGAATCTTCCTTTAAGGCGATTGCCGCATCGGCATCAGCTTCGTTTTGGTCCACGTCATTTTGAACTGCAATAATAGCGTTGTCCGCGTCGGACTCGTTTTGGTCAACATCGTTTTGAATAGCAGTTTCGGCAGCGATTGCTCTGTTGCGTTCTGCAAGAATCGATGCGTCAGCATCAGCTTCGTTTTGGTCCACGTCATTTTGAACTGTAGCAATTGCGTTGTCCGCGTCGGACTCGTTTTGGTCTACATCGTTTTGAATAGCAGTTTCTGCAGCGATTGCTCTGTTACGTTCTGCAAGTATGGCTGCATCGGCATCAGCTTCGTTTTGGTCCACGTCATCTTGCACAGCAGTAATAGCGGTGTCCGCGTCGGACTCGTTTTGGTCCACATCGTTTTGGACGGCTGTGATATCTGCGGATTCTTCCAATGCGGAAAGGTCTGCTGTAGTATTGTTTCCATTTTCAATTTCAACTGTTAAAATAGAAGTAGTCTCGTCTAAATTAGCATTCTCAAGGTTTTGGTCATCCGTACCCGTAAAATTAAGCGGGCCGCTACCATTATTAAAGGTAAAGCTGCCATCTAGGTTATCTATTAAATTTGCTTTTGAGATGATAACGGGATTGCCAGCTTCATTTGTATAGGTTACGGTACCGTCATTATTTTCTAATAAGGCAGTAACGGTTTCACCAGCCGCAACATTTACGCAAAGGCTAGACCATAAATTGTTAGTATACTGAAAAAGGCAGTTTTCATCTGTATTGAAGACTAGTGCGCCGTTCAATGGGGTAATGGTGTTCATTTGGGCATTGTTTACCCGTGTAACTACCAGTACCCTTGAAGCGCTTTCCAATTCCATAAGGGAAGCAGCGTCTATTTGATTAATGTTGTCGCCAATTTTAACTTGTGAGATGGCTAACTGAGTTAAAAAGAGTAGAACAACGAGGGGAACGTTTTTCATCTTTGGTATAATTTATTTAGCAATTTTTTCAACATTATGATTGAATTCAACCCCTGTGGATATTTTGATTTAATATTCAAAAAACGGGTTTGGATACATCTGATGCTGTACAATTGAAAACCCTTATTCTTTAATAGGTTTGTTTTAAAGAACTGTGAGTGTGAAGGTTAGTTTAGGAATAATAGAGTTTGTTATATCTCAAAAACGAACCGAATCCGTATACTTGGAATTTTCAATTTTTATTTAAAATTACGGCTTGATCGATGAACTGCACAGTATTTGTTGTGTAGCCAGGGGAAAGTGTAGTGTCTTAAGGGAAATAAGTTGTAAGTAAATTCTGTATCGTAAGTAATACGACGTAAAACATCGATGAACGGCATAAAAAAAGAGGCTCTAAGGCCTCTTTTTAAGAATTAATCGTTCGCCAAATATAAAAACCCTTGAAATTCAAGGTCTAAGTCGTCTAGTGTAACAATGTAAAAATATACGCCCGATGGAAGTCCATCGCCTCTTGTTACAACAAAGTTATTTTGTGTTGAAAGTCCGTTGAACTCATTGGTGTAATTTGCTTTTTCGAATACTTTGAGTCCCTCTCGGTTATAAATTTGCATGAAGTTATTTGGTGAAAGTGCCAATTCCGGGATTTCAAGAAAGTCATTTATACCATCTCCGTTAGGGGAAACAAAATAATTTTCTAGGTCCAGATAATCTCTAGGTTCGCCCATTGCAGCAAAAGTGAGTACCTCATAGTCATCTGGAACAAAAGAACCAGAAGCTACCACACCTTGATTCAGATTTCCAGCAGGAGCAGGTCCACCAAGGCTTTCCCATCGGTTTGAGGTTTTGCTATAACCTACTATAACAATTTCGTTAACATCATTGGTCAAAAGACCCATATTACTACGTTCGTTCCAAGAGAGTTGAATTGCAGAAGATACGGAACCTTCTAAATGCCAAAACTCTACGGTACTAATGTCGCCAATTTCTACGTCTTTATTATTGGTGTTGAACGCACCCGGAAGTATACTTGGACTATTTGGGTCTTCTATATAGTAGGCACATCTTGCTACGGCATTAACGCCTTCCGAGTTTAGTATTAAGGGACGTAAATACTGAAAATCTCCTACTGGGAAAATAAAGTTTTGCTGATTATTTACGCTTACATACCCATCTACCTTACTAATATCATTCTGGCCATTAGGGAAGGCATCTGTTAAAAAATTAAGGGTAATGTTAGGTTGTACGCGGTCTGTAATGATATCTCCGCTAACGAAATTGGCATTGTTCAATACGTTTAATGCGTTCTGTAAAACCGTACCTCCACCCGTTACGAATTCCACATCATACAAAGTAGCGGGTAAGCTACCGCTAATGGTACGGAGGTTGTCTCCATAAAAACCGACCAAGCCTAGATTCTCATCAAAACTACCATCATTTACCAAATTGGTATGGAGGCCCATAACACCACCTTCGTGAATACGCAGGTTGCCGGTATTGTACAACGCCTCTTGTGCTTGTACGCCCGTTGCCAAAATAAGAGCTGCTATGTAAAGATGTTTCTTCATGTTCTGTACAAGATTAAACTCAGTTGTGCCCGTTTTTATTGGTTTAGAAGTGCTTTAATTTCTTCTATATCATTTTTCATGGACTTTAACTCGTTGGTCATGGCTTCTTTTTCCGCTTTTAGTTTTTTGATTTCCTTTTCCTGTTCTATGGTGTGAAGGAAAAGTTCTTCTATTTTTTCTAGGTTTTGCAAGTTAGAAGCACTCAGGTTCCATTGTCCCTTTTCTTTCGCTTCCACGGCAGAGGTAACACCTGGTAGGTGATGATTTTCTTTTATAAAAGCTTCTACTTCTACAAGGTTTGTAAAGTTGTAGGTGTCTTTTAATTCTGAGTTACCTAAGAAGTACTTTTGGAAAACGTAATCGGGGATATTATCAACCAATGCTCCGTCATAGATTACATCTCCAGAAGTAATTAAATTACCATCTGCAAGAATATTACCAGCTACATGAAGTTTTTCAGAAGGGTTAGTAGTTCCAATACCTACATTTTGTAATGCGTCAATTCTTAAAGCTTCATTACCATCAGTCGAAAAACCGAGTTGAAGATTGGCCGCTCTGAACATCCCCGTTCCATTATCCCCATTAGTATAGAACCCGTAACTAGGTAGGTTAGCAGAACCAGGACTAGCTGCGAAGCCACCTCTTGATCTCGTTTGACCGTTTACATCTAATTTATCAGTTGATTGGACAGGTTCAGTTCCTCCGAATATCCCAATCCCAACGCTGCCAGATCCTGTAAAATTTAGTTTATTACCATCTAAATCGTACGTTCGATCTGCAGTTTGAGTTAAGTCCGATTCTGCAATATTTTTGGCATCAGCCCAAGCAACAGCAGTGCCATTTGTTGTTAATATTTGACCGTCTGTTCCTTGTGAAATTTTATCAGGAGTAACATTGTCGTTGGCAATACTATTGGTAACCACAGCTCCTGCTGCAATCTCATCTGTATTTACCGCTCCCGTAGCTATTTTATCTGCTGTAATAGCATTGGTAGCTATTATGGTAGCAGAAGTTGGTCCAGTTACTTCTCCTGCTAAATTGTCAACTGCAAAGCTAGTTCCTGTAAGTGTAAGACCAGCTCCTCCTGTATAAGTTGTAGATCCACCATTATCAGTTCCTATGGTCCATTGTGTTGTAGCCTGATTCCACTTTAGGATTTGACCGGTTGTAGTTGCACCCATTGGACTAAGGTCATCTAAGGCAATTGTATTAGGTGCTATTTTAGCTGATGTAACAGCATTTGCAATTATGTTTTCTTCGATAACAGCATCTATGGCTAATTCATCGGTTCCAATTACATCATCAGCAATAACAGTAGCAGAAGTTGGTCCAGTTACTTCTCCTTGTAAATTGTCAACTGTAAAGCTAGTTCCTGTAAGTGTAAGACCAGCTCCTCCTGTATAAGTTGTAGATCCACCATTATCAGTTCCTATGGTCCACGTTAAATTATCTTGGTCCCATTTTAATATTTCTCCATTGGCCGTTGCTCCCATTGGGCTAAGGTCAACTAGAGCAATGCTACTATTTTTAATTTTATCAGAGTCTATACTTTCGTCTTTAACTTGTAAAGCATCTGTAATAATTTCAATCGTAGTATCATCAACACCAATATTATAACCCTTACCATCAGTCTGGACTACCAAAGCGTCATCTGTATCAGCATCCGTAATGGAAAGTTCACCTGCATCTTCCCAAGAAACGGCTCCAGTTCCATTAGAGGTCAATACCTGATTGGCATCTCCGCGATCTCCGGCAATTTCAATACCGTTGTAAAGGACGATGTCTCCATTGTTTTTTACGGTGAAAGCTTTGTCCGCTAGGGTAGGGATATCAGTAGTGGCTGCAGTATTTTGTAGAAAATGAAAATCGCCTACACCCCATGCTCCTAGTCTTTCGTAGGCTAAAGCCCCTTTACCATGTGAGCCGCCACGATCAACGGCAAATAATATTCCAGCACCGGCTCCACCAGAATTCAACCCATTTTCATTTTGAATCTGAAGAGGGTAGGCAAAATTAGTAGCACCAGAAACACGTTCAGCAATTACTACCTTGGCATTGTCTCCTACTGGGCTATCAGGGTCAGCACCGGCTCCTTTTTTTAGGCCGATAAATAAAGCACCTGAACTTATTCTTTTTGTAGGATCCCAAAACAGAGCGCCATTGTCTCTATCAGTCGTAGTGGCATAGGTATCAATTGGTTTTCCACTTGCATCCGCGAAAAACAGTGAATTTGGTTCCCCGGTGTGTGGGGCAAAAGGAGCCCACTCAACTTCATTAGTAGTACTGTTGGTAATTAGCATTTGGTCTGCAGGTGTAGCTAAAGGTTCTGCAGGTTTGATTCTTAAATTGTCGTCCGTGTGAATTTCAATGGTAGCATCATCTACATTTATGTCGTAACCGTTACTAGCGTCGTAATCGGAAAGTCCGTCTTCCGCATCAGTATCTACAACAACTGTAGCTCCATCAGGAACAGGAACCCAAGTTACTAAATCAGTATCTTTATCAGTAATCAACATTTGATCAGCAGGAGTAGCTAATGCAACAGCCGGTTTAATAGCTATGTCAACTTCATTATTTGCCGTGTCATCCGTTACGGATAGAAAACCTGTATCAGCAGCATTTATACTTTTGAAAGGTAAATTTACTCCAGCTTTAGGTAGAGCAATAGCTACACCTCCTACACCTTGGCTAGAAGAAGTGTTTACTTCACCACCGGCACTAATGCCATCTACTTCAGTTTGAATCTCAACCAAGGCATCTTGAACATTGGTACTAACCGTATTTCCTGTTGCTGTGAAGGGGACTTCTGCAGCTGTTTGGTTGTCTGTACTACCACCTGCCAAGGCAGCATCTATCCCTGCTAAATGCGCTTCTACATCTGCAGTTGCAGCGGTATAGTTTACAGCTGTTGCTGCAACGGGTACTTGTGCTGCATTTTGGTTAGTTCCTGTACCACCACCATCTAAATCATCCAGATTGATTGTACCGTTAAAGCCTCCGTCAGTACCTGTAAAAGTAAGGTTATTGTCAGCTGCGTTATATACTACATTTGAGATAACACCATCAGCGGTTCCAGTACCACCGGCCAAAGAACTTAAGTCTACCGTAGTATTGGTTCCTGCTTCTGTAATAACCAATTCGTTAGCGGCATTCAAAAGAACGCCAGTTATAAGTTCATTCGTAACACTACCATCAACTTCATCATCCGCATTAATAACATAGGCATTAGTGGCTGTACCCGTTCCTGTGATAGAAACATTGTTTCCTGCAGTAATATTTGTATCTGACCCATCTGCTCTGGGGATAGTAACAAAACCTGGACGGCCAGTTAATGAGAGTTGATTGGATACTGGGTCAAAATTAATATCCTGTAATTCGTTAATATTACTATTATCGCTAGCCGCTATATCAGCTGCATTTGCTGCAATATTATCTTCTAAAGAAGTGGCATCAAAGAAAGCACCTCCATCGGTAGTAGAAATGGTAATAGAATTATCTGCATCACCACTAACCACATTGGCACCGGTAATGAAACCGGCATCATTATTAAAAAAACTTAAAGGAAGACTATCGCGGTCAATGGCATACGGGCCAACTGCATTTTGAGCAATTCTAGCTTTATCTACGGCATTAGGCGCTAATTTTCCTCTACCAATAGATCCATTTTGTATGTCCACTCCGTTAATACCACCATTCAAAATTTGGTCACTGGTAATACTATTAGGGGCTATCTCAAAATTGTTGCCGCCTTCTGTTGGCGTAATTACAATGGTACTTTCAGAATTTACAATAGGGGTAGCCGTGAGAGCGCCACCGCCAACACCATCGCACATACTGATCCATGCAGTGCCATCAAAATAGTACACACAATCGGCGGTAGTGTTATAGACCAAGGCACCACGGTTGGGTACAATAGTGGTCATTTGTAATGAATCTACCCTAGTAATGACCAATACCTTATCTGAACTTTCTAGTTCTAGAATAGAGGCAGGATCAATGACCTGGGGGTTGTCACCTATTTTTACTTGTGCTTGAGCAAAACTGATGAGGAAAAAACCGATAAAAAATAACGGTATCGAGATGCGCTTTTGCATACTATTGCGATTTAAGGTATTAGGGTCAACAAAAATAAAATTATCTTAGTATTAATCTAATTTAACAAGACAAACTACAGATTAGTCTAGCTAAAAGGATTACGGGTCTTAGTAATGAGGTAGTTATGTCATTGATTTTAGTTCTATTACGAATTAACAAAAGTTTAGCCACCATGTTTTTTTTAAGACCAAAACTTGTATTTTCTTTATCCACTTAATTAAAAAGAGCTACAGCTTTATATGGTACGAAAGTACTGCTTATAAAGTTGCCTTAAAATTTAGTATAAAAAAACCGTGTCTTTTTTCAAGACTACTTATAAAACAACCAGATGAAGATTATCCCTACTGTATTATGTATACTTTTTGCTTTCTTATCCGTAACTGCTCAAGATGATGATCGCTTATTGTTGCGAGGTACGGTACTATACAGAAATATAAGTGTGCCTAACGAGAATGTTATTAATATAACTACGGAGAATGCCGTAATATCTGATGAAAAGGGGCAGTTTGCAATTATGGCCAAAGCGGGTGATGAATTGGCATTTACTGCGGTAAACTATCAATTAGAAGTAGTAAAAGTCACTGAGGCCATTATTAAGAACGGCCGTTTGGTTGTTGAGGTAAATGAAAAAGTAACCGAATTAGATGAGGTGGTAGTTAGCCCGGAGAACGAGGAGAAGTTTATACAGTTACAGAATGAAGAATTTAAAAAGATCGAGTATGATATTGATCGCTCCTCGGAAGTGGAAAATATAGCTTTGAGCCAATCTGATAGAGGAATGAAAGATGGACTTAACTTTGTAAACATTTTTAAGGCATTGGCTAAAACGGCAAAATCGGAAGATGCGGACAAGCGCCCACGTATGAAAATGAGCCAGGTGCTAAGGCAGGTATATGATGATGAGTTTTTTGTTACAGATCTTAAATTGTCTCAGGCCTCAATAGACGATTTTTTACAATATATAGATACCCATGAACCTGAATACGCGTTGCTTTTAAAGAAAAACGAATTTGAGTTGATTGATTTTCTTGTAAACAAAAGCAAAGCGTACCGAGAACAAATGAATGAAGAGAAATAAACTTCTTTATCTATTTTTTTTCCTACCTCTGGCATCATTGTGTGCCCAGAATTTTTTATCGACAGAAATTGAAGGTCGTGTTTATAGTGAAGATGGAGATGTTGCCGCCACTCATGTGTTAAATACCACTACAAAAAAGGCTACGATTACAGATATTGATGGGTTTTTTAATATTACCGTAAAGCTGAATGATACTTTGGTGTTTTCCGCCGTTCAGTATAAGCGCAAAGAGGTTGTAATTTCTTTAAGTATTCTTGAAAGCAAGCTTTTAATGGTTCCTTTAGAAGAAGCTTTGACGGAGCTGGATGAAGTTATAGTAATGCCGTATAGCCTTTCGGGTAAC
The DNA here is from genome assembly GCF_015330165.1 of Zobellia roscoffensis. NCBI lineage: Bacteria > Pseudomonadati > Bacteroidota > Flavobacteriia > Flavobacteriales > Flavobacteriaceae > Zobellia > Zobellia roscoffensis. The sequence goes on from NZ_JADDXT010000002.1 coordinate 2,644,106, forward strand.
ATAGCAAGTGATTTAAACACCTTAAAAACCGAAGCCGTTGTTACGGCTTCAACTTTAGGGTTGCCAAATGCATATGTCAAGCCCATAAGTAAAGCCGAACGCGAATTTCAGGCTGCAACGGCAAACCCGTATATGAGCTTTGATCCTTTGATCAATATGATTACAGGACGAAAAAAAATGTTGAAAGCTCGCGTAAAACGGAATAATACGTACGCTAGAACGGAGCGGGTCCGTGAGTTCTATGCGGATTCTCTTTTTACATCCGAGCTAAAAATTCCCTTGGACAAAATTGATGAGTTTATGTATTTCTGTGAGGTAGATGCTACTTTTCAGGAGGTTGTAGATACCCATGACCATTTAAAAATTTGGGCGTTCATGGAGCGGAAAAGTGCGGTCTACAGAAAAAACAACACCTTAGATTGATACCTTTTTGGCATAACATTTGCCTATTTTTGCAATAGAAAATGAGATTATGAAGTCTTTTAAAAAGTTCTTGGTAGTATTGGTACTTCCTTTAATGGCATTCTCCGCCGCACACAAGTTTTACGTTAGCGTAACGAACGTTAATTATTCGGAAAAGGACAAGGCATTGCAGATTACCTCCCGTGTTTTTATAGATGATTTGGATAAATTGTTGTTAGAGCGGTATGATATAAAAGCGAAGTTGAATACGGACAATGAATCCCCTTTGGCAGATGAATATTTAGAGAAATATCTGAGGTCAAAATTTGTGGTGGAAGTAAACGGAAGCACTGCGTCATACTCCTATATTGGTAGGAAATATGATGCAGATGTACTTATTTTTTATGTTGAAGTACCAAATATTGAGTTGTCTACCCTGAAATCTATCCAAATAGAGAACGAAATTCTTACAGACCTTTTTGAGGATCAGCAAAATATTGTGCACTTAAAATTCGGAAATGATAAAAAGAGCTTCGTTTTGGTAAAATCGCGTACTAAAGGAATGTTAAAATTATAACATTTAGGTAACTATTCCTTAAAATATTATAATTTTCACGGATTAAAACCACACAGATATATGAACAAATTAAAGTATTGTTTTGCTTCGTTACTTTTTGTATTTGCCAACATTTTAATGGCACAAGAAGGTATTAATGCGGACAAGGAACCTGGTCACTATAATCAAAGCAAATTCAAACAGTTATACGAAGAGTTTGCAACTCCTAACAATTATCGTTCAGCTTCAGGAACTCCTGGGCCTGATTATTATCAGCAGCAAGCAGACTATAAAATGGATATTGAGCTTGATGATAAAAATGCAAAAATCTACGGTACAGAAACCATTACTTACACCAATAACTCTCCGGATAATCTAGAATATCTTTGGTTGCAATTGGATCAGAACGTACGTGCCAAAACATCAAAGTCGCCTTTGCGCGATGGTGGTGGTGTGCCAATGGCAGAACAGGCAGGTGCTTTTGCCCAAAAATATATGACCGAGCCTTTTAACGGTGGTTTCAATATAGCCTACGTAAAAGATGCAAACGGAAAGCCTTTAAAATATACCATCAACCAGACTATGATGCGTATAGATATTCCCCAACCTTTAAAGAGTAAAGAGCAGGTATCATTTTCAATAAAGTGGGATTACAATATTCCTAATCACACTATTAATAGAGCCCGTTCTGGTTACGAATATTTTGAAAAAGATGGTAATCGTTCTTATGTTATTGCGCAGTTCTTTCCAAGAATGGCAGTGTATAGTGACGTAGAGGGTTGGCAGAACCATCAGTTTTGGGGAAGCGGTGAGTTTGCCCTTACTTTTGGTGATTATGATGTAAATATTACGGTACCGGCGGATCATATTTTAGATGCTACGGGAACACTTCAGAATAGAAAAGACGTTTTTTCCAAAGAAATGATGAAGCGTTACGAAAAAGCCAAAAAGTCTTATGACAAGCCTGTATTGATTGTAACCCAAGAAGAGGCCGAAGAAGCAGAGAAAGGCTTTTCTGAAAAGAAGAAAACCTGGAAGTTTAGAGCAGAGAACGTAAGAGATTACGGTTTTGCAACTTCGAGAAAGTTTATTTGGGATATGCAGGCTGTAAAAGTGGGTAGCAAAGATGTTATGGCGGTTTCGCTTTACCCAAAAGAAGGTAACCCATTGTGGGAAGAGTATTCTACAAAAGCCGTAGCGCATACGTTAAGATCATATTCATCACATACGTTTGATTATCCTTATCCTAAAGCAATCTCGGTTCATGCCAAGCAACAAGGTATGGAATACCCAATGATTTGTTGGAACTATGGTCGCCCTAATGAGGATGGAACGTATTCCGATCGTGTAAAATACGGAATGATCAGTGTTATTATTCATGAGGTGGGCCATAACTATTTTCCAATGATCGTTAATTCCGATGAGCGCCAATGGGGCTGGATGGATGAAGGTCTTGATACTTTTATGCAGTATATGGCAGAACAAGAATTTGGGGAGAAATATCCGGAAGCTATAGCACCAAACGATAAATATCCATCAAGAAGGGGAGATCCTTCTAAGGTTGTTCCTTACATGGCAGGTGACCAAAGTACACTTGCGCCAATTATGTCTAATCCGGAAAATGTCTATCAGTTGGGGCCTAATGCCTACGGAAAGCCTGCTACCGCATTAAATATACTTCGTGAGACCGTAATGGGTAGAGAACTTTTTGATCATGCTTTTAAAACGTATTCGCACCGGTGGATGTTCAAACACCCAACGCCAGAAGATTTCTTTAGAACTATGGAAGATGCTTCTGCAGTAGATTTAGATTGGTACTGGAGAGGTTGGTTCTACACTACGGATTTTGTTGATATAGGAGTAAAAGACATCAAAAAATATTACGTAACGGATAAGCCTACAGACAAAATGCAGGCATATATGGCGGCTCGTGGTATTACGGAGGCAGATTTGCCACCGTTGGTATATATGGCTGAAGAAGGTAGTGAAGAATTGGATAACAACTTAAAAGGTAAAAAACCATCTGAAAACTCACAGTCACTTAAAGAATTTATGATGGATAACTTAACGGCAGATGAAAGAGCAGCTGTTAAAGAGCCTAAATATTTTTATCAAGTTACGTATGATAAGCCAGGAGGTATACCTATGCCTATAATTGTAGAATACACTTATGCGGACGGTACTACCAAGAATGTTACGTACCCACCTGAAATTTGGAGAAAGAGCGATAAAGAAGTGAGTGTAGTTATATCTTCACAGACAGAACTTACCGGTATTGTTGTTGATCCAAAAGCAGAAACGGCAGATATAGATACATCTAATAACTCATGGCCTAAGAAAGAAGAGAAATCTGATTTTGAAAGGATGAAGGAAAATGCTGTTAAAGGCAAATAAAATAGTGTTAATATCACAAAAAGTCCTGTTAGGTTTTCTTTACCTGACAGGATTTTCTATTTAAACTTCATTATATTTGTGAATATGTATTCATTACACTTTTTATTCATTAGCGGAGGCGAAATTTTCTTTATCATGTTCATTGTGGTAATGGTTTTCGGTGCCGATAAGATTCCCGGCATAGCCAAAGGGCTGGGCAAGGGCATGCGTCAACTAAAAGACGCTACGGAAGATATTAAACAAGAAATTCAGAAAAGCGCTGATAAGCAGGGTGTTGATACCAGCTTTATCACGGACATTAAAAAGGATATTGATGATGTTAAGGATAATCTTACTTCAGGAATAGGTGATGACCTTAAGAAGGGAGTGAGCAGCGTTAAGAAGAGCGTTGATGATGTTACCGGAACTATCAAAAGAAGTTAGATTTGCTAGACCGTATTCTAGAATGGGATAGGGAAACCTTTATCTATCTGAATAATTTAGGTGTTGAAGATTACGACCAGTTTTGGATTGTTGTAACGCACTTTTCTACTTGGATTCCTCTTTTTGTTTTGTTTTTTGTTTTGATTTTTATCAAATATCCCAAAAGGGAAGCCATATATGTGATTCTCACTATCGTTGGGATGATATTTTTTGTCACTACCCTTACCGATTTAACCAAAGAAGTGGTAGCAAGGTTGCGCCCCAATAATGATGAGACCATGAATACGCTTATTCGTATTCTAAAGCCATCTTCTAGTTATAGTTTCTTTTCAGGGCATTCATCTAGTTCGTTTTCGGCAACTACTATTGTTGTGTTATTTTTGAGAAACCGCTTTAAGTGGTGTTGGTTGTTCTATATCTGGCCATTACTTTTTGTGTCTAGCCGTATTTTTGTGGGCGTACATTTTCCCACGGATATTATTGTAGGTTCTACCGTTGGCGTGCTTTCTGCATTGTTTTTTTATAACCTCTACGTAAGACTTATAGCACCCTACTTAGGGTTAAGCCGTCCCTGATAGGTAGTAATACCGTTTCTACCCGTGGATCCTCTTTTAATTTTTTGTTGAAGTCTAAAAGAATTGGCGTTACCTTATCTTTTCGGTCTAAAGGTTCTACAACTTTTCCTGACCACAATACATTATCCGAGAGTATAACACTGCCTGGATGGGTTTTTTTCATGACCAGTTCAAAGTAATCAGGATAGTCTTTTTTTTCGGCATCAATAAAAACAAGGTCAAAAGTACGTTCCAATTGAGGTATGATTTTTTTTGCATCGCCTACATACTGAAAAATTTGGTCCTTGTAGGGGCTACGCGAAAAATAACGTTCTTGAATGTCCTGAAGTTCTTCGTTAATATCTATGGTATGTAATTGTCCATTTTTTTGCATGCCTTCGGCTAGACAAAGAGCAGAATACCCTGTGTAGGTACCTATTTCAAGTATGTTTTTTGGATAGATTATTTTTGATAAAACACTCAGTACTCTTCCTTGAAAATGTCCTGTAAGCATCCGTGGACGGACAACCTTAAGATGTGTTTCCCTGGTGAGTTCTTGGAGTAGTTGGGGCTCGTTTTCAGAATGGTTTTGAATGTAATCCTCTAAATCCGCAGATAAGAAATGCATGACCTATAATTTGTGCAAATATATAGTATTTTAGAACTTCGTAATAGTAGAATAGACCCTTTGAAACTATGAGTGAATTTATAACCAGGAGAGCGTTATTAGACGATTTAGATACATTGCAAGAATTTGAGCAAGGTATCATCGCTTTTGAGCGACCGTATGACCCAACGCTTAAGCCAGATCCAATTAGTTACTATGATTTGGGGGAGCTGATAAAAAGTGATACAGCCGAGGTTGTTGTTGTTGAATCTGATGGGTGTTTAGTAGCATCTGGCTATGCCAAAATTAGACCTGCCAAACCCTACCTGAATCATGAAAATTATAGTTATTTGGGGTTTATGTATACGCATCCGGATTTTAGGGGAAAGGGGCTTAATAAGAGGATCGTAAATACTTTAAAGGATTGGTCCGTCTCCAAGGGTATTACGGAAATACGCCTTACCGTTTATGATGAAAACCATGGAGCTATTAAAGCCTATGAAAAAGCAGGTTTTAAGAAGCACATTATTGAGATGCGAATTGTTGATTTAAAGTAGCGGAGCAATAGCTTTAATATCCCTACCGAAATTGTATTTTTGAAAAAAAGACCTTTATGAAATTCGAGAACACCTTAGAGTTTGCCCAAAAACTGGATTCTGAAGATAAATTGCGAAGCTATCGCGATGAATTTTACTTTCCGAAAGTAAATGGTAAGCAGGTTATTTATTTTACAGGGAACTCTCTTGGATTACAACCCAAACGAACTCAAAAGTTTGTGGATGAGGTTATGACCGATTGGAAGGATCTTGCGGTAGAAGGTCATTTTCACTCGGATAAACCGTGGTGGGATTATCACGAGCAATTAGCGGCTCCCTTGGCCAAAGTAGTAGGAGCAAAGACGGAGGAAGTATCCGTAATGAATACGCTTACAGTGAACCTTCATCTTTTGATGGTTACTTTTTATAGGCCTACGGCCAAACGTTATAAAATTCTTTGTGAAGAGAAAGCATTTCCATCTGATCAGTATATGCTGCAAAGTCAAGTGAGACATCATGGCCTAAATCCTGATGATGCTTTGGTAGAGGTGAAAAAAAGAGAAGGTGAAAACTTCTGGCGTACCGAAGATGTTTTAGAAAAAATAAACGAAATAGGAGATGAATTGGCCTTGGTACTCATAGGGGGAGTAAACTATTATAATGGTCAGGTTTTTGACATGAAAACCATTACCAAAGCAGGTAAGGCTGTTGGTGCCAATGTAGGTTGGGATTTGGCCCATGGTGCAGGTAATATAGAATTGAAATTGCACGACTGGGGCGCAGATTTTGCTGCTTGGTGTAGTTATAAATACATGAATAGTGGGCCTGGAAATGCTTCTGGGATTTTTATTCATGAGCGCTATTTGAATCAGAAAGATATTTCCAGGTTTGAAGGTTGGTGGGGAACTAAAAAGGAAACACGGTTTTTAATGAAACCAGAATTTGAACCCATGGAGAATGCAGATGCTTGGCAGTTAAGCAATCCACCGGTACTGTCCGTTGCCCCTTATTTGGCTTCGTTGGAAATGTTTGAAGAAGTGGGTATGGATGCTTTGATAGCAAAAAGAGATCTTATAGTTGCGTATCTAGAGTTTGTTCTCCATGAAATAGATGCAGAAATGGAGGGCACTACTTTTGAAATCATTACGCCTGAGGACAGGGGTACGCAGTTATCCGTTTTTCTTCACGGACAAGGAAAGCCACTTTTTGATTATTTAATGGAAAATGGAGTTATCACAGATTGGCGTGAACCAAATGTGATTCGTTTGGCACCAGCACCTTTTTACTGCTCTTATGAAGATATGTATCGGTTTGGTCAAATCTTAAAAGAGGGTATTAAAACAATATAAATCCTATTTCTTTCAATTTATACTTTTCCCCCAATTCTATTGGGATGGGGAGAGATTTGTCAATTTTCAACTTTTTTAGTTAGTGTATTTCGTCGATAATATAGACCATTCGTCGACTATTTTGATGGTCAATCCCGTACATAAAGAGTAAGTTTTAGCCCCAAAACTTAATTGAACACTAAATTTAAAAAATGAAAAACAAGAAATTCCCTACTTCACTTATGCTTTTAATGGCAGTTTGTACATTGGTAATTGTCTCCTGCTCCAATGATACTACTGAACTTGAAGCCGAAACTTCCGTAGTCCCCCAAACGGAAGTTCCGGCAGATCAAGGTACAGAATTTGTCACTAAATATTTTATGGGTGATGCGGTTCAGGTGAAATTAGAAGCAGATGGAACCTATAGTCTTGCCGGTACAGATACACGCTTATTTGAAGACCAACTTTCAGATTCTGCAGATTCCTATAATCCAAATCCCGTTCCAGGTGAAGAGCTGTCAGCCTTAGCTTTGGGTGGTGGCGTTAGAAAATGGACAGACAATACCGTTTACTACGTAATTGATGGTTTAAGTTCTAGCGTTCGTAGTGAACTACAAAAGTCTTTTGACGAATGGTCCAATAAAACCAATGTTACTTTTAAGGAACGTACCAATCAATCTAACTATGTAACTATATCTTCTTCTGGTTCAAATAGTAATTCTGGAGTGGCTACTTTGGGTATGTATAATTCCCGTGGCTATATTCAATTAGGAACCCGAGCTACTGCAGTAGTTATTATTCATGAATTGGGTCATACCTTGGGATATATTCATGAGCAGAACAGGTCAGATAGAGATAATCATATTATCATCAGAACCGAGAATATACAATCTAATGCACAAGACCAGTTTTATAAGAGTAGTTCCGCAACGTTCTTAACAGGCTCTTTTGATGTCAATTCTATTATGATGTACGGCAGTTATACCTTCAGTAAAAATGGACAGCCTACTATTACTGATCTTAGTGGAAATATATTACCGCAGCGGCAAGCCCGTTTGTCTTCATTGGATATTCAAGGAACTAATGCGGCCTATCCTTCTGCAAATGGTGGAGGTGGTAACCCTGACCCGGAACCTGAGAATTTATGTGATACAGCTCCTAATTATTCATCAAGCAAAAGTTATAGTGTAGGAGATTATGTGCTGTACTATGGCCGTTTGTATCAACGGGATTATACCCGCTGGAACTACATTGAAAATTGTAATTAAACACCGATCTGGGGTTAAAATAGGGCTGAGTATCGCTCATTACAAATTAAGGAAGACCATCTTAAAAAGGTGGTCTTTTTTCATTTTCGGACAGAGGTATTTAAATTACCTTCGTATGAAACATGTAGTATGAAATCGTTACGTCTCATTCTGACCAATTCCCGTTATTTTGGAGCGGCTTGGGTCTTTGCCAGTATAAATATCCTTTTTGGTACTTGGGCTATTTATATTCCAGCAGTTAAAGAACAACTTCAGATAGATAAATCGCAATTAGGTCTAGCTATATTTTTTCTTTCGCTTGGTGTATTTACGGTATTTCCATTGGCTTCTTCTATTATTAATAGAATAGGGGTAGGGCGTGCTACTTGGTATGGAGTTATTCTTAGTAGTATAGCGGCTCTTTTACCCTTGTTGGCACCTAGTTATTATACGTTAATGGCAGCATTGTTCTTACTTGGGGCCTCCAATGGTTTTACGGATATTTCCATGAATACATTGGTGACTGAACTAGAAAAAGAAGACAAGAAAAGTTTTATGAGTGCTGCTCACGGATTTTTTAGTTTGGGAGGTGTATTGGCTGGGCTAGGAAGCTTTCTCATAGGCCCGCTTAGTAATCCGCCTTTACATATGTTAATTGCAGTTGTACTGGTTTTGGGTGTTAATTTTATTTTCCATGGAAAGTATAAAAAAGTGGTTGCCGCAGTGGAAGAAAAAGAAGCGTTTAGCTTAAAGCTTTTTAAACCGATGTTGTTTTTGGGACTTATTTCATTTGTTGCCATGGGAAGCGAAGGGGCTATCGTAGATTGGAGCGGACTTTACTTAAAAGAGATAAGTTTGGCACCAGAAGTATTGTGGGGAGCCGGGTTTTTGGGATTTCAAGTTACCATGACTTTGGGGCGGTTTTTGGGTGATGGTATTAGTGAAAAAATAGGTTCAGTAAAAATGGTAACCTTTGCAGCCGTATTGGTGTTAATTGGGTATGTTATGGTATTGAGCACCGAAACCTATATGGCTATTTCTGGTTTTGCTTTAAGCGGACTCGGTTTTTCCGTAATGGTGCCAGAAGTATTTAGAATTGGTGGAAAAGTAAAAGGAGTGGATTCTTCGCAGAGTGTATCGTTTATAGCGGGCACGGGTTACGCCGGCTTTTTAGTAGCCCCTCCAATCCTAGGATTTATAGCAGATGGTTTTTCGCTAAAAACCTGTTTTTTTGTATTATTTGCTTGTGCCCTTTTGGTTTTGGCGGCTACATTTAAGCTGAAGCGAAACAGTAGAAAAGCTTCGTAATTAGTTTGTTTTTACTTCAATATTGGTAAAATAAAGTTTAAAACTTCCATCTTCATTTTGATGCATTTTGGCAATTTTAAGTCCGCCTGATTCGGTATAATCTTCCCAGGTGGTAGTCATTGACGGTTCTTCTTGATTCCCTTTTCTAAAGACCCATTCTTTGACTAGATAATCATCTCCAAAATAAAAGTCATAGGCATCACCAGGGGTATAGCCGCCTTCTTGCTTGTAAATGACCGTTAATTTTTGCATTGGTGTTTTGCTAATAGGAGCCTCCGCATTTGGGGTAAGTTCGTTGGTACTTCCGTTTTTATCCCATAAAATATTGATAGGGGCTATGAGCCAATATTTGTCGTTTATGAACCCACCGTTGGTTTTGTAAGCCGTACTGTCCATATCGCTTCTGTTGTACGTTAGAACTTCATCTGCGCTTATAGCAGTTACTTGGTTCTTTTTTGGATGCCAAACCCAAGTACGCTCAAAATGAGATGTATCTCTATCTACATTAAAAGTGAATTTTAGCTCCTCAACTTTATTCCAATTTTCATACCCGTTGGCATAGGCGATTTTTTCTAGGATAGTCAGCTCTTTTTCGGGTTGAGGTGCCTCCGTTTTCTTGGTCTCTTTACAGCTGATAAAAAGAATTGTAAAAAGAATACATGTGGAAAAGTACTTTGCCATAGCTAGAATTTTTCCCAAAGATAGATGGTTTTGTTCAAAGCACGAATTGCAGAGAAAGGCATTACATAAGATTTCTTGAAAAATGAGTGCTACTTTCTAAAAATAACGAGGAGATTTCATAGCTTTTAACCCTCTATTGAATAATTCATAAATGAGGATGATCTCATGTGTACCACCTGAGTAGGGTCTGAAAGTTGAGGTAGGTAGGTCATAAGCATATCCAATTCTAAAGGAGTCCGATATGGCATAATCCATTAACACCCCAAAACTATCCGAATCATTAAAGCGATATGAAGCTCCAATCCAAAATTTTTCATAAAAGAGAAAGTTAGCAGTCACGTCATATGTAGCGGGTGCTCCATTGGTATACTTCATAATTGCCGTAGGCTTGAATTTTGTGGTTTTACCAATATCAAACACATAACCACCAATGGCGTAATAACTGTTACGTTCCAATGCTACGAATTCGCCATTATTTAAATCGGTATTTAGAATACGAGGGGTAGAAGCGCCAAAATACCATTTGTTAGAACTTATGTAAATACCAGCTCCCATATTTGGATTCCATTTAGAAAAACCATCAAAAAAGAAGGGGTCACTCTCATCTGGAGTTTCTAATTTGTAGTTGGTAACACCACCTTTTAATCCTAAAGCCATGTTTACATTTCTACTTAAAGGAACGGTATATGAGATGTCTGCATAAATGTAATTTGTTTTCTCAAACCCCAATTGGTCATTTATATAGGATAGACCAACTCCTACATTGCTAAAGCGTATGGGCGTATGAACGGATAGTGTACTTGTTGTTGGGTTCCCTTCTATACCGGCCCATTGGTTCCTGTGCAAAGCGGTAGCATTTAATGTTTGTCTGCTGCCTGCATAAGCAGGGTTTATAGACATAGTATTATAAATGTATTGTGTAAACTGTGGTAGCTGTTGTGCATTTGAGAAAAAGGCACAGCATATCGCCAAAATTACTAGGTGATTTCTAAGTGCTGTCATGGTTGCCTTTTTAGTTAGAGCCAATATAAATGTATCCGTTAACAGGTTTAATTTCATTATTTCCAAACCCGATGATATAGTAATAGGTGCCTGATGAAAGCATGCCCGAATTACCTAAAGAGTTTTTAGGAGCAATTCCACTCCAGTCATTAGTGTAATCGCTATTCTCATAGACTATATTGCCCCAACGGTTAAAAACTTTTAGGTGGTAAGTATAATCACATCCTTCCAATCCGGAAATTTCAAAAATATCGTTAATGCCATCTCCATTGGCTGTTAGGGTTTTAGAAACTACCAGATTTTCTATGTCACAGGGTAAATCTGCTTCTACAATGATTATTTGTGTATGAACAGTTTCGTTCCTATTATTATCAACAGCAATCCATGTTCTTGTTATTTCATAACCAGTAGTACAGTCTCTGTCATTTGATGCGGTTTCGCTAAAAGTTACCTCAGGGTCCATATCACAATTATCCGTAGCGGTTAATACTGCTGCTTCAGGAATGGAATCACAATCTACGATGATGTCTTCTGGAAGCTCTTCTATGAACGTTGGTGCTTCTTCATCCATGATACATTCATCAGATATAACGGTAATGATTTGTGTATGGGTAAAAGTATTATTGGCATTATCGGTTGCTGTCCATGTTCTTATTATTTCATACCCTGTTTCACAGTTTCGGTCATTGGTAGCCGTTTCTGTAAAAGTGGTTGAAGGGTCTGGGTCACAATAATCAATAGCAGTTAAAATAGCCGCGTCAGGAACGCCGTTACAAGGCACTGTAATATCACCCGGGAGGTTTTCTGCAAACACAGGAGCCTGTACATCTGTAATGCTAATTACTATTGAGGTCGGGTCTCCATTACCAACGCCACATTCATCAAACGTAAATGAACTGTTAGAGGTCTGTTGGGTCATATTTATTTCGCCCATATACGTCGCCAAAGTTTGGGAATCTGAATTAAAAGTACATGCTGGAATACTAGAGAAATAAGCGTCATCCTTAATTCGTACGGCATATTGGATAGTGTATGGTGCACTCGTAACATCTGTATATCCATCTGCTACTTCAAAAGTCAGTTCTCTGGTAGTAGCATTAAAATTATAAGTGATTTCATTGGGTAGTGGTTCTACACTTATGAAATCCATTTCTTCAGGTATGGTGGTCGAAAAAGTTAAGTCTCTTATATTATCGTTTCCGGTATTGGCGACATCTAAATAAATTTGAATGGTTTCTCCTGTACGTGGACTCTCGTCCGAAGCGGTAGCGTACAAATCCAAAGAATTCAATGATGGTTCATATACTTCAACCGCTAATCCTAACAAATATAATCCGTAAGACTCTTGGTCAGACGTCATCCGTAGGGTAGTTGAGGTTTGATTATTTGTAATTAATGAGTTTCCACTATTATCCAAATTAAACAAGCTGGCATCATAGCCCAAGGTGTTTGAACTTGCAGGTGTACGATCTAAATAATTGGAACCATTAGTGGTAATAGAACTATTGAAGAAATTATTTTCTGGCCTCATTGGGGTGCTCAACGGCTCCCATGAGTTAGAAGTATCTAACATTAACAGTTGGTCACGAGGAATACCTCTATCGCCTTCAAAAGAACCAATAACCATATTAGCTTTTACATCGCCATTCGGTACGGTTTGAAAACCATCAAAAGTAACGTCAAAATTATTCTCATCTCTTGTAATATGGGCATAACCGTCAAAAAGCGTGATGTGTTTTTGCGGCATAAGTGGACTTTGCCATACAAAGACTATTTGCCATCCACCGGAAGTACCTGTTCTTCCACCACCGTGAGAGAGCAATTGTCCTTCCGTAGCTTTTACGTTTGCTACTTGATAGGTGCCAAAAGGGTCGTTTACTCCTTGCACCAAACTGGTAATATCTTTAACGCAGATATAAGGGTCGTTTACAAAATGATCATCTCTACCACGGTAAATTACATCATCAGCTGTAAGCGTTGCCTCGTATGTGCTAGACCCGGGCAACATTAGTTTTACATCATCAAAATTCCAAGAAGGTTCAGTTCCGCCATTTCCGGCAATAGGAGTTCCGGAACCATCAACTTCATATTCTTTATCCGCTGCTGCCCAATAGAGAAAAACACGTTCTATGGTTAAACATGAACTGCCTGGTGATGGATTGGATAAATTGGCGCTACTGGAATTAAAAGTAGTAGGGTCACTATCTATATCAACAAAAACGTTGTCTGAAAAATCATGATTACTGCCGTTTCCGTTATAGGGGTTTGTGGCATGTCTAGAAAGTACATTGTTGGCAACCATGGTGAAATCACCAGTTATTGTTTCTGAGTATCTAGGAGTAAATCCTTTCTGAAGTTGCGCATTGGCGGTATTAAATGCCAATGTAAGCATAAGAAGCCCTAGAGCTCTTATTAGTTTTTTGTTAGGTATAAGTTTCTTCATAATTATAGGTTTGTCTAACAATCCTCATTGATCGACATATAATCAGAAGCTACAATACGGTCTTTACCTGTAAAGTTTGTAATGGTGTAATTAAGGTCAAGTTCAATTTGTAGCAACTAGGTTATTTGGGATAAAAAAGTGCTGTAATTTTATAGCATACGTTTTGTTTGTTCTTAGCAAAGTTCGTTTAAACTCTTGTTGTTGAGTAGGGTAAACGATGAACGGGTTGTTTTTTCGCCAGCAGTAAGTTTCAATAGACGAGTGGTTTATTTATGTCGATAAGTTAAATTGGAGAGCTAAAGACAGGCTGTAAGAAAAAGCGATAAAAGGTAATTGTAGTGATATTAGGTATGGACTATTTTGGTACAAATAAATTGTTTAATTTTGGTATGTATAAACAATAGGAAATGAGTGCTAAAAAAGGAAAAGTTCAAGAAGCGATAGACGAAAAATTGTTAGAAGAAAGAAAAGTCTTCTTATGGGGCATGGTAGATGATGATTCTGCTAAGCACGTTATAGATCGTTTATTGTATTTAGATATGCAGAATAATAAAGAAATACAATTATACATTAATAGTCCAGGTGGTTATGTTACTTCTGGTTTTGCTATGTATGATATCATAAAATCGCTAAAAAGCCCTGTTTCTACAATCTGTACGGGCCTTGCTGCTTCTATGGGTTCTATTTTACTTTCTGTAGGAAAAAAAGGTAGAAGGTTTATTCAGCCGCATGCACAGGTTATGATTCACCAACCTAGTGGTGGAGCGCGAGGACAAGCTTCAAATATTGAAATTCAAGCCAAAGAAATAATCAAGACCAAAGAATTGAGTGCCCGTATTTTGGCAGATAATTGTGGTCAAGATTATGAAAAAGTATTGAAAGATTTTGATAGAGATTATTGGATGAATGCCGAAGAATCGATTGCATACGGCATCGTAGATGGTATTTTAGAATAGTAATTTCTATTTTAGAAAAAGAAGAAAGTCCTTCGTAATTAAGAATTATGAAGGACTTTTTTTTGGATATAGATATACGCTATCTCGGGATTTTTATTGTATTTACAGGGTAATAACCTTAGAGGGTGTTCTACTTTTGTTAAAAAAACAGTAAATTCAAAACTAAAGAAACGACGGTTTTAATTTTTTAAACCCGACAGTTTGGAAAGTTCATATGAATAACAAAGTAGGATGTTTATGTGGACAATTAGTGCGTGTTTAGAGACTGTTTTTAGAATTTAGTACATTTACGTTTTTCTCATCATCTTAAATTAATATGAAACAAACCTCCAAAAACATAGCCATTATTGGTTCAGGCCTTGTCGGCTCATTATTGGCCATTTATCTCAAAAAAATGGGCCATACCATTACTGTTTTTGATAGAAGACCGGATATTAGGAATATAAAATTCTCTGGTCGTTCTATAAACCTGGCAATGAGTAATAGAGGTTGGCAGTCTTTGGCCGAAGTTGGTATAGAAGAAGAAATTAAGAAAATTGCTATTCCTTTGGATAAACGTGCTATGCACGTAATAGACAAACCTATATATTTTCAAAAGTACGGGAAAGAGGGAGAGGCTATATGGTCTATTTCCAGAGGCGTACTGAATAAAAAAATGATAAATCTAGCGGAAGAGGCCGGTGTGGAGTTTCGTTTTAACGAGAAGGTCTGGGACGTGGACCTGCCTGAAGCTACTTTGTATACTGGAGAGACCGAGAAAGACGAGTGGAAAGAATACAATTACGATATAATTTTTGGTTGTGATGGTGCCTTTTCCCGTGTACGGCACAAAATGCAACGTCGTAGCCGATTTGATTATTCACAAGATTTTATAGATGTAGGATATAAGGAGCTTTCAATCCCGGCCAATGAAGATGGCACTCATAAATTAGATAAAAACTCGTTTCATATTTGGCCTAGAGGTAAATTTATGTTGATTGCCATGCCTAATATAGATGGCAGTTTTACGTGTACTTTGTTTATGCCGTTTGAGGGAGAGGTGTCTTTTGATAGTCTTAAAACCAAAGGACAGGCTAAATCTTTCTTTAAAACCTATTTTCCTAACGTGAGAAAGGAGATTGAGAACCTAACGGAGGATTTCTTCAAAAATCCAACAAGTGCTATGGTGACCATGAAATGCTATCCTTGGACCTATTGGGATAAAGTGGCTCTTGTAGGTGATTCTGCTCATGCCATAGTGCCTTTTTATGGACAGGGTATGAATGCTGGTTTTGAAGATATTTTTATTCTGAAACAAAAGATTAACAAGTATGGCGATGATTGGGAAGCTGTTTTTAACGAATATCAAGAAGAGCGCAAACCCAATGCAGATGCTATTGCAGAATTAAGCTATCGGAATTTTGTTGAGATGAGCAGTAAGACGGCAGACCCAAAGTTTCTATTACAGAAAAAAATCGAAAAGCATTTTGCTGGTTTGCATCCAGACAAGTGGATTCCTGCGTATTCTAGGGTTACTTTTTCTAATAGATCTTATTCGGAAGCACTTGCTCTTGGTGATGAGCAGGAAAAGGTGATGCAAGAGGTGATGCAAATACCAAATATTGAAGAAAAATGGGATAGTAAAGAAGTTGAGAACAAAATATTGGGGCTTCTGTAATTTCTATGATGCTATAGCGTACGTCGTTAAAATAAAAGTTTAGCAACAAAAAAAGCCACCTACTTAATAATAGATGGCTTTAATTTATTTGGTAAAAGGTTGTTACATTTTAGTAAACATCTTACCCATTTTTTCTTGTTCTTCTTCAGCTAGAACTGGATCAACTAAAATTCTACCACTGTGTTCATCAGTAATAATTTTTTTACGAGAAGCAATTTCAACCTGTACCTGTGGAGGAATAGTAAAGAAAGAACCACCTGATGCACCTCTTTCAATTGGCACTACTGCCAAACCATTTTTTACATTATTACGGATACGAGTATAAGCCTTAACTAAGCGCTCCTCTATCTCGTTTTGGTATTTTTCAGACTGCTCAATAAGTGCTTTTTCTTCTTTTTCGGTCTCGGCCAAAATAGCATCAAGTTCACTTTTCTTATGCTTCAAATGCGACTCACGTTCAGACAAACGCTCTTTTGTATCGGAAACAACAGATTTCTTCTGCTCTATTTGAGCTTTAAACTCTTTAATGTTCTTATCAGCCAATTGAATTTCTAGTTCTTGAAATTCAAGTTCTTTGCTAATAGAGTTGAACTCTCTACTGTTCCGAACATTTTTTTGTTGTTCTGTATATTTCTTAATGAGTGCTTTGGCCTCATCTATAAGATTCTTTTTTGCACCAATCTCAAAATTGATAGTCTCAACATCTGTTTTCAACTTGTCCAACCTTGTTTTAAGACCAAGAACGTCATCTTCTAAATCTTCTACTTCTAAAGGAAGTTCGCCTCGTACATTACGTATTTCATCTACTCTTGAATCAATCAATTGCAAGTCGTACAATGCCCTTAACTTTTCCTCTACCGTTGCTTCTGATTTTTTTGCCATATATTTTATAAATACTTGATGGGATTGGTTTTACTTTCCGATAAACGGATTGCAAAATTAGGGATTTTTTTTGTAAGATAGTCAACTAAAAGGTTTTTTGTAAACTGCTCGCTTTCATAGTGTCCGATATCTGCAATTATCATTTTGCCTTCTGCTTTATAAAAATCGTGGTATTTTATGTCTGCTGTGACCAAAATATCAGCTCCTGAAGCTTTTGCAGCTTCAATGGCAAAAGCACCGCTACCTCCTAAAACAGCTACTTTTTGAACCTTTTCACCTAATAATTGAGAATGACGTATGCCTTCTGCACCCATTTTTTGTTTTACATCTCTTAAAAAAGAGATGTCATTTACCGGTTTTGGAAGGTCTCCAATCATACCCATACCAATATTTTGATTGGTGTTTTCTAAAGTAATGACCTCATAAGCTACCTCTTCATAGGGGTGAGAGGTAAAAAGAGCTTTCATAACTCTTGCCTGGTGAATTTTTGAAAAAGAGACATTTAATTGAGCCTCTTCCTCAAAATGTGTTTTTCCGATTTCCCCTATTGTAGGATTTGCATTTTCTTCAGCCTTATAGCTACCTGTTCCTTTGGTGCTAAAGCTGCAATTGCTATAATTGCCAATATTTCCCGCTCCAGCGTTAAAAAGTGCTTCCCTAAGGGTTTCAGCATCCTTTACAGGTACGTATGTAGTTAACTTTTTGATTGTTTCTTTCTGGGGAACCAATATTTGTGGATTTTTTATCCCAAGAACTTCGCAGATTTTAGCATTTACGCCTTGTGGTACATTATCTAAAGCAGTATGCATACTATAAATGGCAATATCATTTTTTATAGCCTTTATGACCACGCGTTCTACATAAGATTTTCCGGTCAATTTTTTTAAACCTCCAAAAATAATAGGATGAAAGCTAACAATGAGGTTGCAATTTAGCTCAATAGCTTCGTCAACAACATTCTCTAAAGTGTCTAAGGTCACAAGTACTCCAGAAACTTCTACATTGGCACTACCTACCAATAAGCCCACATTGTCAAAACTTTCGGCATAGGGTAGGGGGGCTAAATCTTCGATTATATCTGTAACTTCTTTTACGGTCATACGTATTTTTATGAGGTCTAAAGATAAAATATTATAATTTCGCCTTTGTGCAAGTACTTAGAAAAATATTATTTCCCGTTTCATTGGTTTACGCTTTGGTGGTTTACATTAGGAATTACTTCTATGATAAGGGAGTTTTAAGTTCCAAAAGCTTTAAAACGCCTACAATATGTATAGGTAATTTAAGTGCCGGTGGTACTGGTAAAACACCAATGGTAGAGTTATTGGTGGCTATGTTAAAGGAGACTTCTAAAGTAGCGGTACTGAGTAGAGGCTATCGCAGAAAATCAAAAGGTTTTGTTCTAGCAGACGAAAATGCTACAGTAGATTCTCTGGGTGATGAACCTTTCCAGATTTTTTCTAAGTTTCCGGATATTACATTGGCAGTAGATGCGGACAGAAGAAACGGAATAACAATTCTTGAAGATCAGGTAAAACCAGAAGTCATTTTATTGGATGATGCCTATCAACATAGAAAAGTGAAATGCGACTTTTCTATTCTCTTAACTTCTTTTGGTGACCTGTATGTTTATGATTGGTATCTGCCAACAGGGAACTTAAGGGATAGTAAGAAGGAAGCGGGTAGGGCGCAGGTTATTGTTGTAACCAAATGCCCGAAAGACTTAAGTGATCAAGCAAAGAAAGCCATAACTATAAAGTTGAAACCAGAGTCTCACCAACAAGTATTGTTCTCTTACTTGGCTTATGATGATACTTTAAGGACAATTGATAGTTCAACATCATTGGAGGAGTTAAAATTGAAAGAAGTTACGCTTGTGACGGGTATTGCTAATCCTAAGCCATTGGTGGAATATTTAAAATCGGAAAGATTAAAATTTGAACATCTAAAATTTAAGGACCACCACGATTTCAGCGAGACGGAATTAACCCAACTGAGACAAAAGAAATGTATTCTAACTACAGAAAAAGATTTTGTACGCCTTAAGAATAAGGTCGATAACCTTTATTTTATTCCAGTACAGCATCGGTTTTTTGATGATGGAGAAACGGTCTTAAAGCGAACGCTAGAAGAATTTATGAAGTAGTATTCTTAAGTTCTTTCTTATTAAAAATATTCTCACCTATTTTTTGATAGAACACCTCAGGTTTAAAAGGTTTGGTAATTACGTCATTACAACCTGCGGCATAGAAACTCTCTAAACTATCGTCCAAAGAAATAGCCGTAAGTGCAATTATAGGAGTGACAATATCAAATTTACGAATTTCAATTGTGGCTTCTTCTCCACCAATGCCTGGCATATGAATATCCATTAAAATAGCATCGTAATAGTTCTCACGAGCCATATCAATTGCTTCACCGCCATTATTGGCAATGTCGCTCGTGATCTCTTTTTTGGTCAGCATTTTTTTGGTGATAACCTGGTTTATTTTGTTGTCTTCAACAATTAAAATGTTCAGGTCTTTAAAGTTGAAGTCTTGCGGAGTTACTTCAAACGGAATGTCATCAACAAGGCTATCCTTGCCTTTCATTTCTAGTTCAAAGAAAAATGAACTTCCCACACCTAAGGCACTTTCTAATTCTATATTGCTCTCAAACAGCCCAAGTAAACTTTTTACAATAGTAAGCCCAAGTCCAGTGCCACCATACTCTCGGTTTATTTGTATAGAGCCCTGTTCAAAACCATCAAATATGTTCTGTTGTTGTTCTTTAGCAATCCCTATACCGTTATCTTTTACCTCAAAATAAAGTGTAACATCATCATCAACTTTTTTTATGACTTTGGCAATAACCTTCACTTCGCCTCCTTTTGTGAATTTTAAGGCGTTACCTACCAAATTCAAGAAAATCTGAGAGAGTTTTAGTGGGTCGCTCATTAAGTGATAAGGAATATTCTTATCGTAATCCAAGGTTAAAGTGGTTTTGTTACTTTGTGCACTTTGCTTAAGGGAGTCTATAACTTCTTGAAGTACTTTTTTCAAGTTGAACTCTACATTAAGCGGTTCTAGTTTGTCCGCATCAATTTTGTTAATCTGTAGAATGTCATTAATGAAATTCAATAGGTAGTCTCCAGAGAATTTCAAGGCTTTTAAGTGTTCTTTTTGCCCTTTGCTAGGGTTCTCTTCTAACAGTAAGTGCGTAAGCCCTGTAACGGCGTAAAGCGGTGTTCTAAGTTCATGGCTAACGGTAGATAAGAAATTAGTCTTAGCTTCCATGGCGGTTACCGCAGCATCTCTAGCAGCTTTTAATTCGTTGTTTTTGGTCTGCAACAAATCATTTGTCTTTAGCTTGATTTGATTGTTCCTAAATAAAGAAACAGCCAAAAGTGTAATAATCGTCAATAGGGCAGAGGTAAGTATGGCCGTAATATCAGATTTGTTCTTTGATTCGTTCAGTTCTTCAATTTTTTGTTCTTGGCGCTTTATTTCATCGCTCATAAAATCGAACTGAATTTTTTCTGCAGTTTTAGCTTCGGTCTTCATTTTAGCAATATTGAAGAGCGAGTCGCGAATATGTAATAGGTTTCGGTTGTTGGTTAATGATTTATCGTATTCTCCTAGTCTTTCGTATACTGTAGTCAACATTTCATTGGCTTCCCAGATTTCTTTAAAAAACTTATTCTTTTTAGCCAGTTTAAGTGCATTTTCACCATTTTCAGCACTTTCCTTTAATTTTTCAGTATTTAGATTTAGTTGAGCTAAGCCCAGTTGTGCTCTAGTGGCCAGGTAATCACTTTCGTAAATATCCGTATTGATTATTAGGGAGTTGAAATTTTTTGCAGCACTTTCAAACTTTTCTAATTTTAAGAATATATTGCCTTCTGCAAGTAAGATATTATTGAAGAAATTACGATCGTTATTTAGCTGTTTGGCTTCATTAAGCATGAAAATAGCCTGAAAATTTTTATCGTCATGAAAAAGTAGAATAGCCTCAATATACTTCTGCATAGCGTTACCATAAGGATATTCTATGTCCTTTAAGAGTGCCTTGGCTCTGTCCCAATAAAAATAGGTGGTTTCTTCCTTTTTAAGTTTAAGATAGACTAGGGCAAATTTGTGATAGCAGTCTATGAGTGCTTTTACGTCTTCATTTTCCTCCGCTACTTTTGACGCTTTTTCCAAAGCCTCAAGAGCTAAATCTGTTTGGTCTCTATTACGATATGCTCGTGCTTCTTCAAAATAAATACGTACGTCATTATTTTCAACTGCAAGAGTGTCTTGGGCCATTCCGTTTTGGGTAACCCAAATCAATACGAAAATCGATAGTATCTTTTTTAAGTCGATATGTAGAAAATCAAGATTCAAACGTAATTATTTCGTGTCAAAACTAAAATAAGGTCAATTAGTCTGCTGCTATAACCGGTTTCGTTATCATACCAACCGATTATCTTCACCATTTTACCGATAACCGAAGTCATCATAGAGTCAAACGTACAAGAGTAATAACTATTGTTTATGTCTATAGATACTATAGGGTCTTCTGTATATAAAAGTATGTTTTTTAGCTCTTTATCGGATTTTTCTTTGAAAATAGTGTTTATTTGGTCTATAGATGTTTCGCTTTTAACATTAAAGGTTATATCTGTTAAGGATCCATTGGGTACAGGAACGCGAATTCCGCAACCTCCAATTACATCGGCCAGATGGGGAAAAATTTTGGTAAGTGCTTTTGCTGCACCTGTAGTAGTAGGTACAATTGACTGCGATGCTGCCCGAGCTCTCCTTAAATCATGATGCGGTTGGTCATGTAAGCTCTGATCAGAGGTGTATGAATGTATAGTGGTAATGTAAGCCTGTTCAACACCGCATAGCTCATCAATTACCTTAATCATAGGAGCCGCATTGTTTGTGGTACAAGATGCGTTTGAAATAATATTATCATTTGCATTTAACGAAGTTTCGTTAATACCCATGACAATCATTTTTATGTCATCATCTATGGGAGGTGCAGATAAAATCACTTTTTTGGCACCGTTTACCAAATGAGGTTCTAGGCTTTCTTTTGTTTTGAATTTACCGGAACATTCCACAACAATATCTACATCATGATCAGACCACTTTATATCAATTGGTGTTTTATGGTTGGTTAGGGTTATGTTCTTGTCATTAACAACAATGGTATTGTCTTTATATGTAACTTGATGATCGAAAACCCCATGAATACTATCATATTTCAATAAATGTGATAGTGTTCGGGCATCTGCCAAATCATTTATGGCAACTACGTTTAGGTTGGGGTGAGCATCTAAAAGCCTAAAGAGTGTTCGACCTATTCGGCCAAATCCGTTAATGCCTATATTGATCTTCTTCATAGGGAAATTTGGAGCAAAGGGATAAAATTATCCAAAGCTATTTTTCATTGTTGGGTAAAATTGTATTTGTCAATTTTAGTGAATGTGCTTGTGCGCTTTATAGGAAGATCGTACCAAAGCACCACTTTCTACATGTCTAAAGCCCATTTCTAGACCTATTTCTTCATACCTTTTAAATTGCTCCGGAAGAATAAATTCTTTTACGGGCAAGTGTTTTTTGGAAGGTTGAAGGTATTGACCTATGGTAACAACATCAACATTGGCATCTCGTAAATCCCGCATGGTTTCAATAACTTCTTCTTCTAACTCACCTAAACCAAGCATGATTCCAGATTTGGTACGGTTTACGCCATTAGCACGTAAATAACGGAGCGCCTCAAGGCTACGCTCATATTTTGCTTGTATCCGTACTTCACGAGTAAGTCTTTTAACGGTTTCCATGTTATGGGAAACAACCTCGGGACCTACTTCTATAATACGGTCTAAATGCCTTTCTATGCCTTGAAAATCAGGAATAAGAGTTTCAAGTGTGGTAGTTGGGTTCATTCTACGAATAGCCTTTACGGTCTCTGCCCAAATAATAGACCCCATATCCTTTAAGTCGTCTCTATCTACTGAAGTAATAACAGCATGTTTAATGCCCATAATTTTAATGGAACGAGCCACTTTTTCAGGTTCGGCCCAATCTACCGTATCGGGTCTGCCGGTCTGAACACCACAAAAACCACAAGAACGGGTACATACATTACCTAAAATCATAAATGTAGCAGTACCTTCTCCCCAGCATTCGCCCATATTAGGGCAACTACCCGAGGTACAAATAGTGTGAAGGTCATATTTATCTACCAATCCTCTAAGTTGAGTATATTTTTTGCCTGTAGGAAGTTTAACTCTAAGCCATTTTGGCTTTCCCTTTGGAGGGATAACGTTGCCTATAGTATCTGTGCTCATAATTGATGCAATTTTATACAAATATACAATTTAGCTGTGCAGCACCGCTGTTATTGGGCTGTTTTTGCTTTTGCTTGAACTGTAATTCTTTGGAAATTAAAATTATAGCTGTTTTAAGCTGAAAGTAATATTTTTTTCAGGGTTAAATGGGTTGGAGGTATATTGGGAAAATTACTTTTTACGAATAACTTCTGCCAAAAGTTTTTTAGCTCTTAACAGCTTTACTTTTACATTGTTAATGGGTTCGTTAAGTTCCTTTGCTATATCTGCATAGCTTAATTCTTTGAAATAACGAAGGTTGATGACTTCCTGGTAGTGCGGTTTTAGCTTTTTTATATGCATTAAAAGACTGGCCAGGTTCTGTTCTCTAATCAACTGGTCCTCGGCAGATGGAGCATCATCAAGAACTTTTTTTACCGCATCTTGGTTTCCGCTGGTTTCAAGGCTTTTTTTGCGTTTACGAATCAGATCAACATGAATGTTCTTTGAGATGGTAATTAGCCAAGTTTTGAATTCGTAGTCTTTATTATATGTGCTTAGTTTGTCAAAGGCCTTTGAGAAGGTCTGAACAGTAATGTCTTCTGCATCGTTTTCGTTCTCGGTACGTTTTAGTTGAAAACCGTAAACTCCGTTCCAAAAAGTATCTAAAAGTGTGCTGTAGGCTATTTGGCTGCCCGCAAGGGCTTTTTGTATAGTAATTTGGATGTTGTCATCGGCTTTTGCCAAAAGAAGATAGTTTGAAAATGAGAATTTTAAATTGAGTTTTGAAGATTTATGTTATGCTTCGTTTCTGCAATCTTGTTCGCTTGGTAATTTACCGCACATACCACATGCTTCGCCACTTTGGTTTAAAAATGGACTTTGGCTAGCACAGGTGCCAGCAAATTTTCCATCTTTTTTAGCCCATATTTTAATAGCTATTCCTGCAAACCCCAATGCTAATAACCCGATGGTCAATAAAATGAGTTTCATAAAAATTATTTTGAGGCAAAGATATAAAATTAAGCCCCGAAACGGAAGTTTCGGGGCCTTAATGATATCTTAAATAAACAATTGCTTAGTATGCAATGTTCGCTACTATATTTTCTACGGTAGGGCTTTGGTTGCCTCCTTGTGGTTCTATAGTAATATAACTAACGGCGTCATCTGCATAAGGTAATGCCAATAATTTTTCCTGACTGCTAGCTTCTTTGATGATGCCTAGGTTCACCATTTCGCCATTTACCTCTGTCCACATTTGGTAACATTGGTCTTTTGGTAAATGCGGAAGCTTACTTACATTAATATAAGAAAGTCTCTTTACCGGATTTATGTAGGCAACAGCTTTAAGCTCTTGTGCTTTCTTGTTTCCTTTTACAGTATACTTTTTTGTTTCAGGATTTTGAAGAACTATAAATTGGTTTCTAACATCTTCTAATTGTGCACGCATGGTTTCTTCTAAATCGTCAATTTTATTATTAACGATAGAATTTTCTTCTTGAAGACTTTGATTTTTGTCCCAGAAAAAATATGAGGCACCTACAGAAACCAATATAGCCAAACTGGCAGCAACTGCCATGCGGTAAAAATTTCTCTTAAAGTTAGATTCTTTATTAATACTGTTAAGAATTCTTTCTTTAAGTGCTTCTGGAGCTTTAACGGCATACAATTTTGCATACGTTTCTAAATTGTCTTGCAACTCTTCGTAGGTTTCACGAACTTCTGGGTACATAGACAAATAGCGCTCTACTTGTAATGCTTCCTCAGTTGTAGTAGTACCTAAAAGATAGCTTTCCAATAAATCGGAATCTAGGAATAATTTTATTTTTTCTTTCATGGTATTAGGATATCAGGTTTAATGATAACACCAACAGTAATGTAGGGCCGTAAATTTTCTTGAGTTCCCTGAGCCCGATTTTTAATCTAGATTTGATAGTTCCCAGCGGAATATTAAGCTCATCGCTCGCTTCCTGTTGCGTCATACCCTCAAAAAATAAGGCATCTAACACAATTTGGTATTTGGTCTCTATCTTATCTAAATTTTCACGGACGTCCATAAACTCTGGTCTTGTACTGTTGACGCCTAAGTTATATACGTCAGAAACATCAATTTGGATTTCCTTATCGCTTTTTGTATTAACGCTTCTTAATTTATCTATTGCTGTATTACGTGTTATACGAAATAACCACGTAAAAAGTTTAGCTTTAGATGAATCGTAGGAATCAGATTTTTTCCAAATTTTAATAAAACTCTCTTGTAAGACATCTTGTGCTAATTCTTCATTTCGAACTACCTTGTTGGCAACTCCCAAAAGTGTGTCTCCATAATGCTCATACAAAAGTGAAATGGCTTTTTCATCTCTTTCTTGAAGCAGTTCTACAATGTGTTTTTCAAGTAGTGTACTCATATTTTAGTGCCCGGTGCAAAAAAAATGGATGTTTGGGCATCCAATTCAATCGATAGTACCGTATATGTTTAAACGCTAATTTATAAAATGATTTTTATATAGGCGTTTTCAAAAATATTAATAATATAAATGTGCACTTGGTAACTGCACATTTAATTTTTGGTTAGTTTGGTTTGGTATAGCCCCCAAGATTTTTCTTTGGGGGTTATTTATTTTATGATGTTTACTTCCGGTGATATATTAATACCGAACTTCTTATCTACTTCCTTAATTATTCTATAGGCTAAATCTAATATTTCTAGACCCGTAGCTTCACCATGGTTGACAAGAACCAACGCCTGATTTTTATGAATACCGGCGTCACCGAATCTTTTACCTTTAAAACCACATTGCTCAATGAGCCAACCTGCTGGTATTTTATAGCTTTCATCCGTAATTTTATAGGATGGAGCTTCAGGATGGAGTGTAATGAACCGGGTGTAATCTTCCAGGCTGATTATCGGATTTTTGAAAAAACTCCCGCTATTGCCCAAAACTGCGGGGTCAGGCAATTTACTTTGCCTAATTGCTATTACAGCATTTGAAATATCTTTTATAGTTGGGTCTGAAATGCCCATCTTTTCTAGTTCAGTATCAATGGCACCATAAGAGGTGTTCTTCTTATGGTTGCTCTTGCTTAATTCAAACGTTACCGATGTAATAACGTATTTTCCTTTTCCTTCGTTCTTAAAAAAAGAATCACGATAGCCAAACTGACAGTCTTCTTTTGAAAAAGTCTTTAGGGTTTGAGTTTCAATATGCATTGCTTCGCAAGAAACAAAATTATCCTTTAGTTCAACACCGTAAGCGCCAATGTTTTGAATTGGGGCCGTACCAGTGTTACCAGGAATAAGAGACATATTTTCTAATCCACCATAATTTTGGTCTAGCGTCCATAACACCATTTGGTGCCAATTTTCGCCGGCCATAACTTTTAATAGGACGTGGGTGTCATTTTCTTCAAGGACTTCCTTTCCTTTAAGATTAATGTGTATTACCAATGCATCAATGTCATTGGTGATTAATATGTTACTTCCTCCGCTTAGAATAAATTTATTAGGATATTCATCTAGTTGAAGTGCTTCCTTTAAGTCTTGTAAACTATTAATTTCTATAAAGAAACGAGCCTTGGCATTAATTCCAAAAGTGTTGTAGGATTTAAGGGATATGTCTTTTCTAACCTCCATTACGCTATATAACTTTTTAGCGCCTCCTTTAGTATATTAACAGCTCTCTTTAAATTGTCTTTGTCTAGGACATAAGCAATTCTAATTTGGTTCTTTCCATACCCTTCCGAGGCATAAAAGCCTGCAGCAGGAGCTACCATTACGGTTTCGTTATTCAATCTAAAATCTTCTAACAGCCATTGTGCAAAATCATCTGCATCTGTTATAGGTAGTTCTGCAATACAATAGAAAGCACCTTGAGGCTTGCCTATTTTAATGCCTTCAATTTTCTCCAATTCTTCAATTAGAAGGTTTCTACGGCCTACATACTCTTCTTTAACATCATCAAAATAACTTTGTGGTGTTTCCAAAGCGGCCTCACTGGCTATTTGAGCATACGTTGGTGGCGATAATCTTGCTTGTGCAAATTTTATGGCTGTTTTAATAATGTCTTGGTTCTTGGTAACCAAACAACCTATTCGAGCCCCACACATGCTATATCTTTTGCTAACGGAGTCTACGATAATGGCATGTTCTTCCAACCCTTCTTCCTGTAAAATAGAGTAGTGCTCTTTTCCGTCATAAGTGAACTCACGGTATACTTCATCCGCAATTAAGAACAGATCATGTTTTTTAACGATGGCCGCTAGTTTCTTTATTTCCTCACGGGTATATAAGTATCCCGTAGGATTTCCCGGATTACAAATAAGAATAGCCTTTGTTTTAGGTGTAATCAGTTTTTCGAACTCTTCAATGGCTGGAAGGGCAAAATTAGAATCGATATTGGATATTACCGGAACAACCTTTACCCCTGTAGCGGTAGCAAATCCGTTGTAATTGGCATAAAAAGGCTCGGGAATGATTATTTCATCGCCATTATCCGCGATACTGCCCATGGTGAAAGCTAAAGCTTCGGAGCCACCTGTGGTCACTATTATATCTTCTGCAGTTACGTGAATATCATTCTTGGCGTAATAGGCAGCAAGCTTTTCACGGTATTCTTCTGAACCTTCAGTACGGCTATAGGCAATAACGTCTAAGGTGTTGTTTTTTACTGCATCTAGCGCTACTTGTGGAGTCTTTATATCTGGCTGACCAATATTAAGATGAATTACTTTAACGCCTTTCTTCTTAGCTTCTTCTGCGTAAGGAACTAGTTTTCTAATTGGCGATTCGGGCATGGAAAGCCCTTTTTGAGATACTAATGGCATATGTGTGCAATTTTGCTGCAAAAATGAGGAAACCAATCGAGAAAACCATACGTCATGGGAAATCGTTTATTGGTCTTTTGTTAAAAAACAAGGTATGTGTCTGAAAAAATCGTAAATTATAAAAGGAAATATGAAAAAAGTTGAACTCTCTACGTCTACATATCATATTCTTTCTCATGTTGCTTTCTTCTTCGGTAATAGCGCAAGGTTTTAGTTTGCCCAAAGGGCAAAAGTTCGAAAAAGTGAAATTTCAATTTATAAATAATCTTATGATAGTGCCTATTGAAGTCAATGGCACAGAACTATCTTTTATATTAGATTCTGGTGTAAGCACACCTATATTGTTCAATATTTCCGAAACGGATTCGGTACAAATCAATAATGTTTCAGAGGTTACTATAAAGGGATTTGGAGAAAACGTTCCTATTAAAGCCTTGGTTTCAAAGGGGAATCAATTTCGATTGAAAAATATAGAGAACCAAGACCAAAAACTATTTGTTGTCATGGACAAAAGCATCAATTTTTCAACTTCGTTGGGGATTCCTGTTCATGGTATTATGGGGTATGATATTTTTAGGGATTTTGTGGTGGATGTCAATTATATCAAAAAGAATATCCGTTTTAGAGATCCAGAAAGTTATGTGTATAAAAAAAATAAGAACAACGAAGTCTTACCATTAGCTATTAGGGCTAAAAAAGCATATTTGAATACCGGGCTTTATTTGAAAGACGGGAAAGAGCTTCCGGTAAGATTATTGTTGGATACAGGAAGTAGCGATGCGCTTTGGCTTTTTGAGAATGATTCTATTAATGTGCCCGATAAACATTATGATGATTTTCTTGGGAAAGGTCTCAACGGAAATATTTATGGAAAACGAACGAAAGTTGACGGTCTACGTATAGGTCGTTTTCTGTTAAATGATGCTAAGGCAGCCTTTCCTGATAAAGATTCTTTTCGAGAACTTACAAATCTGGTGAGTCGTAATGGTAGTATTGGAGGATGTGTATTAAAACGCTTTAATGTAGTTTTTGATTATCAAAGAAGTCGTATTACCCTTAGGAAGAATTCTAATTTTAATAAACCGTTTAAGTACAATTTATCTGGATTGGATTTGCAACATGATGGCATCCGGTATATAGCAGAAAGCCTTTCTGACAGTCAAGGTGTAGTTTACAGTGGTAAGCGAGATTTTGGTAATGTGCAGTTACTTTTTGAAAATCAGACGAGATTAAGTGTTGCTCCTGAAATAATTGTTTCAGCCATTAGAGCAGGTAGCCCTGCGCATGAAGCAGGTTTAAAAGAAGGTGATGTAATATTAGCAGTGAACGGAAAAAAGATTCACAAGTATAAGCTTCAAGATATTTTAGAGATGATTAATGAAAAGGAGGGTAAACGCATTAAACTCCTTATTGAGCGCTATAATTCTGATTTGCTCTTCACCTTTGTGCTCAAAAATATGCTTAAATAAAAAAAGACCTGATTCTAATCAGGTCTTTTTTATAAGTTGTATGCAGTGAGTTTATTTGCCTTCTGAGGCTTTTACTTCACCTTTAATTTTAAGAACCTTTGTAGGCGTGTCTGCATTAGAAATCACTGTAATGGCCTTTCTGATTGGACCTACACGGTTAGTATCATATTTTACAGAAATCTCACCTGTTTTACCTGGTAAAATTGGATCTTCAGGTTTTTTAGGTATGGTACAACCACAACTAGAGCTTACTTTGCTAATAATTAATGGCGCTTGGCCAGTATTTGTAAATTCAAAAATACGAACGCCATCGGCTCCTTTTTGAATTTCACCGTAATCAACAGTTTCAGATTTGAATTCAATTTTAGCGGCCTTATCCTGTGCGGTAAGGGTTAACCCCATAAGACCAACAAATAATACGAGTACTATTTTTTTCATTTTATTAAATTTAGGGAATCTCAAAAATAAATCTTTTCAGATGAACCTCCAAAATTCTTTTGTTATCTGTTAACGTTACTTATTTTTGTTTCGTATTTGAAATTAGGCAAAATTGCCGTTATTTATTAATAATGTAACTTCTTATTTCGGTCTTTATTGTAGTGACCGACATTCCTTAGACAAAAACCGTTCCAAAAATATGGATATTCCTTCTAAATATGACGCCTTAAAAGCTGAAAACCATTGGTATGATTACTGGATGGAGCATGATTATTTTTCATCTACTCCAGATGAAAGAGAGCCTTATACAATTGTAATTCCTCCTCCAAATGTAACCGGAGTGCTTCATATGGGGCATATGCTGAACGTTACTATTCAGGATGTATTAACGAGAAGGGCTCGTTTAATGGGCAAAAATGCGTGCTGGGTACCAGGAATGGACCATGCATCTATTGCTACGGAGGCCAAAGTTGTGGCAAAATTAAAATCCGAAGGCATAGATAAAGCTGATTTAAGCCGAGAAGAGTTTCTAAAGCACGCTTGGGATTGGACAGATGAATATGGTGGGGTTATTCTTGGTCAGCTCAAAAAATTGGGCGCTTCGTGTGATTGGGAACGTACCAAATTCACCATGGATGACGATATGTATAAATCGGTCATTAAAGTTTTTGTTGACTTATTTAATAAAGGATTGATATACAGAGGGCACCGTATGGTAAATTGGGACCCTGAAGCGCAGACCACACTGTCTGATGAAGAGGTCGTTTATGAGGAAAAACAAGGTCTTTTGTATTATTTATCATATCCTATTGAAGGTTCTGATGAACGCGTAACTATTGCTACAACAAGACCTGAAACTATTCTTGGTGATACTGCAATTTGCATCAATCCTAATGATGAACGATACAGTCATTTACGTGGAAAAAAGGTAGTTGTACCTATTTCCGGTAGGGTTATACCAATTATTGAAGATGAGTATGTAGATATTGAGTTTGGAACAGGTTGTTTAAAAATAACTCCAGCTCATGATATTAATGATAAAGCTTTGGGTGAAAAGCATAATCTTGAAACTATAGATATTTTCAATGCTAATGCTACGCTAAATTCTTTTGGATTGCATTACGAAGGAAAAGACCGTTTTGTAGTTCGAAAAGAAATAACAAAGGAGCTTGAGGAAAAAGGCTTTTTGGTAAAAAAGGAGAACTATGTTAATAAAGTAGGAACTTCAGAAAGAACAAAAGCTGTTATTGAGCCAAGATTAAGTGATCAATGGTTCTTAAAAATGGAAGACTTGGTTAAGCCTGCCATTAAATCTGTACTTGAAACCGAAGAAGTAAAATTCTTTCCTAAAAAGTTTGAGAACACCTATCGCCATTGGATGGAAAATATTCGCGACTGGAATATTTCGCGGCAATTGTGGTGGGGGCAACAGATTCCTGCCTTCTATTTTGGTGATGGACAAGAAGATTTTGTAGTAGCAGAAACCAAAGGTGAAGCCTTGAAATTAGCTCAAGAAAAGTCAGGCAATGCCAATTTGACAGAAGCGGACCTTAAACAAGACGAGGATGCCCTGGATACTTGGTTTTCATCTTGGTTGTGGCCTATAAGTGTCTTTAACGGTATTTTAGAGCCGGATAATAAAGAGATAAATTACTATTATCCTACCAATGATTTAGTAACAGGTCCGGACATTATTTTCTTCTGGGTGGCTAGAATGATTATTTCCGGTTATGAATATCGGGATGAGCGTCCTTTTCAGAATGTATATTTTACGGGGTTAGTACGGGATAAGCAGCGTAGAAAAATGTCCAAATCTCTTGGGAATTCCCCGGATGCCCTCAAATTAATTGAAGATTATGGGGCAGATGGTGTTCGAGTTGGGCTTTTATTAAGTTCTGCCGCCGGTAACGATTTAATGTTCGATGAAGATTTATGCCAGCAAGGAAAGAACTTTGCCAATAAAATATGGAATGGTTTCCGTTTGTTGAAAGGATGGGAAATAGCAGATTTGCCACAACCTGAAGCGTCTAAATTAGGAATTGAATGGTATAAGGCCAAATTCAATAAAACCTTAGTTGAGATTGAGGACCATTTTAGTAAATATCGCATTTCGGATGCCTTAATGGCTATTTATAAATTGGTTTGGGATGATTATAGTTCCTGGTTATTGGAGATTATAAAACCAGATTATCAAAAGCCAATAGATAGAACTACATATGAAGCGGTGATTGATTTATTCGAGCAAAATCTAAAATTGTTACATCCGTTTATGCCGTTCTTAACTGAGGAGGTATGGCAACACATAACAGAGCGTACTCCGGAAGAGGCTTTGGTAGTAGCAAAATGGCCTCAATTGGAAAAGGTGGACGAGGCTCTTGTAGAAAGCTTTGATATAGCTGCGGAAGTGGTTTCCGGTGTTCGGAATATTCGTAAAGAAAAGAATATACCAATGAAAGAAAGTTTAGAGCTTATGGTTCTAAATGAAGGTAAATTGGCCAAAACTTGGGATGTGGTTATAGAAAAACTGACCAATGTCTCTGAAATTTCATATGTTGATGCTACGGTTGATAGCGCTTTGTCCTTTCGTGTAAAAAGCAACGAATACTTTGTGCCGATAAGCGGAGCAATAGATGTTGAAGCGGAAATCAAAAAGATTGAAGAGGAGTTGAAGTACACCAAAGGCTTTTTAAAATCCGTTCAGAAGAAACTCTCTAATGAGCGTTTTGTAAACAATGCCCCAGAAAAGGTTATAACTATAGAGCGTCAAAAACAAGCAGATGCCGAGGCTAAAATTGAAACCTTAGAAAAAAGTTTAGCCAGTTTGGGGTAAACTTTTTGTTAGTATAATAATTGCGGCCGGTTATTCTATTTCTAGAGTATCCGGCCGTTTTTTTTTGGGGGGGTATGAAATAGTTCCAAGCAACTTTTTCACCAGTAACGCTAGATTAGCGGAACCGGTTAGAACAGCTATATTCAGCCTTCTGTACAGATGTTTCAACTAAAATTGCATCGTAATAAATGAATCTATATTCACTTTAATTGCTATATTAGTCAGGTGAGAGTTAAAGATGACACTAAGATTAGTACAATTTTTGAAGCGACTGTTGAGTTGACTTCTGAAGTTGGGTTAAATAAACTTACCATGTCATCTATTGCCGAAAAGGCTCAATTGGCTTCCGGAACTTTGTATATATATTTTGATAGTAAAGAAAAACTATTAAATGAGCTGTACAAGCATTTGTTAGTTCGCGGTACACTTTCATTATTACCTTCTGTGCAGCATCTTCCGTTGAAAAAACAGTTTTGGGTTATATGGTCTAACGTACTAAAATTCCGTGTTTCCAATAGCTCAGAGGTGGTTTTTATGCATCAATTCCGGTATTCATCTTATGTATCGGAAGAAACAAATGAACTTGATGAACAGTTTTTAAGCTATTTAAAAACGATGTTGAATAAAGGTAAAGAAGAGCTAATTGTAAAAAATATTGATAACCGTTTGATGATTTCATTGTTATATGGATACGCCAATACTTTTTCGAGACAATTGGTCAAGGATAAAATTGAGTTAACGGATAGTTTGATGGAGCAATCTTTTCGTGTGTGTTGGGATGCCATAAAATCATAAAATTTTAACGTTTATAAATGAACCTATATTCATTTATAAACGTATATTGTAATGTCTTATCAGTGTAACGACATGAAAAATTAGATTATAATAGCTCCATAGTCTTACTTGGATACTTATTTTTTGAGGATTGTCTAATCTGCTTAAGTCATTGGAGGCCCCATTTGTCATAATCCTACGTGTTCCCCCACTTTATGGCTTCGGGGTCCTTCTTTTTAGACTTCCCTCATAAATTTTGCTGCTTTTGGTGTAAAAATTAATTTTTCGCTTTATATTTATGTAAACCAGCATATTATGAAAAACATCCTATTTTGTATTGCCTTTTTCTCAGTCTTTTTTATGACTTCTCAAGAAACTAAGGTGGAGATTCTTTCTCCAGAAATTCAAATAAAAACAGCCGTTTTGCCAGCTCCGGAAGCAGATAAAGATGCTGCAATGGTCTATGGTTATGATAGCTCGGGAAGCTTGATGGTTCTCAGGGAAGGTTTTAATAATCTTGTTTGTATTGCAGATGATCCGTCAAAAGAGGGAATAAGTGTGGCTTGTTATTCAAAGTCGTTAGAGCCTTTTATGAAGCGAGGAAGGGAACTTACGTTGGAAGGAAAAAATACTAAGGAGAAAAGAGAGATACAGGGCGCTGAGGTTGCAGCGGGTAAATGGCAAATGCCTATCGTTCCCAGTATGCTCTATATTTATTACGGAAGTGACGAGGCGTATGACAAGAAAACAGGTGAGTTGGGAAATGGTCAATATCGTTATGTTATTTATACACCCTTTGCTACTGTTGAGTCTACCGGTTTACCGTCAAAACCACATGAAAAGGGAATGCCTTGGTTAATGGATCCCGGAACTTTTCGAGCTCATATAATGGTTGGTCCTTTTAATTAGATTCGGCTCAATTCAAAAACTGTTCGTCTCTATTTATAGAGAAATATCAATACTAAATCAAAATTTAAAACTCCCAAAGTGGAAAGTTATGCTCAGGCGCTTTTGTATGCAATTCCATTTTTTGTGGTGCTTTTGGCCATAGAAATAGGATATGGCTATTTTGTGAAAGATCAGAAGCATAAAGTGCTGGATTCGGTTTCAAGTATCAGCGCAGGTTTTACCAATATCATCAAAGATACTTTGGGTTTGGGTTTTATCTTGGTGACCTATCCTATTTTATTGGAGAATTTGGCCGTGTTTACATTAGAGAGTACTTGGCTTCTATGGATTGTGGCCTTTGTAGTCATAGATTTTGCAGGATATTGGAACCACAGGCTAAATCATAAGGTAAACTTTTTCTGGAATCAACATGTTATTCATCACAGCAGCGAAGAGTTTAATCTTGCATGTGCGTTGCGCCAGTCTATTTCTAATTTAATTGGTTATTTTCCCTTACTATTGATTCCGGCTGCTTTCTTTGGGGTGCCTAACGAGATAATAGCCATACTAGCTCCAATTCATTTATTTGCGCAATTTTGGTACCACACACAGCACATAGGTAAAATGGGTTGGGCAGAGTATATTATTGTTACGCCATCACAACATAGGGTTCATCACGCAATAAATCCTGAATATATAGATAAGAATTTGGGACAGATTCTTTGTGTCTGGGATCGTTGGTTTGGTACGTTTCAAGAAGAGTTGGAGGACGTACCTCCCCAGTATGGCGTATTAAAACCAGCTTCTACATGGAATCCTGTTCCTATTAATTTTCAACACCTTTGGCGATTGATGCAAGATGCGCGGCGCACTAAGAGCTATTTAGATAAATTGCGTATATGGTTTATGCCCACGGGTTGGAGGCCAGAGGACGTTAAAACAAAATATCCTATCGAAATTATTGAAGATGTCTATGGCTTTACGCGATACGACACCCAGCCATCCATAGCTTTAAAAGTATACGCTATTTTTCAACTCATTGCCACAACACTATTTTTATGGTTCATGTTTTTTAACTATACCGAGATTGGAGTGAGCGGACTTTTAGTATTCGGTTTTATAGTTTTTGTCGGTATTTATGGGTACACTACTTTAATGGACCGAAAACCATATGCCGTTTATATTGAACTTTTCAGGGGTATAGTAGGATTGGTGTTGATTTCTATTATGGGTGATTGGTTCGGTATGAATAGCTACATTACTTTCGGAAGTTGGCTTGTTGCTATCTATTTTATGATTACTATATTTTTCGGTTTTTATTTTACCTATTTTGAATCTGCCGTTCACAATAGAAAAACAATGGTTTGATTGCATTTTGATACCTTAGCTCTAGCTAATGCTTAATTAAAAAGAGCATATTATTTTTTAGATAACAGTTATTTTATGAGACCTTATATTTTAGCAGAGACCAATTGGAAAGCCTTAAAGGACGAGAAATTTGATTTAGCCATATTGCCATGGGGAGCTACTGAGGCCCATAACTATCATTTACCCTATGCAACCGATAATATTCAGGCCGATTATATGACGGCAGAGGCTGCGCGTGTGGCATGGGAAAGAGGAGGGAAACCTATCGTGTTGCCTACGCTGCCATTTGGAGTTAATACAGGCCAATCTGATATATATCTTGATATAAATTTAAATCCTAGTACACAGCTTGCTATTTTGACTGACATAGTAGAGGTTCTTAATAGACAAGGCGTGTATAAATTATTGATATTTAATGGTCATGGCGGCAATAACTTTAAACCTTTAGTACGTGAGCTGGGCTATAAGTTCCCTAAGATGTTTATTAGCTTTTGTTTCTTTCCGGGGGTTTTGGACAAAGGCTTGTATTTTGAAGAAAAAGGAGATCATGCAGATGAGATGGAAACTAGCCTGATGCTTCATTTACAACCAGATTTGGTATTGCCCAGGGAAAAATGGGGTGATGGGGCTTCTAAGAAGTATAAAATTAAATCCTTTTCGGAAGGTTGGGCTTGGGCCGAAAGAAAATGGTCAGAAATTAGTAAGGATACCGGCGTGGGCAATCCTCATAAAGCAACAAAAGAAAAGGGTGAGCGATTTTTTAAAGATGTGACCCTAAAAATGGGTGATTTTATATACGAACTCTGTAAAGCAGATACTAACGATTTATACGAGTAACAAAAATAATGGATTAGCTTTTTTTACGCACCTCGTTCTTAACAAGTTTAATATAAGCCCTCATAGCATCATCTCGCTTTATATTCTTTGCTTGAATAAGGGCGTTAGCTTTAAAAGCATTGATTAAAGGGGTGCTGCTACCAGGATTGCTATAGTTTTTGTTAGCTATCTTGTAATAGGCATAAAGCTTCAATAGTAGATCGGCCGGCAGTGGTTTGGTAAAGTTGTTCATAAACTCTACCGCCTTGTCAAAATCAGTATGTAATTTCTCCTTCTTCATTCTTCTTTAGAACAGCGGCAACACAAGTTTCAGCACCGATTACTTTCTGATTTAATTTAACGGTAATAGCACAATCCAGGGGCAAGAATAAATCAACTCTAGAGCCAAATTTGATAAAACCAGCGTCCTCACCTTGCTGAACATTATCACCTTCTTCTGCGTAGTTAACTATACGTCTAGCCAAAGCACCAGCGATTTGTCTGTAGAGAATGTCACCAAATTTTGGTGTACGTATCACAACAGTTGTTCTTTCGTTCTCTGTACTGGATTTAGGGTGCCAAGCTACCAAATACTTTCCAGGGTGATATTTTGAGTATTTTACACTTCCACTAGCCGGGTAACGTGTAACATGAACGTTGGTTGGTGACATGAAAATAGAAACTTGTATGCGTTTTTCTTTGAAATATTCAGTTTCTTCAACCTCTTCAATAACAACTACTTTTCCGTCTACGGGAGCTAAAATTTCATCAAAGTTTTTTGCGGCTCTACGGGTTGGGTTTCTGAAGAACTGTAGTATTAAGATTAAAAATACAACGGCAATTAATTGAATTCCTATGCGAAGCCAAGGAATATCAATAGCGTATTGAGAACCAAGTATGATTACAGCAACAATAAAAAAGGTGATCAGAATAATTTTTTGACCCTCTCTATGAAACATGGGCGAATATTTTTAAGGTTAAGTACGCAAACGGTGCAGCAAATATTAAACTATCTAAGCGATCTAACATGCCGCCATGGCCAGGTAAAATAGCACCACTATCTTTTACGCCCGCCGTTCTTTTAAATTTTGACTCGATTAAATCCCCTAGGTTCCCAGCTATTACTATAACTACGGCTAATACTACCCATTGCATGGGGTTTAAAATAGGTTCATATTTAGCCATAAAATAAGCTGATCCAACAGCAAAAACTAATCCGCCTAGAGCACCTTCAATCGTTTTCTTAGGTGATACCGCAGGAAACAACTTGGTGCGCCCAAAGCTACGACCTACTATGTAAGCAAACGAATCATTTACCCAAATTAAGATAAAAATACCTATAATTAAAAACTTGGCAAAGTCATTATTGGTATATGGAATCATTGTAAGGAAGATGCAACCACCGCCTACATAGAATAAACCAATAAGAAATTTTTGAACGGTATTGAAAAGTCTTGTCCGTTTTGAGAAAAGGTAAAAAAGTAACATGGAATTAACGACCAAGGTACAACCCAATAGGGCATAGACCAGAATCATATCACTTACAAAGTAGATGAATGCCCACCATAGAATTAAATAGGCGCCATAAATATGAAGTCCTTTTAAATCAACAAGCTTTTTGTATTCGTTTAGACAGGCAAGCCCAAAAATCATAAATAAAAAATCGAAAGCGTCTGAGCTTAAAAAAACTGCGGACAACAATAAAAAGATGTAAACAGCTCCTGTAAGCGAACGTCTTAAAACTTCCCTCATGTTATTATAGGTCTTCCAGAAGTAAGAGATACAGGTTTTTAGAACTGCTTCCGTAAGTTAGAAAATCATCTGAATTTCCTTCGTTGGCCTGAAAGTGTTTTAATGTTGTGATGTTTGCGGGAATATTATGGCCATATTTCTTTTTAATGGTTTTTAAACCTTCCCCTATGGATTCAACCAATTGGCTAGTGGTAGCAAATACGATTACGTTATATGGTAATTCGTTTAGCTTTTTGTCCATTAATTGATTAGAACAAACTAATATAGAGCCATTTTGAGCTATTAAATGTTCACAAGTGGTAAAGAACACTTCACTTTCTTTACTTATGTTGGTGAAGCTAATATTTTCTTTGGAAAACTTTTCTTTGAGTTTTGGGTTTATGACATAGAACGGGTGTTCCTGCCAGCTATTCTCATTAACGATGTTTTTTACCGCCTGAGAAATCTCGGAAAATGAATCGCAGTAAAGAAATTTACCACCATTTTGTTTAAAATGTATGGTAAATTTCTCATCTACAGGAATGTTCAGATCAGGCATATGTGCACCTCTAGTTTCCGCTGTTTCTTTGGAAACCTTCTTTTGCTTGCCGCCACCGAATAATTTGTCAAATAGCCCCATTTGCTCTTGTAAAACTCAATATGCGTTCTCTCTAGTTAAAGAAAACGTTAAATATTCTTATTTATTTTCTTCTCCTTCTTCAGTTAACGCATCCTCTGAGGATATTGAACTATTAGAAATTTTTTCTTGGCCTTTTTTATCGAATTCTTCGCCAAAAGATCTTTTGCCAAAAATCTTCTCTAAATCTTCTTTAAAGATGACTTCTTTTTCTAATAATCTTTCTGCAAGGATAGTAAGTTTATCTTTATTATCGGTCAATACCTGAATGGCTCTCTGGTACTGTTCTTCAATAATTTTAGATATTTCTTCGTCAATCTTCTTTGCAGTATCCTCGCTATAGGGCTTAGAGAAACCATATGAATCTTGCCCTGAAGAATCATAGTAGGTAATGTTTCCTATTTCTTCATTAAGACCATAAATGGTTACCATAGCTCTAGCTTGCTTGGTTACTTTTTCCAAGTCACTTAATGCTCCGGTAGATATTTTGTTGAAAATTACTTTTTCAGCAGCTCTACCGCCCATAGTAGCACACATTTCATCTAACATCTGCTCCGGACGTACAATAAGACGTTCTTCTGGCAAATACCAAGCGGCACCTAATGATTGACCTCTTGGTACAATTGTAACCTTTACTAGTGGAGCGGCATGCTCAAGCATCCAGCTTGTGGTAGCGTGACCTGCTTCGTGATAAGCAATAGTTTCTTTCTCACCAGGAGTGATAATTTTATTCTTTTTCTCTAACCCCCCAACAATTCTATCGACAGCATCTAAGAAATCTTGTTTTGAAACCGCTTTTTTCTCTTTTCTAGCAGCAATTAATGCAGCTTCATTACAGACGTTTGCAATGTCTGCACCTGAGAATCCAGGTGTTTGTCTGGCTAAAAAGTCTAGATCTAAAGCTTCTGAAGTTTTAATAGGTCTTAAGTGAACTTCAAAAATTTCTTCTCTTTCTCTAATATCTGGTAGGTCTACATATATCTGTCTGTCAAAACGACCTGCACGCATCAAAGCTTTGTCCAGTACATCTGCACGGTTGGTTGCGGCTAGAACAATAACGTTCGTATTCGTTCCAAAACCATCCATTTCAGTTAATAACTGATTTAAGGTGTTTTCGCGTTCATCATTAGAACCTGTAAAATTATTTTTACCACGTGCTCTACCAATAGCATCTATTTCATCAATAAATATAATGGCAGGAGATTTATCTTTTGCTTGTTTAAAAAGGTCGCGCACTCTAGATGCACCTACACCAACAAACATCTCTACGAAATCAGAGCCTGACAACGAGAAGAAAGGTACTTTGGCT
This sequence comes from Zobellia roscoffensis, assembly GCF_015330165.1. NCBI lineage: Bacteria > Pseudomonadati > Bacteroidota > Flavobacteriia > Flavobacteriales > Flavobacteriaceae > Zobellia > Zobellia roscoffensis. Next base: position 2,684,467 of record NZ_JADDXT010000002.1, read on the forward strand.
TCACCAGCAACGGCTTTTGCCAAAAGTGTCTTACCTGTTCCCGGAGGCCCTACTAGAAGGGCTCCTTTTGGTATTTTACCACCTAGGGAAGTATACTTGTCCGGGTTTCTAAGAAACTCTACTATTTCTTCAACTTCTTCTTTCGCGCCTTCAAGACCTGCAACATCTTTAAAGGAAGTTCTTGTGTCTGTCTTTTCGTCAAAAAGCTTGGCTTTAGATTTACCAATATTAAAGATTTGACCTCCAGCACCGCCGCCGCCGCCGCCAGACATTCTACGCATCAAATAAATCCAAATACCAATGATTAAGACAAAAGGTAGTATGCCTAATAGAAGATCCATTAGATAGTTATTGTCCGTATCATAATCGACAATAGTATCTAGATTATTTTCTTTTTTGATGTTTTTTATCTCATTCTCAAAGTTCTGCAAATCACCGTAATCCAATACATATTGAGGTACAGCACCGGTTGAAGGAAGAAAAGGCTTTTCTGCAACATCTTTATGAACATCTTTAGCCATGGCTTCTTCCGTAAGGAAAACTTTTGCCTGGCGCGTATTCGTAATAATCATTATCTCTTTGACATCACCATTTCTAAGGTATTCCTGCAACTCCGAAGTTGTTGTCTTTCTGGTGCTGGCCAAGTTGCCACTACCTATAAATTGAAAAGCTATTAAAAGTATTGCAATCAATCCATAAATCCACCATGAGCTGAACTTCGGTTTCTTGGTATTTGTATTATTATCTTTAGCCATTATTATTTTTTACTGATTCAAACTGCTACTACTTTCTATTGTGGTTACTTTGGCATCTCCCCAAAGTCCTTCAATATCATAATATTCTCTAATTTGTCTTTGAAAAACGTGTACAACAACATTAACATAATCCATTAATACCCACTCGGCGTTATCTTCACCTTCTACATGCCAAGGTTTGTCTTGTATGGATTTGCTAACGATTTTACGAATTGAACCTACTATTGCGTTTACGTGCGTATTTGAAGTACCATTGCAAATTATAAAGTAGTCACAAACTGTATTTTCTATATCTCTAAGGTCAAGTAGATTTATATCTTGTCCCTTAACTTCTTCTATCCCCTGTAATATCAATGCAATTAGTTCATCTGCACTGGCTTTGCTTTTTTGCATTCAAAAATTTTAGTTTCTACAAAGTTATTATTTTTTTGTTCTTTTAGACCTAGTTTTTTATAATAGATACAATATCTTCAAAATGAGCCTAGCATGAATATAATCAAACTTGATGCCACGGACTCTACAAACGCATATTTAAAGCGTTTGTTGTCTGATGTTAAGCAGGCTGATTTTACAGTGGTTTCTGCTAAAGAACAGCGTAGTGGAAAGGGGCAAATGGGGGCTAAATGGGAGTCTGATACTGGTAAAAACCTTACATTTAGTGTGTTAAGGCAAGATTTGGCCTTGCGGGCCAATGATTATTTTCTACTAAATATTTGTGTGTCGCTGGCTGTTTATAATACATTAAAAGCGTACCAAGTACCAGATTTAACAATAAAATGGCCCAACGACATTCTGTCAGGTACGTCAAAAATTTGTGGAATTCTTATTGAAAATATGTTGTCGGGAACTTTAATTAATACTGCAATTATAGGAATAGGGTTAAACGTGAACCAAACCTTTTTTGGAACGCTTGAAAATGCGTCGTCATTAAAATTGATTTTGGGTTATAATTTTGATTTGGATGAATTGTTACACGAATTAGTGGAAAGTCTAAAATCTGTTTTTTTAGAGTTGAATACGAGTAGCAAAGAAAGTTTATGGCAGACTTACGAGCAGGTACTTTTTAGAAAAGACAAACCCTCTACTTTTGAGAATAAAAAAAATGAGCTGTTCATGGGCTTTATTCGTGGAGTTTCGCCAAAGGGAAAACTACAAATAGCCATGGAAGATAACGTGCTAAAAGAATTTGATATTAAAGAGGTAAAATTGCTCTACTAATTAAATCTTCGTTAAGTTTTCTGATAACGTACTCATGAAATTCGTTATTGGGTGTTTAACCATCATTGCCATCATAGCGTTGAACTGACCTTCAAAACTTAATGAAACTTTACTTTCTGTATCGCTCACAGCAAGAATATCTGCAGTAAGTGTAAAAGGCAGTTTGTCACTAGCTGCACCTAAAATAATTTGGCTGTTAGGTGTCTGTGTTTGTCGTTGCAATACAATTTGCGGCATACCTTTAAGGGCAAAAAGAAAACGATCTTCATTGATCACTTCAAATTTATCAATGTTTTCTGGCATTAATTTTTCAAAATTCTTCAGGTCTGTTAAGAACTCAAAAACTTCTTTATCTCCTTTTGCAATATCTTTTTGTGGTGTCTCTATGTGCATATTACTATTATTGTTCCCATTTAGAAGGGTTTTTTCTCCATTCTAATAAGGTATTTAACTGCTCTTCTTTTATAAAATGAGTGTCTGAGGCTTGCTCGATCAAATGGTCGTAATCACTAAGTGTATTTAAAGAAACATTTTTTTCTTCAAAATTACTTTGTGCAACATCAAAACCATAAGTAAAAATGGCTAACATACCTTTTACATTGGCACCGGACTCTTTTAAAGCCTCTACAGCATTCAGACTACTTTTTCCCGTACTGATCAAATCTTCAATAACTACTACGGTCTGGTTGGTTTCTAATTGGCCTTCAATCTGATTCTTTCTCCCGTGTGCCTTGGGTTCCGGGCGTACGTAAATAAACGGGAGTCCTAGAAAATCAGCGACCAAAGCGCCAATTCCAATAGCTCCTGTGGCTACTCCGGCAATAATATCGGGCTTGCCATAAAGGGCCTCTACTTGCTTTGCCATTTCTTCTCTAACGAAGTTTCTAATGACAGGGTAGGAGAGTATTATTCTGTTATCACAATATATTGGAGATTTCCATCCGGAAGCCCATACGAAAGGATTTTCCGGTTTCAACTTAATTGCATTAATTTGCAGTAGAAGTTCGGCCGTTTTCTTGGCGGTATTTTTGTCTAAAACCATGACGCAAATGTATAAAGTTTTTGTGAACGAATTGCCTTTGATCTTAACAAATAAGCTCTCAGAAACTGGAGGCGGTGAATATTTTTTGCTAAACGAAGCTTCTATTCAAGAAGCCATAAAGGCATTAAGAAAGAAAAAACTGACTGAAGCCTATATCTATCACCCTAATCATGAAGATATTCTTAAGAAGTTTACACATAGAATTCCTCTAGTGGTTGCTGCTGGTGGAGTGGTTACCAATGATATTGGCGAGGTGCTATTTATTTATAGAAACGATAAATGGGATTTGCCAAAAGGAAAATTAGATAAGGGAGAATCTATTGAAGTCTGTGCCGTAAGGGAGGTTATGGAGGAAACTGGAGTGAAAGATCTTAGAATAGAGAATTTTTTAAGAACCACCTATCATATTTTCAGTAACAACGGTGTGTATACTTTAAAAGAGGTGCATTGGTACGCAATGCGAACCAGTTATACAGGCAAACTGAAACCTGAAAAGAAAGAGGGGATAATGAAGGTAAAATGGAAAGGTCCTAAAAAAATTCAAGAAGCACTCCAAAACTCATATAACAACATAAAAATACTTTTTGGAGCATAACTTCTACTCTTTCATAATTCTATAGACAGGGTATTGCATGTGAGCATCTTCGTAATGGTCAGAGTGTTTAAAAATCCAGTCTAGCTGTACGTACCAGTTGCCGTTAAAAAGGGAATCATTGCTTTTTTTGGATAGAAAACTATCTTTCAAAACTTGGTTTTCCTCTAATAACCTGGCGGCTTCATCTTCAAATACATATGGAGAAAACCCTTCTTTTTGTTGCAAAATCGAATCGAAAAAATTCCAGTTAAAGAAAGAGTCTTTAGTTTCCGGCTCTAGAGTTTCTATGATATACCGAACACCTTTTTGGTCGGTAGGAATTAAAATATCTCCCTGTTGAAATTTCATTTTTTTTGTTGAGTTTCTTACTTCTGTGTCGTAGTGTGGGTAGTGGCCTTCATACGGTTTATCTACTGTTTTGTAGCTATCTATTTTGTACGACTGTACAGTGAGCATTGTATCTTTTTGGAATGTCTTGTAATTTATTTTGTTGACTTCTAAAAGAGAAATTACTTTGCGCCAACCCTTTTTAAGTATATAGGCATTAGGAATTTCAACGGAATCTATAGGTGTATAGAAATTTTGATATGGTGTTTTTTTATTAAACGGTCGGGTTCTGTCATATTTTAATCTCGTGAGCCCTGTTACTGCACTGGTAAGTGTGTCGCCTTCGTATCCCTTAAAATCTAAAATTGTTGTTTTTGTAGTATCTACCTGCCATTTGGTAGGGTAGTGGGTCCAATCTTTATGTCTATGTTTTGCTTGTGCCCTTAATTGTTCTATTTCTTTAGAATTTGCCTCCGCAAAATCAATCATTTTTGTCATGAGCTGGTAGGTGCCTTCTACTCTCTGCTTATAAGGTTTGAGCATATGTGTTTCTACCATCATACCAAAAGTATTCCATAAGGTAGTATATCCTGTGGAGTATCTGGGGTAATCCATGAATTGGGAAAATCCTTTTTCAGGCACTTGGTTGAAGACGTTGACGTATGGTGTAATGTCCCATTTTGCCTCTTGTAATGATTTCTCTAAAGAGGGCATCATTTTATTGTTTACATAATCACCTAATTCTCCGCCTAATTTATTGTGTTGCGTAAAGAGATGTGTTAATGTATATTGGTAATCCGCTCCGTTACTTACATGATTGTCAATAAAAATGTCAGGATTGACCATGTGAAAAATTTCAAAAAAGGTGCGAGCATTTTTAGTGTCTCCCTTAATAAAATCACGGTTAAGGTCATAATTTAAAGTGTTTCCTCTAAAACCGTATGATACAGGGCCGTTTTGGTTGGCTCTTGTGGTGCTGTTTCTGTTCAAAGCTCCGCCAATATTATAAATGGGAATGGTTACCAATACGGTGTTTTTTGGAGGGGTTAATTTGCCAGTGGCAAAATCTTTATATAACAACATGGTAGCATCAATACCATCACTCTCACCAGGATGAATCCCGTTATTGATAAACAAAATAGTCTTGTTATCTCCTATTTTTTGAAAATTAAAATCGCCATCTGGATTATAAGTAATTATATGTAGTGGGTAGCCACTATCTGTTTCACCAATGGTTTGCATATTAATTTCAGGAAACTCTTTAGCTAGCCTAATGTAGAAATCTATTGTTTCTAGGTATGTTGCGGTTTCGGTGCCGTTACTAAGTTCAAAATGGGTTCTGTAGTCCTCAATATTGTCTTGTTGTTCCGTTTCACATGAAAAAAAAATGAGCAAGACTGCAAGAAGAACAATACATGAGAAGGGGCTGTAGGTGATAGATAGTCGTTGCATATATCAAAAATAAGCAAAAACAAGTAAGCTTATACTATGCAATTTTGGTAATCTCGGCAACGTGTTCTTTGCGAATTGGTTTGTTGTTAAAGGTAATGGTATGGCACGTTTTTTTCTTGAACTCTTCCCAGTTTTGTAAATCGAAGGTGTCTATTGAAGAAGTAATAATGTTTACTCGTACTTTTTCGGTTAGATCAAAAGTGATGAACTCATCTAGAAACTGCCAGCCGTCCATAATTGGCATGTTTATATCTAAAAAAATTACCTGAGGGACTTTTTTATTTTCTTCAATCCTCTGCTTAATCCCTTCAATAGCCAGTTTGCCATTGCGGTATACACAAATATCATTACAATCAACCACAAGGCTTAACATCTTTTGAATGCCAAAAACTGTAATAGGGTCATCATCAATAATACAAATACTTTCAATTTTGTTCATTAAAATATATTTTGAAAGTAGTGCCTAGGCCTACCTTACTGGCAACAGTTACTTTGCCGTTCATTGCCTCTATTTGGTTTTTAGTTATGTAAAGACCTATGCCTCTGGCGTCACTATGATCGTGAAAGGTTTTGTACATGCCAAATAGTTTGTTTCCGTATTTTTTAAGATCAATACCCAAACCGTTATCCTCAATAGATAACACTACATAACCATTTTCGCTTATAGTGCTCAAAGTAATTAATGGAGGTCTGTCTGGATGTCTATATTTAACAGCATTAGTAATGAAATTCATTAAGATACTGTCAATATATGCAGGTATAACCTTAATAGTCGTATGTTCTGAAATAGCGTTTACTATTTTAGCATTATTGTTTACTAAAAATGCTTTTAGGTTTCGTTTTACAGAAACAATACGTTGGTTTAATCTAACAGGTTTTTTCTCAAGATTAATATTTGTATTGATTGCAACGACTTCATTTAGGTTCTCTAAGGTTTCAAGCAAATTATCAGAAGCTTGGGTAAGCATTTTAATGATGTTGGACTTCTCGTTCTCGTTTTTTTCGTTGGCAAGAAAATCTAATAACATAGAGAAATTAGCGGTGTGAGAGCGCAGGTTGTGAGAAACAATATGCGCAAAATTCACTAATTTTTTATTCTGATGCGAGGTAACATTGATTAAATCGCGTAGTTCTTGTTCTTTTTGTTTAAGGTCAGTAATGTCCATACTGATACCAACCAGACCTTGTGCTTTTCCGTTATTTCCTTTCAAAGGAATTTTAGATGTTAGAAAAGTAGCAATTCTACCGTCTTTAGTTTCGTTTATAGTCTCCCTACCTAAAATAGGGATAAGAGTTTCCATAACTTGTAGGTCTTCTGACCTAGAAATTAGTGCAATATCTTTGTTGAATAGCTCAAAGTCGCTTTTTCCTAATAACTCATCAGCACTATCTACACCCATGTAATCACACTCGGATTTGTTTACCAGAATTTTTCTTGATTCTGTATCTTTTATAAATACATTTAGAGGTAAATTATCAATTAAAGTACGCAGTAATAGCTCGTTTTCTCTGGTCTTTGTCTCTGACTGAACTTGTTTTTCTATGTTCTGTAGGGTCCCTTTGATGCCAACAATTTTACCATCTGAATATGTGGGCATACCTGACGCCTGTACCCAAATATTCTTGCCATTAGAGGTTCTTAACTGTAACTTTTCGCTCCAGGTTTTACCCTTGTTCATGCTTTCATGAACTAACATTGAAATTGTATTTCTACTGTGACCGTCCTTATAAGAAGATAGGGCGCCGTCAAAAGAGAATTGGTGATCCGCTCCAACATTATATATTTTTCGAATGATATCGCAACATATAAGCTTGTCATCTTGGATGTTGTAATCCCAAACCCCTATTTCGCTTATCTCACACATGGCATCAAGAAGAGATTGAAGAGTGTCTACTTGCTCTTTCTTTAACTTCTTTTCTGTAATGTCTTCAAATTGTATGATCAGACCAATGGGATTATTTTGATCATTTTGCCAAGCGGTGCACGCCCACTTGTACCATTTAGAATCAGTGGCACTATTTAAACTGTAATTTACATTGGTATCATGAGTCTTGTCTGAAAGACAGTGGTAAAGTGTATTTTCCCAGTCTTCACTAAGTGTTGTGAATAACTCGTTTATAGGTCTGCCTAACGTATCGTTTGAATCAAAATCAAAATCTGCAAAGAACTTGTCGGAAGCATAAACAACCTCGAACTTTTTGTTCGTGAAAACAGTAGCTGTTGGCAGCTGTTTTACTAAGGGGTTGTTTAATGTGGTTTTGGTTCCGTTCAAGGCTATGTTGTAATTTCTGACTAAAGTAGCTGCATTTTGTGTTATATCTAAACCTTTGTTGTGAATAGCATCAAACTCGTTGTGTTGCACGAAAAAAGGGTTGTATAGGTAAAATAAAAGCTATTTATGTTGTATTTACCTACAAATTACAAATTATATTTAAGAATTAACACTTTTAAATGTGATATTAGAAGATTAGGTGGTAAAACTTAAAATGTACGGACAGTATCAGGCACAAGGCTCGTGTAGTCACCTCCGTTTCTGATTACATCTCGTACAATTGAAGAACTAATGTAAGATTTTCCTGAAGATGTTAATAAAAATACAGTTTCTATTTCAGATAACTTTCTGTTGGTGTGTGCTATAGCTTTTTCAAATTCAAAATCACCAGGATTTCGTAGTCCTCTCAAAATAAAATCAGCATCAACTTTTTTACAGAAGTCTACGGTTAGGCCTTCATAGGTATGAACTTTAATTTTAGGTTCATCTTTAAAAGCGTCTACAATAAACTTCATGCGTTGTTCCAATGAAAACATATATTTTTTATCGGCATTTACACCAATGGCAATTATAATTTCATCAAATAAGGTAACTCCTCTTTGTATAATATCCGAGTGACCTAAGGTAAGTGGGTCAAAAGAACCTGGAAATATTGCACGTCTCATAAGTGTATTGGAATTATAGGGTTAATTTACCCATTCTTATAAAGTTACCCTTTTTTATTTAGAGCTTCATCTACGGCACTAGTGAACAATTCTTCTAGAGAAATACCTTCCTTTTCCGCTTGTTGAGGCAAGATACTTTCTGTGGTGAGTCCGGGAGTGGTATTCATTTCTAACATATAGGGTTCATCACCTATAAAAATAAATTCACTTCTGGAGTAGCCTTTCATTTTTAATACTTCATACGCACGTTTTGCAATTTCCTCAACCTTTTTTTGTTGTATTGTTGAAATACGTGCAGGTGTAATTTCTTGGGACTTACCCTCATATTTTGCTTCGTAATCAAAAAAGTCGTTTTCAGAAACAATTTCGGTAATGGGCAAGACTTTTATTTCTCCTCTATAAGTTATTACACCAACTGAAACCTCTGTGCCATCTAAAAAAGCTTCAATTATAATCTCATCGTCTTCTTTGTATGCATTATCTATAGCGGCTTTTAAGTTTTCTTTTTCGTGAACTTTAGAAATTCCAAAGCTACTTCCGGCTTTATTAGCCTTTACAAAACAAGGTAGTCCTACTTTTTCAATAATGGCTTCTTCGTCTATGGTGTCTCCTAAATTTAAGTAATAGGATGGGGCAGCATGTATTCCGTAAGGTTTTAATACACTTAAAAGGTCCCGTTTATTAAATGTAAGGGCAGATTGGTAATAATCACAAGAGGTCTGTGGAATACCTATCAGTTCAAAATAGGCTTGCATTAGGCCATCTTCTCCAGGTGAACCATGAATAGCATTAAAAATACAGTCAAAACGTAACGTTTCTTTTTCAAGGTTTACTGAAAAATCATTTTTATTGATTGGGTATTCTTCATTGTCTTCATCAACATAGACCCATTTATCTTTAAAAATATGGATGCGGTACGTATTGAATTTTTCTTTGTTGAGGTATTTGTGCACTACATTTCCACTGGTAAGCGAAATTTTATATTCGCTACTATAACCACCCATAATTATGGCAATATTCTTCTTCATACAACCGTTTAAAATTTACTCTATAAAACGAAACCGAAATTAAACAAAAAAAGCAACACGAGTTCACTATATTTGTTGCGTTAAAAGGAACCCAATGCGTAATTTTTTCAATTTTTTAAAAAGTAAGGTATTTTTTATCCAAATAGGTCTAGCCATTTTGGTTCTGATACTCTTGGTATTTTTTATGTTACGTTGGTTAAGTTCAACCACGAACCATGGTGAGTTTGTTGAAGTGCCCGACTTTGCTAAAATGTCCGTGCCGGAAATGCGTAAATCTGTAGAAGAGGCTAAATTAAGGTATGAGGTCTTGGATTCTGCCAATTTTAATCCGGATTACCCTAGATTTTCTATCATAGAACAAAATCCACCTGCCGGCAACAAGGTTAAGGAAAACCGAAAAATTTATTTTACGGTCAATCCGTCTGGCTATAAGAAAGTTTCCGTTCCTAATATTATACAGGTTACACAACGTAATGCGGCCTCTATGCTACGTGCTGTAGGTTTAGATGTGCAACGCGTTACTTATATAGACCAATTAGGAAAAGATATGGTCTATTATATAAAGTATAAAGGAAAACAAGTGAAGCCGGGTGATAAGTTACCTAAAACTTCTAAAATTGAGTTGGTTTGCGGTAATGGTTCCATAACCGAGCAAGCAAAGGTTCAAGCAGATTCAGAATAGTACATGCAAACACCGGAAAATCAAGAATTGAACGATGATGAGCTTTTTGAACATCATCGTGTTATAGCTTCAAAGGGGCAAGTGCCATTAAGAGTGGATAAATTCTTAATGAACTTTATAGAATACGCTACCCGAAATAAAATTCAGCAATCTGCTAAGAATGGGCATATTTGGGTAAACGGCACTATTGTAAAACAGAACTATAAGGTAAAGCCTAACGATGAGGTAAAGGTATTGTTTGAGCACCCTCCCCATGAGTTTCTATTGGTTCCGGAAGATATACCCATAGATGTTGTTTATGAGGATGATGTGCTGTTGGTAGTCAATAAGCCTGCAGGTATGGTGGTGCATCCTGGTCACGGAAACTATTCTGGGACCCTTATTAATGCACTTTTGCACCATGTTAAGGATTTACCGGCAAACAGTAATGAACGTCCTGGTCTTGTGCATCGTATTGATAAAGACACTTCAGGACTTTTGGTAGTGGCCAAAACAGAGGCGGCCATGACACACCTTGCCAAACAATTCTTTGATAAAACTTCTGAACGGGAATATGTTGCTCTAGTTTGGGGGAATGTACAAGATGATGAGGGTACTATAGAAGGAAATGTAGCAAGAAATCCCAAAAACCGTTTGCAGATGCATGTCTTTCCTGAAGGAGATGAAGGTAAGGAAGCGGTTACGCATTATTCCGTTATGGAGCGATTGGGTTATGTAACTTTGGTTTCCTGCAAATTAGAGACCGGTCGTACCCACCAGATCAGGGTTCACATGAAATATATTGGCCATACACTTTTTAATGATGAGCGTTATGGTGGTGATAAAATTTTAAAGGGAACAACATTTACCAAGTATAAACAGTTTGTAGATAATGCTTTTAAGGTATTGCCCCGGCAGGCTCTACATGCAAAAACGTTGGGTTTTGTGCACCCTGTAACCGGAGAAATGATGCGTTTTGATTCTGAAATTCCACAGGACATGTTAGACTGTATTGAAAAATGGCGACATTATTCACAGCACAGTAACTAAGTTATAAATAACATTGATACTCATATCAATAACTCTTTTCTTATGCCATAGGTTATATTGATAATCATCAGTATTTTTACCTGAAGTTTTTCAAAATAGACACTAGTATGAAGATTGTTATCTCACCGGCAAAATCTTTGGATTTTGATAAGGAATACCCTAAATATAAAGAAACACAACCTCAATTTTTAGAAGAGGCTTTAAAACTAAATAAAATTTTGGCCAAGAAAAACCCTAAAGCTTTATCCGAGCTTATGGGTATTTCAGATAATTTGGCGCAGTTAAATTATCAAAGAAACCAAGATTTTGAAGTGCCTTTCACACTTAAAAATGCACGCCCTGCCGTTTACGCTTTTAATGGGGATGTGTACCAAGGGTTGGATGCGTATACCATGCCTTCTCAAAAAATGGAAAAACTACAGGAAAGCTTACGTATTCTTTCTGGCCTTTATGGCTTTTTAAGACCGTTGGATTTAATGCAACCGTATCGCCTGGAGATGGGTACGCAATTAAAAGTAGGTAGAAAAAAGAACCTGTATGAGTTCTGGAAAAAAACCTTAACGGACGAGTTGAATTCCGAAATGCAGGATGATGAACTTTTCATCAACTTAGCTAGTAATGAATATTTTAGTGCAATAGACACCAAAGCTTTAAAAGTGCCTGTAATTAGTCCCGTCTTTAAAGATTGGAAAAATGATAAGTTAAAGATCATTAGTTTTTATGCTAAAAAGGCCCGTGGCTCCATGGTGCGCTATATTATAGATAAAGATGTAAATACGCTAGATGAGCTAAAAGGGTTCAATTATGACGAGTATGAGTACAGTGAAGCGCATACCGTAAAAGAAAACGAACCCGTTTTTATCAGGTAGTTAGTAAAATTAACCTTATGAAAGAGCACTTTTCTGTTGAAGAGAATATTCTGTTTGATTTTTTCAATCAGGTATATCCATTAACTGAAAATGATTTTGAGCCTTTGGCTAAGGTTATACGAAAGAAAAAAATAAAAAAGGGAGAGTTTCTGTTGGATATAGGGCAGGTGGAGACCAAGACCAGTTTAGTTTTAAAAGGGTTTATCCATCAATACACCATTATTGAAGATAATCTGTTTACAATAGATTTTTCTCTGACAGGTATGAGTTTCAATAATTTTACAAGTTATATGGAAAACTCACCTTCCAATCAAATACAAGAAGCATTAACTGATTCTGAAATTATCTATTTTGAAAAAGAGGACATAGACAAACTTCTATTACAAAGCCACCCATTTTCCTTTATTTATACGAAACTATTTGAACAAGTTCACCTAGAGCGGGAAAAGAGATCTTTAATACTGCAGCATAAGAATGCCTACAAAAAATACGAACTTTTTTTGAGTACAATTTCTAAATCTAAAAGATTTTTAGAAGAGGTGCCTCAAAAATTAATTGCCAATTATTTAGGTATGACAGCAGAAACCTATAGCAGGGTGAAAAAAGCATACTTAAAAAACGCTTAAAAGGGTAATTTCTTGATTTGGAATAAGTTTTAAGTTTTAAAGATTTTGGACTTTTGAAGCAAAGTCTAAGGCTATGAAACTTGCAACAATTCTTTTACTCTCTAGTTTACTGTTTAGCTGCTCTAATGATGATGATAGTTTTGATGTCATCGGTAAAAAAGAACAATTTGTTGTAACCTCTTCTGTAATAAATGACAGTTACCCTGTGTATGTCTTTCTTCCTGAAAATTATAATGCCAATTCAAAACATCAATTGATTATTGCTTTGGACGGAGACACAAGGTTTAATACAATTGCAGGGATTATTTCGGATAAAGTACAAAAGGAAAGTATACCTCCTTGTATTTTAGTAGCTGTTGGTAATAACAAGCAAAGAAATAGGGATTATACCCCTACTGTTTATGCCCACGGTTCTGGTGGTGCTGAAAAATTCTATCAATTTATTAAGAATGAAGTAATACCGGAATTAGAATCTAGGTACAGTATAGATCCATCCAATAACAAAACATTAATTGGCCATTCCTTTGGTGGACTATTTACACAATATGTAATGGCTCAAGAAAGAGCTTCAAACCCTTTCAATAAATTCATATCAAGCGGTACATCATATTGGTATGATGCTGGGGTTATATTCGAATTTGAGGAATCCTATGCCAACACACATAAAGATTTGGAGGTAAAATTCTACAACGGTATGGGCACCTTAGAAGGTGGGGTTATGCTGGCGTCCTTTGCAGAAATGAATCAAAGGCTCAATTCTAGAAATTATCCAAATTTTAAGCATCGGAGTGAATTAATAGAAAAAAGTGGACATAGTGGTTCTACAAGTGAAATATTTAAAAAGGGATTGGACTATGTATTTATCAATTAAAGGAGCAGTAGTTATTTTATTTCTTTTTATTGGGTCAGCTGTATGGGCGCAGGAAGCAAATACTAATTCAATAGAGATAGGGGTGCTCGCAGCTGGTGATGAAGCATTATATTACGGCGCTTACGGTAAATATACTATACCACTTTCCCAAAATAAAAATCATTTTACTTTAGGGTTTTCCATGGTTGTATATTTTGATTTTAAAGGAGAATCCGAGCCTGATGCATATTTAAAAAACGATGTAGATATGCGTTTAATACCAACGGCAAATTTTGGATACTCTCTTAATTTTAATAGGATACAGGTAAATGTAGAAGTACCTGTTGGTTTAAGTTTTGCAAGAACTAAAGGAACTTTGGTTAATGAACGAATAGGCTTTGAAAGGGATTTTTCTAATAATGAAACTTTTTTTAACTATGGCCTATCTTTTTCTCCAAAATATAAGATTAGTAGCACCAATAGTCTTGGACTTTACGGTTTTTTGCCCTTAGTTAGTGATAAAGCTCAATCTGGATATCAAATAGGGATTGGATGGACCAAAATATTTGGTCATAAGTAAAACAGTAGTTTCAACTGCTATCAAAATACCCTCTAAAATCCAGTGTAAGAACTAGCCGCTTTACATATAACAACAGTTACTTTTTCTTTTTAATATCTATTTTCTCTTCTACGGTAGGGCGTTTCTTGATTTTTCTTGGTCGCCTTGCCCCAAAAGACCGATTTGCTATTTTTCCTCTTCTAGATTTTTTATCTCCTCTTCCCATATGAATTGTTCTTTATTTTAATATAAGGTTTTAGGTTTAGAATGTCAAATGAAGTGTCTAAAAAGCACTTTATTTCACTATAGAAACATCACAAAATTTCCAGAATTTATAAGGATATCATATTGTTATCCTAAGCCAAAAAAGTTAAGTTTGTTTGAATCGGTTTTTTTTTAAACAAATTTAAACAACACACAAATGAAAATAGAAAAGGTATTAGTAGCGAATAGAGGAGAGATTGCTATACGAATTTTCAGGGCCTGTGTTGAGATCGGAGTACGTACTGTTGGTATTTATACGTATGAAGACCGGTATTCTTTGCATCGTTATAAAGCCGATGAATCCTACCAGATAGGAGAGGACAATGAGCCTTTAAAACCTTATTTAGATATTGATGCCATTATTAAAGTGGCTAAAGAAAATAATGTTAATGCCATTCACCCTGGTTACGGATTCCTCTCTGAAAATGCCAATTTTGCTCAAAAATGTGAGGATAATGGAATTGTTTTCGTAGGACCCAAAGTTTCAGTCTTAAAAGCATTGGGAGATAAGATTACCGCTAAAGAAGTAGCGGTTGCTAATAATATTCCTATTATTCAAAGTAGTGATAAAGACCTAAAAAATATAAAAACAGCAATTTCAGAAGCCAACCGTATTGGTTATCCGTTAATGTTAAAAGCTGCTTCTGGTGGTGGTGGTCGTGGAATGCGCGTTATTCGAACCCAAGAAGAACTTGAGAAAGGCTTCCCAGAGGCTAAAAGGGAATCATTGAATGCTTTTGGAGATGATACTGTTTTCTTGGAAAAATTTGTTGAAAACCCCAAACATATAGAAGTACAAATAGTTGCCGATACGCATGGTAACATGGTACACTTGTACGAACGTGATTGTTCGGTACAAAGAAGGTATCAAAAAGTTATAGAATTTGCCCCGTCTATAGGGCTTCCGCAAGAGACAAAAGATAGTCTCTACCAATATGCCATCAATATTTGTAAAGCGGTTAATTACAATAATATTGGTACAGTAGAATTTCTGGTAGATGATGACGGTAGTATTTATTTTATTGAAGTAAACCCGCGTGTTCAGGTAGAACATACGGTTACCGAAATGATTACTAATATCGATTTGATTAAAGCTCAGCTCTTTATTGCTGGGGGATATAAGCTTTCGGATACCCAAATAAAAATCCCTAATCAAGAATCGGTTCAAGTAACCGGTATTGCGCTGCAGTGTAGAATTACTACAGAAGACCCATCTAATGATTTTAAGCCTGATTATGGTGTGGTTACGACCTATAGAAGCGCCTCTGGTTTTGGTATTCGGTTAGATGCGGGTAGTATCTACCAAGGTGTTGTTATATCACCTTTCTTTGATTCTATGTTGGTAAAGGTTTCTGCTCGCAGCCGTACGTTAGACGGTTGCTGTAGAAAGATGCGTCGTGCTTTGGCAGAGTTCCGTATTCGGGGAGTGAACACTAACATGGCCTTTCTGGATAATATTCTAAAGCACGAAACTTTTCGTGAAGGGAAGGTTACTGTTAACTTTATTAAAAACGAACCCAAACTTTTTGAGTTTGTAGAGCCCAGAAACAGAGCTAATAAGCTTATTACATTTATAGGGGAAACCATAGTGAACGGTAATCCTGATGTTAAGAATTACGACCCTAACCGTAAGTTCACAAAACCAAAAGTACCATCATTTTCCAAAGCGGAAGGTTTCCCAAAAGGAACCAAAGATTTACTCACGGAAATGGGACCGGAGAAATTCTCTCAATGGTTAAAAGCAGAGAAGAAAATTCATTTTACGGATACCACCATGCGTGACGCTCACCAAAGTTTGTTGGCAACCCGTATGCGAACAGAAGATATGATGAAAGTGGCGGAAGGTTATGCTAAAAACCATCCCGAGATTTTTTCTATGGAAGTTTGGGGCGGTGCTACTTTTGATGTTTGTCTGAGGTTTTTACATGAAAACCCATGGGAGCGTTTGGCACTTTTAAGAAAGGCAATGCCCAATGTATTGCTTCAGATGCTAATACGTGGTTCTAATGGCGTGGGATATACAGCTTATCCTGATAACCTAATTGAGAAATTTGTTGAAGAATCTTGGAACACTGGTGTAGATGTTTTTAGGATTTTTGATTCCCTAAATTGGATGAAATCCCTTGCTCCATGCATTGAACATGTACGTAAAAGAACTGGTGGTCTTGCTGAGGGTTCTATTTGTTATACTGGTGATATTTTAAATCCGTCTAAAACAAAATACGACCTTAAGTACTACATACAACTCGCCAAGGATATAGAGAATGCTGGAGCTCATATTTTGGGCGTAAAAGACATGGCAGGCCTTTTAAAACCGAATGCCGCTTTTGAACTGATTTCAGCTTTGAAGTCAGAGATAAATATTCCTATTCATCTACATACGCACGATACTTCTTCAGTACAGACGGCAACCTATTTAAAAGCAATTGAGGCTGGGGTAGATGTTGTAGATGTAGCTTTAGGTGGTCTTTCAGGACTGACATCTCAGCCTAATTTTAATTCTGTGGTTGAGATGCTCCGTTTTAACGAAAGGGAGAATGAAATGAATACAGATAAGTTAGCGGAGTATTCAGATTACTGGGAGTCCGTCAGAAACTATTATTACACTTTTGAGTCCGGATTAAAATCTGGTACGGGAGATGTGTACCACCATGAAATTCCTGGTGGTCAATATTCTAATTTAAAGGGTCAGGCTATTGCTTTAGGTCTTGAAACCAAATTTACTGAGGTTACTAAAATGTATGCTGAGGTTAACCAAATGTTTGGAGACATTGTAAAGGTTACACCAAGCTCCAAAGTGGTTGGAGATATGGCCCAGTATATGATTAGCAACAACCTAACGGTTGCTGATGTGATGGAGAAAGGCCAAGATATTTCATTTCCAGAATCCGTAAAAAGCTTTTTTAGGGGAGATTTGGGGCAGCCAGTTGGTGGGTTCCCAAAGAAACTCCAGAAGATTGTTCTTAAAGATGAGAAACCTTATACGAATAGGCCAAACGCACATCTGGAACCCATAGATTTTGATAAGGAGTTTAAATCCTTCAAAAGAAAGTTCAAAAAAGGAATGGGAAGAGATCTAGAGATGACAGATTTCCTGTCTTATAAACTATATCCAAAAGTATTTACTGATGCATACAACAACCATGTGAAGTACGGTAACCTGGTCAATATTCCTACCAAAAACTTCTTTTATGGAATGGAAGTAGGCGAGGAGATAATGGTTGAGCTAGAAGGAGGAAAAAATGTTCTTATCTCGCTGATGATAAAAGGCGAACCTGATGAAGCAGGAAACGTTAGTATATTCTTCAAAATTAACGGTCAACTTAGGAATGTTTTAATTAAGGATACTTCTGTAAAAGTTGATAAACAAGAAAATACAAAAGCAGATTCTACCGACCCAAAACAAATAGGTGCACCATTGCAAGGTTTGCTTTCTAGTGTACTAGTGAAAACCGGTCAAGAGGTAAAAAGAAACCAACCGCTTTTTGTAATAGAGGCCATGAAAATGGAAACTACGGTAACCGCTACCGAAGAAGGTACAGTGGCTAAGATTCAGTTACAAGGTGGTTCATTGGTAAATTCAGAGGATTTGGTGCTAACCCTAAAATAAGGCTACTTTTGTGCCGATGTTTTTACATACACACCCATACGAGCCTTTTATTTTTGAAGACACTGAGAAGCTGATTGTTGGTACACTTCCTCCTCCAAGGTTTACTACGGGTGAGTTAAAGGTAGATGATGTAGATTTTTGCTATGGAAGCAGAAATGGTATGCTCTGGCCTATTCTTAATCGTATTTTTGATTTAGATTTAGTTTATGAAAACACTCATTTTGCGATTGACCAACGAAAGAATTTTTTGTTGTCTCATAAAATAGGAGTCTGTGACATTGTTGAAAGTGCTGCACGTGATAAAGTAGATGCCTCTGATTTAGGGATGCAGAATGTGCAGTTAAGAGACTTGGTGCATTATTTAGAACGTTACCCCAATATAAGTACCGTTCTTTTTATGGGTGGTAACAGTAAAAACGGTCCGGAATATTTTTTTAGAAAACAGTTGAAAATAGCAGGTCTTCAATTAAAGACTGTTACGGACCAAGTTCCTAGAGTATACGAACTTCAGTTGCCAAAATCAAAACGTATTGTTCGTACGGTTAGTTTAACGGCGCCGTCGGGTGCTGCAAATCGAGCAATTGGCAGTTTGACTTCCTATAAAGAAATGAAAGCAGCAGACCCAAGTTTTAATACCATGGATTTCCGGGTTGTTCAATACCAAGGTTTTTTTCTTTCCTAAGATATATATCCTTCGTAAAAAATAATAATGGAATAGCTATAAACTAAAAAGAGTCCTATCGGTTTCGATAAGACTCTTTTACGAGAACACTATATGAAAATGAAAAAATTTAAATCGGTATTAATTACATGGTAAATGTATATAGTTATGCCGTTTCGAGATAATTATTGTTGTCAAGACTGTTGTTTTTGTGGTGTAGTGTGATATTTTTGTTATATGATGTATTAGAGTAGTAATAGTCATGGATTATTGCCGATATTTACAGATTGAAATTGATATATAATTGCTTAAATTTTAATATTGCCTATGCCGCATTCAGAAAGATTGGTTGAGTTTAAAAAATCGGTCAATAATAAGTTCAATGTCTACAATAGCCTCTTCTTAAATTTACCTTATCGGAATATTGAGAACGTTGGTATGCTTATACCTTTGTTACTTGATCAATGTCAGAAGGGCTTAAGTTCAGGGTTGAATCCGCAAGAGATTTTGGAGGCATTTTTTGAAAATTATGCACATATTGAATCTGAAAAGGACCAAATCGATTTCATGTTCAGAATCATTCAGTACGTAGAAAGACAGGTGGTTTTGTATGATAGTGTAGAAGATGCTGCTTTTCCTAAGTTGCAAGAGCACACGCGTTCGTTATCTATAAAAGATTATTTTGAACTAGTGGATAAAAACAAGAGTTGGGACAAAGTGTCCAAGAAACTCTCTACGTTCAGTGCCCGTTTGGTAATGACAGCTCACCCCACTCAGTTCTATACACCTGCAGTTTTAGATATTATAGAAAAATTACGTTCGTTGATTTTAGAGGATAAAATCGACGATATTGATATCGCTTTGCAGCAGTTAGGGTTAACGTCTTTGATCAATTCAAAAAAACCGACACCTTTAGACGAAGCAAAAAATATCATTTACTTCTTGCGTCACGTGTATTACAATGCTGTAGGTGATTTGTATGCCTATATCAAAGAGAACATTAATAAAGCAGATTTTGAGAATCATAATATAATGAAGTTGGGCTTTTGGCCTGGTGGTGACCGTGATGGTAACCCTTTTGTTACTGCAGATATCACCAAAGATGTGTCTGACGAGCTTCGGGTTACCTTAATGAAGTGTTATTACAATGATTTAAAAATCATTCAACAAAAACTGACCTTCAAAGATTTACAAGAGCCTTTGCAGAAGCTTAGAGGTAACTTGTATGCAGCTATGTTCGATTCGAATAAAAAGGTGGGTTATGCAGATATTTTACAACCACTTTTAGATACTAGAGAATTATTGGTGACTAAATATCACAGTCTATATTTGAAAGAACTGGAGAATTTTATCGATAAGGTAAAAATATTCAAAACTCACTTTGCGACTTTAGATGTGAGGCAAGATCACAGCAAACACGTTTTAGCGATTGAGAGTATATTGAAACAAAACAAGTTGATTAAAGAAGATATCAATGAGCTTTCGGAAGAGGCTTTGGTAGACCTTTTAATCAATAAGGATTTGACGGTAGATGCTAATGACTTTTCCGAGGATATCGTAAAAGATACTATAACCAATATAAAGCAGCTAAAAGGTATTCAAGATGCTAATGGCGAAGAAGGTTGTAACCGCTATATAATCAGTAATTCTGAAGATATCTTTTCAGTATTGTTCGTTTTTGGATTATTTAGATGGTGTGGTTGGAAGAAAGAAGATATCAGTTTTGATATCGTGCCTTTGTTCGAAACCATGAACGGTATGGATGGTGCTGAAAACACAATGCAGACACTTTTTAACTTGCCTGAGTATAAAGCGCATTTGGAAAGAAGAAATAATAACCAGACCATAATGCTCGGTTTTTCCGATGGTACAAAAGATGGTGGGTATCTGAAAGCCAACTGGGCTATTTTCAAGACCAAAGAAACACTTTCCAAGGTTTGTGATAAAAATGGTTTCAATGCTATTTTCTTTGACGGTCGTGGTGGACCACCGGCACGTGGTGGTGGAAAAACACATCGTTTCTACGCGGCACAAACTAAGAGTATTGCCAATCATGAAATTCAATTAACTATACAGGGGCAGACCATTACAAGTACATATGGTACTAAAGAGCAGTTTATTCATAACAGTGAGCAATTATTGACTGCTGGTCTTTCAAATAACCTTTTTGGTAAAGAGAATGTAATTTCTAAAGATCATAGAAAACTAATAGAGCAACTTTCTGAGTTGAGCTTTGAAAAGTATGATGCGCTCAAGCAACATGATAAGTTTATTTCATACCTAGAAAATAGAAGTACTTTAAAATACTACCAAAAAGCGAATATTGGTAGTAGACCAGGTAAAAGAGGGAACAAGAAAAAGCTGGAGTTGACTGATTTAAGAGCTATCTCTTTTGTAGGTTCTTGGAGCCAATTGAAGCAAAACGTACCTGGTTATTTTGGTTTAGGTACCGCAATTCAAACTATTAAGAACGAAGGCAGGTTGTCTGAACTTAAGAAGTTGTATAAAGAAGTACCTTTCTTTAAAGCTTTGATGAGCAATAGTATGATGTCTCTTTCTAAGTGTTACTTTGAGTTAACCTCATATATGAAGCAAGATGAGGAATACGGTGCCTTCTGGAATATCCTTCATGAGGAATATATGTTGTCAAAGAAAATGTTGCTTCTAATATCAGGAAGTAAAATTTTGATGGAAAATGAAGCGGTTTCTCGTGAGTCTATTAAGATACGTGAGAACATTGTTCTTCCGTTGTTGGTGATACAGCAGTTTGCCTTACAAAAAATAGGTAAGGGAAGTGACTTTAAAGACGAGTATGAAAAAATCGTTACTCGTTCCCTTTATGGTAATATTAATGCCAGTAGGAACTCTGCATAACAAAAAATAGCCCGTACGTTTAACGTACGGGCTATTTTACTTTATAGGTAATTAATCCTACTGCTTATTTTGCTGACCTTTAATGGTGTCTTTTTCAATATCAAACTTGTTAGTATCTACACTTGTATTACCGGTCGGGTTTGTAGGGTTGCTCTGTTCTACTTTTCTTTTAAATTTTCTCTTATCATCTATCATTCCCATGTTTTTTAATTTTTAAGTTCAACCATAACTTAATTAAATGATTAGAGAAATAGGGTTAAAGCATTTGTAAAGCTTTGTTAGAGGTTGTTAAATTAATTGCTTTCGAAAACCTTGAACTCCGCACCCATCCCATAATTTCTATGTCCGGTTTGTAATAGTTTTGAATTTGGATTGTAATTCTGGTCAAAGACTTGCCATTTTTTATCATTAAAAAAGATGCGTCTAACAAAAGTTCTCTGATTGGCTTCGCCTTTTATAAAGGGTAATAACGGTCTGAAAGAAGTAGATATTTTTTGAATACCTCGGGAGGTTTTTATCTCTCTATATTTTTTGGTCTCAATTAACTTTCCATCAAGGCCAGCATAGCCTAAAACCTGAATTGAAATAAAAATACCTGATTCAGGTATGAAAATCGATTTGGATAATAAGTCCAGTTCAAAAACCTTATCCGCTTTTTCATCCATAGCAAAAATTACACTTTCATATGGGATTGCTGAACCCGGAGTGCCCTTGTTATTTTCATAGAACTGTGCCCTAAAAATGGTAGCAAACTTTCCTTTTCCTTTAAATTTGTATTCAGACTCCGCATTTACGGGCAGATACAGTTTTGATATTTGTGACGCTTTGTTTTCATATCGGGTAAATAGTACGGCGATTTCACTTTCTACGGTAGGTAGCCAGCAAGCAAAAATATCGTTATGGGTTTGTGCTTTTTGTTTGCGAAATTTGAATTTTCCCTCTTTAGGAGCTGAGACTATG
The DNA here is from genome assembly GCF_015330165.1 of Zobellia roscoffensis. Classification (NCBI taxonomy): domain Bacteria; kingdom Pseudomonadati; phylum Bacteroidota; class Flavobacteriia; order Flavobacteriales; family Flavobacteriaceae; genus Zobellia; species Zobellia roscoffensis. The sequence continues at coordinate 2,706,806 of NZ_JADDXT010000002.1, forward strand.
ACCTCACCGAGCTGTGAAACTTCTGGGTCTAGCTTAACGATAGTTGCTGTAGGGTTATCTTCAAGAGGTATTAGCAGTGCTTTTTCTTTGTAACCAAGCCCTGAAATAAAAAGTGTGTCTATATCAGGATATTTCTTCGAAGAAAAAGTAAAAGATCCTTCTTCATCAGCAAACGTGCCTAGCCCATCACCAAAGGATATGGTAGCAAAAGAAATGGGAGAACGGTCTTTACCATCAACAATTTTAAACTCTTGCGCAGTTGTGCAATAGGTTATAAAAAAGAAAATAACAGATAGGTATCGTTTCATGACGTAAACAAATTAGTACAGAGAAAATAGCCTTTAAGGCGGTGTACTTTATTGAGAACGTGATTTACGCATTTTCAGTATAGGGATTTATAGTAATAGGAAATGTGATATTGCGTTATGTAAGTTTACCGAATAGTTTTTGTGAAGGTTGAAATTCCGTCAACACCATGACCGTTCAAATGTTTAATAAATGCCGAGCCAATTATAGCTCCCTTGGCAGATTTGGTAGCCTGCTCAAAAGTTTCTGAATTACTGATGCCAAAACCTACGATTTGAGGGTTTTCTAGGTTCATATCTGCAATACGTTGAAAATAGGCTTGCTGTTCATCGCCAAAACCGGATTGAGATCCCGTAACACTGGCGGAACTTACCATATAAATAAACCCGTTGGAAACTGAATCGATAAAACGAATACGCTCTTCGGAAGTCTGTGGCGTTATCAAAAAGACATTGATGAGTCCATATTTTTCAAACGTTTCTTGGTACTCGTCATGATATACATCAACGGGTAAGTCGGGAATGATGAGTCCGTCTATACCTATTTCCTGGCATTTTTTACAGAAGGCTTCAACGCCATATTGAAGCATCGGGTTAAAATAGCCCATGATGATAAGTGGAATGGAAACCGACTTCCGAATATCTTTCAGTTGATCAAAAAGAATTTCGGTGGTCATACCGTTTTTAAGAGCCGCTGTGGAGCTTTGTTGAATCGTTGGGCCATCAGCCAAAGGGTCGCTGAAAGGAAGCCCTATTTCAATCATATCAATACCGTTTTTCTCTAGATTTTGTATGATTTCGACCGTATCACCCAATTTTGGATATCCTGCGGTAAAGTAGATCGAAAGGAGTTTCTCGTCTTCGTTTAATTTATTGTTGATTCTATTCGCCATAGTTTCAAATCTGTTTTTCCTTTTTAAATAGGATGGAGTAAGTTAGTCAAGAAAATACGTTATCATATTCATTAAACTTCCCCATGTATTTTATAGATTAAAATATTCAATATAGTTGTTGAGGTCTTTGTCACCACGACCCGATAGGTTGATGACCACAATATCTTCAGGTTTGAATTTTCGGCACTCAAGAATTGCAAGTGCATGTGAAGATTCAATAGCGGGAATAATACCTTCTGTCTTACATAAAAGCAATCCAGCATTCATGGCGTCCTCATCTGTAATCGATATAAATTCTCCACGACCGGATGCAAACAAATTGGCATGCATAGGTCCAACTCCGGGGTAATCCAACCCTGCAGAAATAGAATACGGTTCCGTAATCTGTCCGTCATTGGTCTGCATCAATAAGGTTTTGCTTCCGTGAATGATGCCCACTTTTCCCAAAGCAGATGTTGCGGCACTTTCACCGGTGTCAATTCCTTTTCCTGCAGCTTCAACTGCAATAATACCTACATCAGGATTGTCTAAATAATGGTAATAAGCTCCGGCGGCGTTACTTCCTCCACCAACACAAGCAACCACGTAATCGGGATTTTCACGACCTTCTTTTTCTTTTAGCTGCCATTTAATTTCTTCAGAAATAATAGATTGAAATCGTGCCACCATATCCGGGTAAGGGTGTGGCCCAACAACACTACCAATGATGTAGTGGGTGTCTACCGGGTTATTAATCCAATCACGAATAGCCTCATTGGTAGCATCTTTTAATGTTCGGCTACCTGAAAGTGCGGGTCTAACTTCTGCTCCTAGCATTTTCATACGTGCTACGTTAGGTGCCTGTCTGGCAATATCTATTTCGCCCATGTACACGATGCATTCAATGCCCATAAGTGCACAGACCGTTGCAGTTGCCACACCATGTTGGCCGGCGCCAGTTTCAGCAATGATTCTGTTTTTGCCCAATTTCTTGGCCATAAGAATCTGCCCGATAGTGTTATTTACCTTGTGGGCTCCTGTATGACAAAGGTCTTCTCGCTTTAGATAAATTTTGGTATTATATTTTTTTGAAAGTCTATCCGCAAAATAAAGTGGAGTAGGGCGCCCCACATAATCTTTAAGTAATTGGTCAAACTCTTCTTTAAAAGAAGGTTCTTCCATGATGCGAATATAGTTCTGTCTAAGTTCTTCCGTATTGGGGTAGAGCATTTCAGGAATAAATGCCCCTCCAAACTCCCCGTAATATCCTTTTTCGTCCGCTTGATACGTTTTCATAGTCATTCGTATTTTTACTTGATACTTAGTGCGCTCTTAAATTCTTTTACTTTCTTAACATCCTTTAGCCCAGGTTCTATTTCAAACTTACTGTTTACATCTATGGCGTGACAGTATTTGGCTTCCGGCCGCGTCATGAATTCTTTTAATGAGTCTACTTCATCTAAACCAATGCCCCCACTTAAGAAATAAGGTTTGGTAGACGGGTACTCTTTTAGAACACCCCAGTCAAAAGCATAACCGTTTCCTCCTGGTAGTTTTCCTTTGGTATCAAAAAGATAGAAATCACAAACAGATTCGTAAGGCAATAGAGCCTCAAAATCAAAATCATTTTTGATAGAGAGTACTTTTATAATCTGTATTTGATTTACTCTTTTTTTAAGCTCGGCACAATATTCAGGGGTTTCTTTACCATGCAATTGCACCAACAAAAGGTTATAATCTTCAATTCGTTCCAATACCGTTTGAATAGCCGCGTCAACAAATACACCCACTTTTTTTATGGTATGAGGCACAGCTGCCATAGGCCCTGAAAAATGACGTTTTGATTTATCCCAAAAAATAAAACCTAAATAATCGGGTTTTAAACCGGCAATTTCGGATGTATTTTTTTTCATACCACAGACCTTCAATTTCAAGGGTGCCGTTTCCACGGTAGAAGGCCGCTCTTTTTTGGTAGAATAGTTATAGTCCATTTTAGCCATTGCTGTTGGGTCGCAATTACGACAATTGTTTTATGAATTTCTTGGCATTCTCGCCAGGGTTATCCGTTTTCATGAAATTTTCTCCAATCAAAAAACCTTTATAACCGTAAGGTTTTAAATCCTTAATGGCCTCTACGGAACTGATTCCACTTTCTGAAACTTTAACAAACTCATCGGGAATAAGTGATGAAAGCGATTTGCTTGTTTCTAAACTAACCTCAAAAGTCTTTAAGTTTCGGTTGTTTACACCCAACATATCTAGACTGGGCATGATGCTTTTATGTAGTTCGGCTTCGTTGTGTACTTCTAACAATACGTCTAAACCAAGGCTTTTTGCGAGCTCCGAAAATGTTTTTATTTCTTCTTTGGATAGAATAGCGGCTATCAAAAGAATAACATCTGCGCCGTGCGCTCTGGCCTCTAAAATTTGATACTCGTTAATTATAAATTCTTTTCGCAACAATGGCATTTGAACTGCCGCACGAGCTAGTAATAAATCATCTAAAGAACCACCAAAATATTTTCCATCCGTTAAAACGGACATCCCGCAAACGCCGGCATCCTCATAGCCTCTAGCTACATCTTGCACATTTAAACTTTGGTTGATTTCAGATTTTGAAGGGGAACGACGTTTATGCTCGGCAATGATACCACTATCACTATTGCGCAGTGCATTGCTCAACGAAACAGTTTGGCGGGAGAACAATACCGATTTTTCTAATTGTGAAATAGGAATAATGGACTTCTTTAAGCCCACTTCTTTGTGTTTGTCCGCTACTATTTTATCTAGAATATTCATGTGTTTTTATTCGCATCTTGGATGCCACTTTTAATTTTTACTTAACTCTTGCAACTTTCTCAACGCATTTAGCCCTTTACCTGCCAATAATGATTCTTTAGCTTTTTCAAAACCTTCTTTTGGACTCAAATTTTTAACCGTTGCAATAGCAATTCCTGCATTAGCGCAAACCACATTATTCTGAGCTTCTGTACCACGACCTTGCAAAACATTCATAAATATCTGAGCAGAATCTTCAATGGAATCGCCCCCAACAATTTGAGATTGCTTTATTTTTTGAACTCCAAAATCTTCGGGCTTTAACATGCTTTCGCTAGTGTTGGAAATGGTTTTTGTATTTCCGGTCAATGATATTTCGTCATAACCATCTAAAGCGTGAAGAACAGTAAATTTCTTATCGGTATTTTGATATAGGTACCCATACATTCTAGCAAGTTCCAAATTAAAAACACCTACCATTTGGTTCTTTGGGAAAGCGGGGTTTACCATTGGCCCCAACATGTTGAAAAAGGTCTTCACCGCTAATTCCCTCCGAATAGGGCCTACATTTTTCATGGCTGGGTGAAATAAAGGAGCGTGCAAAACGCAAATTCCAGCTTCATCAATAGATTTCTTTAGGAAGTCAGCTTCGTTACTGAATTTGATTCCCAAGAACTCCATTACATTACTACTTCCACATTTTGAAGAAACCCCATAATTACCATGTTTGGTTACGTGCACTCCCGCACCTGCGGTAATAAATGAAGCCAAGGTAGAGATGTTAAAAGTGTCTTTTCCGTCACCACCGGTTCCACATAAATCAATTGGGTTGTAGTCGGAAAGGTCTACGGCCAAACACAATTCTAAAAGGGCATCTCTGAAACCTTCCAGCTCTTCTATGGCGATACTACGCATCATATAAACAGTTAAGAAGGCTGCAATCTGGCTTGTATTGTAATCTCCTTTGGCAATATTTACCAACACTTGTTTTGCTTCCTGCTTCTCAAGAATATCGTGATTAATGAGTTTATTTAAGATTTCTTTCATGGTACTGTTCTTACTGCTATGTAAACGTTTTGATATGTTTTTTAGACTTCCAAATTTAGTTTTTCAACCAGTTAGAAAGAATCTTTTTACCTTCAGGAGTCAAAACCGACTCAGGGTGGAATTGCACTGCGGAAACATCATAGACCTTATGGCGAAGCGACATAATTTGACCGTTTTCATCAACTGAGGTAGCTTCTAGGCTTTCCGGTAAATTTGGGTCCACTACCCATGAATGGTAGCGTCCCACATTTATCTTTTTGGGAAGGCCTTCAAAATTAGGGTCGTCTTTGGTAATCGTTATTTCAGTAGCGATACCGTGGTATACTTCGTCTAAATTAATTATTGAACCACCAAAAACTTCACCTATGGCCTGTTGGCCCAAGCACACCCCAAAAATACTCTTGGTAGGTGCATATTTGGCAATAATTTCCTTTAAAAGTCCTGCTTCGTCCGGAATTCCTGGTCCAGGTGAAAGCACTATTTTATCAAAAGCATCAACTTCTTCCAAAGTCAATTGGTCGTTACGTTTTACTATAACCTGACAATCTAAGTCCTCTAAATAATGAACCAAGTTATAGGTAAAACTATCGTAGTTGTCTATTACTAAAATCTTCTTCATGGTTATATGGTTTCAGCAATTTTCAAAGCTTTGGTCAGTGCGCCCAATTTGTTATAGGTTTCTTGCAATTCGTCTTCGGGGTTTGATGCGGCAACAAGACCTGCGCCCGCTTGGTAATTTAACTGGTGGTTTTTGCTCAAGAACGTACGGATCATAATGGCATGGTTGAAATTACCGTCAAAATCCATAAAGCCGATGGCGCCACCGTAGTATCCTCTACTGGTTTTTTCATACTTCTCAATAAGCTGCATGGCCATATGTTTTGGTGCGCCGCTTAACGTTCCTGCTGGAAAAGTGTCCGCAACTACTTTCATGGTAGGCGTATCTTTTTTCTTTTGCCCTACAACTTTTGATACCAGATGAATAACGTGGGAAAAGAACTGTACTTCTCTATAATTGGTTACCTCTACCAAACTACCGTTTCGGCTTAAATCGTTACGAGCTAAATCTACCAACATTACATGTTCGCTATTTTCCTTGTCGTCTTCTTTAAGTTGTTTGGCAAGAATGGCATCTTGTTCATCGTTTCCGGTACGTTTAAAGGTTCCGGCGATAGGGTGAATTTCTGCTTTACCTTCTTTAACGATAAGTTGAGCTTCCGGAGAACTTCCAAAAATCTTAAAATCGCCATAATCAAAATAAAATAAGTAAGGTGAAGGGTTTATAGAACGAAGTGCTCGGTAAACATTGAATTCATCTCCTTTGAATCCTTGAGAAAATCTACGAGATAAAACCAGCTGAAAAACATCACCACGTTGACAGTGTTTTTTAGCTAATCGAACGTGTTCTCTATACTCTTCATCTTCCAGATTGGAAGTAGCGTCTCCATCCAAAGAGAAATTATATGAAGCAAATGTGCGTACATTCAAGATATGTGCTATTTCAGATGTGTTTTCATCAGTGTTATAACAATGCGCAAAAATATAGGCTTCATTCTTATGATGGTCTATCGCAATGATGTTTTGGTAGACTGCATAGTAAATATCAGGTATAGTGATTGAGTTGTCTTTTTTACTGATTTCCACATCTTCATAATAACGAACGGCATCATAGGCCATGTAACCAAAAATACCGTTGTTGATGAATTTGAAATCGCTTTCGTCGGCTTCAAACTTTTTACTGAAGTCATGCAAGACTTTTACAACGTCTGTACCTTCGTTTATTTCCGTTTCTTGCGAAGTCTGATCAGGAAAACGCTCAATAATGGTTTCATTCTCTATTTTTATTGATGCAATAGGGTTGCAACAGATATACGAAAAACTATTGTCGTTAGCGTGATAGTCGCTACTTTCAAGCAAGATACTATTGGGGAAGCGGTCTCTAATTTTTAGATAAACGCTTACCGGCGTAATGGTATCGGCCAGGATTTTTTTGTGGAATGATTTTAATTTGTACTTCATGTTGATAGTATTCAAATGCAAAAGGCTTGTCGTGATGACAAGCCTTTATATAGTTTTACTACAATGATGCTTAGCTCACGATATCTGTCGAGAGTTGTTCCACCACCAAGTATTTGTGTTATTTCTGTTCATTGGCTCAAATATAGAAATCATTTTTAAAACCACAAACCCATTTGTTTGAAAAAAACAAAACCCTGCAATCGTGTGAAATGCAGGGCTTAAATTTTATAGTTGTACCTATTTAGAATTCTAGGTCGACCACTAGGTCAAACTCGTCATAAATGGCTTTATCGCCTAAATTGTCAAAGAAACTACCGGAACCATATTTAATGTCATAAGCTGTTCTATCTACTTTTACTGTAGCAGTAGCTTTGCTACCATACACAGATACGTCAAAAGTTACAGGTTTGGTAATATCTTTAATGGTAAGGTCACCCGTTACTTCATAAGAATTTTTACCAGTAGCCTCAACTTTAGTAAAAACCAATTTAGCGGCAGTGTGCTTTTCGGTACCAAAGAAATCGTCAGATTTTAAATGGCCTTCTAATTTTCCTTTAGATTCTCCCTCAACGTCAGTTGCTACCAACGTAGTCATGTCGGCTTCAAACTCTCCCCCTGTTAATTTATCACCTTCAAAAACTAAAGTACCTGATTTTAAGTTGACATTTCCGTAATGAGATCCAGTTACTTTATAAGCCTTCCAGGTAATACTACTTGTTTCTGTTTTTACTTCTTTTTTCTCTTCAGCTACTGGTTCAGTTGCTGTTGCTACGCCAAATACCATGGCAAGTGCTAAACTAAATACTCCTTTTTTCATAATTGATGTTTAAAAATTAATTGATATTAGTGTTTTTATTCAAATTTATTGAACAACACGTTCAGTTGTTCCATTTCTTGATCAGATAGATTTTGAAGCAATCTATCTTCGGCTTCGGACATAGAGATATCCATTTTTTTCAAAATAGATAGTCCCTCTTTTGTTATACGTATTTCTACCTTCCGCCGGTTCGAAGGGCAAACCCTTCTTTCTACATATTCTTTTAATAATAGTTTATCTACCAAACGGGTAGTATTGCTCATTTTGGTTACCATTCGTTCGTTAAGCGTTGCTAAACTTGCTGGTTTTTCGTTCTGTCCTCTTAATATGCGTAGCACATTAAACTGTTGTAAGGATACGCCATGAGGTTTTAAAGCAGTATTTAAGGCTTCGTTTACCCTATTGTTCACCAATAAAAAGTGAATTAGCGTTCGGCTTTTTAAAGGAATCTCTTTATCGGTCTTTAAAATATCTTCAACATTCATGTCTCTACAACTATTGTATATACAAATGTATATTGAATGTTTGATGTGGTAAAATATTGGATCGGTAAATTTTTGTTAAATATTTAGGAAATGCCTTTGAATCAAAATCCGTAATTTTGGATTTTAATTGATATTCGCGGTAGCGAAAAAAAAGAACGTTATGAATTTATCACAAGAAGATTGGGAAGAGCAACTAGAAAAAGATGATAATGCGCTGATTCTGGATGTTAGGACTCCAGAAGAAGTAGAGGAGGGATATATTCCTAATTCTACAAATATAGATTTTTACCTTGGACAAGATTTCTTGAACGAGATAGAGAAGCTTGATAAAAGCAAGAATTATTATGTGTATTGCCGTAGCGGTAACCGCAGTGGTCAGGCCTGTGCCATTATGAACAGTGTAGGTTTTGAGAATACGTACAACCTTGAAGGTGGTTTCATGAATTGGGACGGAGCTGTAGAAGGGGAGTAGTTGTATTTTTTACTTTTTTTAGTGGGAGTTCTAATACCAGAGAAATGAAGTCTCTACTGGGTATCTATTATAGGTGTCCAGTAGAGATTTTTTAGTTTTTACGTTTTTTGTGTCTAAATTGTACATTGCAAAACAAACCATTTCCTATGCGAGAAGACCTTCTTCATTTTATTTGGAAGTATAAGAAGCTACAACTTACAAACTTAGTAACGACCCTAGGAGAACGTTTGCTGCTTTTGGATTTTGGTGCTCACAATCATTTGGCGGGTCCTGATTTCTTTAATGCTAAAATAGATATTGACGGTCAGGTTTGGGCGGGTAATGTAGAGATACATTTAAAATCTTCGGATTGGTACGCGCATTATCATGAGGAAGACGATAACTATAATAATGTAATATTACATGTGGTTTGGGAGGATGATGTTGAAGTTTTTAGAAAAGATAATAGCGCCATACCCACATTAGAATTACGCAAGTACATTCCATTGCAGTTGTTGCAATCTTACCAAAAGTTGTTTGATAAGAAAGATGTTCGTTTTGTTAATTGCGAAAAAGACCTTAAAGAAGTTGACGATTTTCTGGTTAAGAACTGGCTAGAGCGATTATATTTTGAACGATTAGAGGTCAAAGCTGAATTTGTACTGGAACTACTTGAAAAAACGAATAATAATTGGGAGCAGGTTCTTTTTACCTCACTCTTAAAGACTTTTGGACTCAAAATAAATGGGGCGTCTTTTCTAAGTTTGGGCGCTGCTCTTGAATTTTCAGTTTTTAGAAAGCAGCAAGAGAATGTATTTCAGACAGAGAGCCTGTTGTTTGGTATGACCCATTTACTGGAAGACGATGAGGTTTTAGACGAATATTATATTCAATTAAAAAAAGAGTATGAGTATCAGAAGAAAAAATATGATTTAAAAGATGAAGGTGTTTTAAAACCACAATTCTTCAAGCTTAGACCGCCCAACTTCCCTACTATCCGGCTATCTCAATTGGCTAATTTATATGGTTCACATTTCTCGTTGTTTCAAAAAGTAGTTTCGGCAACAAGTTTAGAAGAAATGTATGCGTTGTTTGAAGTTTCTGCTAGTCCGTATTGGAATGATCACTATACGTTCGGAAAGAAATCAAAAAAGAGTATTAAAAGGCTGACGCCAAAATTTATTGATTTACTGATTGTAAACGCAATTCTACCGCTACAATTTTGTTATGCCAAATATCAAGGTAAAGACGTTAATGAAAACATAATCAATATCATATCAAATATAAAGAAAGAAGAAAATACGGTTGTCGGTAATTTTAAAACTCATGGCCTTTCTGCTGGCAATGCACAAGAAAGTCAAGCTTTGTTGCAATTGTATAATAGTTATTGTACTCAAAACAAATGCCTACAATGTGCTGTAGGTACTAATTTATTACGCTGAAATGGTTAAATTTGGCTTTGAAGATTTTAAATAAACGCCTTAATTAGCTTTACTATTAGTTTCAAATATTACTATGAATATCTTTTATAAGTTACTTTATTATTTTCAGAAACGTGGTTTTGAGGTATGTCGAAGAATAGCTGAAAGGTTAGGTATACGGGCTAGGGTTGTTCGTACGTCTTTCATTTATCTAACATTCGTGACTTTGGGTTTTGGTTTTGCGCTCTATTTATTTTTAGCTTTTTGGTTAGGTATTAAAGACTTGGTGTATACCAAGCGTACTTCTGTTTTTGATTTATGAAATTGATGCAATTCTTTCAATCTAGAATATACATAGCACTAACTTTAATGCTTAGTGTATTGTTGATTGGTGTTTTTGGGTATCGTTTTTTATCTGATCTTACTTGGGTAGATGCGCTTTATATGACCATTATTACCGTGACGACAGTAGGTTTTTCGGAAGTGGGGCCTATGGATACTCAAGAGAAAATATTTACTGTAATACTCATCATACTTAGTGTTTTTATTTTAGCATTTTCTATTTCGGTCATTACAGAATATATTTTAAGTAGAAATTCACTACAAGAATTAAAAAAGAAAAAAGTGAAAAATAAAATTGATAATCTTTCTGGTCATGTTATTGTTTGTGGTTTTGGTAGAAACGGTATGCAGGCGGTAGAACGTTTAAAAGCTTATAAGAAACCTTTTGTTGTTATAGAGAGAGATAAAGAGGTAATAGAAAAGTATGATGAAGAGCTTTTATTTGTTGAAGGCGATGCTAATGAAGATGAAATTCTACTTGCTGCCGGTCTTGATCGTGCGCAATATTTAATAACGGCACTTCCGGATGATGCAGCTAACTTGTTTGTAGTGTTGTCCGCAAGGCAATTGAATAAAGATTTGTTTATAGTTACAAGGGCGTCTTTGGTAACTTCTCAGAAAAAATTGCTTTTAGCGGGTGCTAACAAAGTCATCATGCCGGACAAAATTGGGGGAGACCATATGGCTTCGTTAATTGTGATGCCAGACCTTATTACTTTTATGGATAAGCTAGGGGTAGAAGGCGAGCATACAACAAATTTAGAGGAAGTTGCAATAGAAGATTTTAAAGGTCAGGTAGAATGTAATTCCTTGCGAGATTTAGATTTGCGTAAGCGAACCGGTTGTACTATAATTGGTTACATTGAACCTAGCGGAAACTATATTATTAATCCAGAAGCAGATTTGCAGTTGCAGCCCAAAAGCAAAGTAATTGTTTTAGGCAGACCTGAGCAAATACGAAAACTGAATGAAATGTTCTCTATAGGTTAGTTCTACCTACGTTAATTGAACATTATTATTTGATTGTGTTACTATTTTTTAAGATATTGCCGAAATTGTGTTAAAAACCTTGATATAGCACTGAACCCACAAAAATACATATGAAGAAATTTACCTTATTGTTTTTCCTACTACTTGGTGTAGTAGCCTTTTCTCAAGAGCTTGTTGTAAAAGGCAAAGTTTACAATCCATCTTCACAAATTAATGATGGTGTAATAGAGGTAGATGTAACAGGGGGAACACCTCCATATATTTATAAATGGAGTAATCAAGAAACTGCTTTGTCTTCTTCAAGGGCTAGTGGTTTGGTAGAAGGTGTTCCTTATAATGTTTTGGTTACAGATGCTGCGGGTAATTCTGAAACAAAAGTATTTGAAGTAGAGACTAGTGCCATTGCTGAAGTCTTTAATGGTACGATGACTCCTGCGGTAAGCACACTAGGTTCTATACTTTTCTGGGATCCATTTGCAGCTATAGGTATTTATGACCCTGTTGTTTATGCGGATGTTAAGTTGATAGGCACCCCGGGATGGACAAACGATATTCAAAATAGATTTGTACTTAAAAAGTGGCTTAAACCAGAAGGAGCTAAAGTTAAAAAAGGAGAAAATATTGCAGTTATATCTAGCAATGATGAGAAAGATCTTACGGTTACTGCAACCGCTACGGGTGAGTTAAAGTACTTGGTAGCAGAAGGAAAAGTAATTTACAATTCCGAAAATGCAAAACATGTTATTGAGCAAGGAGCACATTACTTAGCGGAAATCAAGTATGATGAGCCTTTGGTGATGACACACCCTAATGGAGACCCTATTACTAACGGTATTTCCTTTATTGTAATATGGTTGGTTTTGGGAGCGACGTTCTTTACTATTAGAATGGGCTTTATAAATATTAAAGGTTTCAGACATTCTATAGACCTTGCTAAAGGTAAATATGATGACCCGGATGCACCTGGTCAGGTTACTCACTTTCAGGCGTTGGCTACTGCAGTTTCAGGTACGGTTGGTCTAGGTAATATAGCCGGTGTGGCCGTAGCGGTGTCCTTGGGTGGTGCAGGAGCTACCTTTTGGATGATTGTCTGTGGTTTGTTAGGAATGTCTTCCAAGTTCGTAGAATGCACCTTGGGTGTAAAATATAGAGATATATTGCCTGATGGAAGAGTTTTTGGAGGTCCAATGAACTATTTGAGATACGGACTGGAGAAGCGTAACATGAAAGGTTTCGGTAAGGTCCTAGCTGGTTTATTTGCTGTTTTGGCCATTGGAGCTTCTTTTGGTGGTGGTAATATGTTTCAAGCCAACCAATCTTTTGAGCAATTAGCGGGTCAGTTTCCGGCATTAGTCGGTCACGGCTTTTGGTTTGGTGTGGTTACGGCTATTCTTGTAGGGGTTGTAATTATTGGTGGAATTAATAGTATTGCTAAGGTTACCGGTAGGGTTGTGCCTATTATGGCTTCCATATATATTGTTGCAGCGTTGGCTGTGATTATTATGAACATTCAGAATATTGGACCTGCATTTACGGCCATATTTGATGGTGCGTTTAGTCCTTCTGCTCTTAAAGGAGGTATAATTGGTGTCTTGGTTATTGGATTTCAACGGGCTGCCTTCTCAAATGAAGCAGGTGTCGGGTCTGCAGCAATAGCGCATAGTACCGCGAAAACCAATCATCCTCCATCTGAAGGTTTTGTAGCTCTTCTTGAGCCATTTCTAGATACCGTAGTGGTTTGTACGCTTACAGCCCTTGTACTCATTTTTACGGGTATGCATGAGGTTGAAGGTATGGCAGGAGCACAGCTAACGTCTGATGCTTTTGGTAGTCAGATTTCATGGTTCCCATATGTATTGGCTTTAGCAGTATTTCTTTTTGCCTTCTCTACAATGATTTCATGGTCTTACTACGGTATGCGCGCTTGGACTTACCTTTTTGGTAAGAGTAAAAAATCAGAGATGATATATAAGATGCTTTTCTTGGTATTTGTAGTAATTGGTGCTTCCGTAAGTTTAGGTGCGGTACTTGATTTCTCCGATATGATGATTCTGGCCATGTCCTTTCCAAATATCATAGGGCTCTATATAATGTCTGGTGAAGTTAAAAGTGATTTAACAACGTACTGGAGAAAACTAAAAGCTAACGAGCTTTTTAAAAAACAAATAACCGCTAAGGAATAGTTTATCTAGTTATTTCGCGGATGAAAAACTTTAAATCCCACTTCAGGTTCAATAGGCAAGAACGGAGTGGGATTTTTTATTTGCTGTTTATTATAGTTGTGCTTCAGGTAGCGTATTTCGTCCTAAGCTCATCAAATTCTTCTGATGGTAAAGTTGATTTTCTTGAGGATAAACAACTTCAGCTTCAAATAGATAGTCTTAAGGCTAAAGCTCTAGAGAAAGACGCTATTAAAATTTATCCCTTTAATCCCAATTATATAACGGACTATAAGGGGTATACTTTAGGAATGTCGCTAGAAGAGATAGATAGACTGCATAATTTTAGAAAAGAGGGGAAGTTTGCCAATAGCGCTGAGGACTTTCAAAAAGTTACCAAGATTTCAGATTCGTTACTTCAGTTAATTTCGCCCTATTTTAAATTTCCAGAATGGACGCAGGGTAAGGCAAAGTCAACTTCGTCTTATAAAACATTCAATATAAAACAAGAAGTAAGCTCTAGTAATCAGAGAGAAGTGAAGCAAACGGTTTCCGATTTAAATTCGGCCACGATAGAAGAGCTTCGGGAAATTAATGGTATTGGCGAAAAGCTTTCGGCCAGAATTGTAAAATTTAGAGACAGATTGGGAGGATTTTTGGTTAATGAACAGTTGTATGATGTATATGGGTTGGAGCCAGAAGTTGTAGAGCGCACTTTAAAGAGGTTTCAAGTGCTAAAAACACCTAGTATCGAAAAAATAAACATAAATACAGCATCGGCTAAAAAACTATCAAAATTAGTATATCTTCAAAAACAGGTCTCTGAAAGTATAGTAAATTACAGAAATGCTAACGGAAGTATACTTTCTTTTGATGAATTGTCAAAAATAGAAGATTTCCCAATAGAGAAGATTGATAGAATTAAGTTATATTTGGCCCTATAAATTTAATGGCAATGCAAAGCATGTACTTTACGGAAGAACATCAATTATTTAGAGAGAGTCTCCGGGATTTTTTAAAGAAAGAAGTCGTTCCTCATATTGATAAATGGGAAGCGTCAGGAACTATAGAACCTTTCATCTGGGAAAAATTTGGTGAGATGGGGTATTTTGGTCTTGCTACTCCTGAAACCTATGGAGGGTTGGGACTGGATCTATTTTATACTGTTATCTTCCTGGAAGAACTTCAGAGAGTGAATTCTGGTGGTTTTGCAGCAGCAATGTGGGCACATGCCTATTTGGCAATGACGCATTTGAACAAGAATGCAAATGACGAACAGAAAAAGGCGTATTTGACTCCAAGTGTAAATGGAGAGAAAATAGGTTGCTTAGGGGTAACGGAGCCATTTGGTGGTAGTGATGTAGCTGGTATACGAACTACGGCTGTAAAGGAAGGTGATAACTATATTATTAATGGGTCCAAGACATTTATTACCAATGGGGTATACGGAGACTATTGTATTCTGGCGGCAAAGACGGACCCATCTGCAGGAAACAAGGGTATAAGCATTATTATAGTCGATTTAAAAAGTGAAGGTGTCTCCGCTAGTAAATTGAATAAATTAGGTTGGAGAGCATCGGATACGGCAGAACTTGCTTTTGATAACGTAAAGGTTCCTGTGGGTAATTTAATGGGAGAAGAGGGAAGAGGCTTTTCTTTTATAATGGAAGCTTTTGCCTTAGAACGTTTGGTGATGGGAATAAACGCCCATGCTAGGGCGGAATATGCTTTAGAGTATGCATTGCAATATATGTCTGAGCGGGAAACGTTCGGTAAGTCTATAAATCAATACCAGGCCCTGCGCCATAAGTTTGTTGATCTTCATGCAGATATGGAAATATGCAAGCAATACAATTATGGGGTAGTTTATAAGATGGATAAAGGCGAATATGTTGTTCGGGAAGCTACTATTTCAAAATTGAAGTCTACTGAAATGGCAGATAAAGTTGCTTACGATTGTTTGCAATTCTTGGGTGGGTACGGGTATATAGAGGATTACCCTATGGCACGTATGTTCAGGGATAGTCGTTTGGGTCCAATAGGTGGAGGAACTTCGGAAATACTAAAAGAAATCATTGCAAAAATCGTTATCGATAAAAAAGAATACAGAATGCCAAAAGGGTAGGAGGTCTATATACTAAGGGGCTGCGGTGTTTTTAATGTATTGTTTTGAAGTATATTTAGAGATACGTAGTGCTCAATTGTAAATTAGTTTATATATTTGCCGCCTTAATCATAAAGAAAGGAGGTTGTAGCCAATGTTAATTATACCAGTAAAAGAAGGAGAAAACATCGATCGGGCTTTGAAACGTTTCAAGCGTAAATTCGATAAAACGGGTACGATGCGCAGATTGCGTAAGCGTCAACAATTCACAAAACCTTCCGTTGAGCGCAGAGCGCAGATACAGAAAGCAGAATACATTCAAGGTTTAAGAGATAAAGAAGAAATTTAATATCTAATAGACTTTGTATAGTGTACAAATAGGAAAATCCCATCATTCATGATGGGATTTTTTTTGTTTCAATATTTTCGTTCAACTATTGCAATCTCTTTTTTCTCTTAGCGTTGTTAAATCTGCTGTTGCTATCAATTTGTTAACTTCGTAATATGTCATTAGATTCTTTTATATCGTATTTAGCTTTGGAGAAGAACTATTCTGTTCATACGGTAACGGCATATAAAAGAGATTTAGAAACGTTTGGTCAGTTTTGTGAGCAGAATTATGACTGTAAAAATATTGATGCCGTAGCGTACAGCTTTGTTAGAAGTTGGGTTGTGAGCTTAGTAGATTCTGGAGTATCCAATCGATCGGTTAATAGAAAGATGGCATCTTTAAAGGCGTATTATAAATTTCTTCAAAATATTGGGGCTATAAAGGTGAATCCATTAGCGAAGCATAAAGCCTTGAAAACATCAAAAAAAATTGAAGTCCCTTTTTCGGAAATGGAAATGGAAGAGGTGTTATCTCAAATTGAGTTTGCGGATGATTTTGAAGGAGTTAGGGATCGGCTCATTATTGAATTGTTTTACACCACTGGTATCCGTAGGGCAGAGCTTATAAATCTAAAGATGGCAGATGTTAGTTTTTCACAACATCTTTTGAAAGTTTTAGGAAAGCGTAGCAAAGAGCGTATGGTGCCTTTGTTGTCTTCTGTTGAACTGCTTTTGAGAGTGTATCTGAAGGAAAGAGAGGCGCTTGTGGAGATAACCGATGAAACGCATGTTTTTTTATTGAAGTCAGGCAATAAACTATATGAAAACCTTGTTTATCGATTAATAAATAAGTATTTTAGTGAGGTGTCGTCTAAGGTTAAAAAGAGTCCCCATATCTTAAGACATACTTTTGCGACCCATCTGTTGAATAAAGGAGCAGATATGAATTCTGTAAAAGAATTGCTGGGTCATGCAAGTTTAGCATCCACACAAGTATACACACACAATAGTATAGCGGAATTAAAAAAGGTACATGCTAGTGCACACCCTAGGGGAAAAAAGTAACTGGCTTTTTTAAATCACATTGTTTAACATAAAAACTATAACCTATGAAAGTAAATGCGCAATCAGTCAATTTTAACGCGGATAGATCGCTTATAGACTTCTTACAGAGTAGATTAGATAAGCTCGAAACCTTCTATGATAAGGTAATTAGCGCAGACGTGTATTTGAAAGTCGAGAATACAAGTTCAAAGGAAAATAAAATAGTAGAAATCAAATTGAATATACCTGGAGATAAATTCATGGTAAAAAAGCAATGTAAGAAATTTGAGGAGGCAGTTGACTCCGCTTGTAACTCCTTGGAAAGGAAGCTAATAAAACATAAGGAAAAATCTCGTGTTCAAGCATGATAAATTTTTTTCAAATTTTGTTTTGAATAAACAAAAAAACGTATACATTTGCAGTCCGTTAGAAATAGCGGACTTTTTTATGCCAGAAACGGTGTAGAAAAGCCGATGTAGCTCAGCTGGCTAGAGCAGCTGATTTGTAATCAGCAGGTCGTGGGTTCGAGTCCCTCCATCGGCTCTAAAAGTTCTTTAAAAATTGGATTGGGGAGATACTCAAGCGGCCAACGAGGGCAGACTGTAAATCTGCTGACTACGTCTTCGCAGGTTCGAATCCTGCTCTCCCCACTTTTTTTAAAAGCCTAATTTTTTTAGGTGTTGAAATATTGAATTTTTATAATTGCGGGAGTAGCTCAGTTGGTAGAGCGTCAGCCTTCCAAGCTGAATGTCGCCGGTTCGAACCCGGTCTCCCGCTCTAATAAGCCAAGGTAATGTGTGTGGTTTTGAATCTGCAACGTTGAACCTTGAACCTTGAACCTAATAAGCCGACGTAGCTCAGGGGTAGAGCGTTTCCTTGGTAAGGAAGAGGTCACGGGTTCAATTCCCGTCGTTGGCTCAATTAAGGCATTATTTGTACACTAATATATAACTAAGATTAAAATTCATTAAAAATGGCAAAGGAAACTTTTGATCGTTCCAAACCGCACTTGAATATAGGTACTATTGGACACGTAGATCACGGTAAAACTACATTAACTGCTGCTATTACAACTGTTTTGGCAAATGCAGGACTTTCTGAAAAGAGAGATTTCGCTTCAATTGATAACGCTCCTGAAGAGAAAGAAAGAGGTATTACTATCAACACATCGCACGTTGAGTACCAAACAGCTAACCGTCACTACGCTCACGTTGACTGTCCTGGTCACGCGGATTATGTAAAGAACATGGTTACTGGTGCTGCTCAGATGGATGGTGCAATTTTAGTTGTTGCTGCTACAGATGGTCCTATGCCACAAACACGTGAGCACATCTTATTAGGTCGTCAGGTTGGTATTCCAAGAATCGTTGTATTCATGAATAAAGTGGATATGGTTGATGATGAGGAGTTGATTGAGCTTGTTGAAATGGAAGTAAGAGAATTGCTTTCTTTTTATGAGTATGATGGTGATAATGGACCTGTAATCGCTGGTTCTGCATTAGGTGCATTGAACGGTGAGCAAAAGTGGGTTGACACGGTAATGGAATTGATGGCTGCTGTTGATGAGTGGATCGAGCTTCCTAAAAGAGATGTTGATAAGGATTTCTTAATGCCTGTTGAAGATGTATTCACTATTACTGGTCGTGGTACTGTTGCAACTGGTCGTATAGAAACTGGTATTGCTAACACTGGTGATCCTGTTGAGATTATTGGTATGGGTGCAGAGAAGTTGAACTCTACTATTACTGGGGTTGAAATGTTCCGTAAGATATTAGATAGAGGTGAGGCTGGTGATAACGTAGGTATCTTGTTAAGAGGTGTTGAAAAATCTCAAATTAGCCGTGGAATGGTAATCTGTAAGCCAGGTTCTGTTAAGCCACATGCTAAATTTGAGGCTGAGGTTTATGTTCTTAAGAAAGAAGAAGGTGGTCGTCACACGCCATTCCATAATAACTATCGTCCTCAGTTCTATGTAAGAACTACAGATGTAACTGGTAACATCGCGCTTCCTTCTGGAGTTGAGATGGTAATGCCTGGTGATAACCTTACAATTACAGTAGAGCTTATTCAGCCTATTGCATTAAGTGTAGGTCTACGTTTCGCTATCCGTGAAGGTGGTAGAACTGTAGGTGCCGGTCAGGTTACTAAGATTATAGATTAATTTATTATTATATAGGAATAATGTAATTAAGGGTGTTCTGCTTTAGTGGGACACCTTTAAATGCAATTATAAACGGGTGTAGCTCAGTTGGTAGAGCACTGGTCTCCAAAACCAGGTGTCGGGAGTTCGAGTCTCTCCTCCCGTGCGAATTTAAGTAAGAATCATTATGTTAACGTATATAAAAGAATCTATAGAGGAGCTTCGTAACAATGTTACCTTGCCTTCAAGAGCCGAGTCGTCTAACCTTATGGTGGTGGTTGCGGTGTTTTCTATTTTGTTCGCTTTGGCGACTTGGGGTGTAGATAGTGCATTCAGCAAATTGGTTCGTTTGTATTTCGATAACATCTTAAACTAGTCGTTCGCTATGTCAGAAGTATTGGAAAAGAAATGGTATGTAGTGAGAGCTGTCAGTGGGCAAGAGAATAAAATCAAAGGCTATATTGAGAGTGAGGTAGAGCGCCATGGTTTTTCTGATTATTTAGAAGATATCCTTGTTCCTACGGAGAAGGTGATTCAAATACGAAATGGAAAAAAGGTTAACAAGGAAAGAGTTTATTTTCCAGGTTATATAATGATTAAGGCTAACCTTGGTGGTGAGATGATTCACATTGTGCGTTCTATTACCAATGTTATTGGTTTTCTTGGGGAGGTTAAAGGAGGTGATCCTGTTCCTTTGAGGAAGTCCGAGGTGAATAGAATGTTAGGGAAGGTTGATGAATTGGCTGTTAATACGGATACAGTGGCTATACCTTTCACTCATGGTGAAACGGTAAAGGTTATTGATGGTCCGTTTAATGGTTTTAATGGTACTGTTGAGAAAATCAACGAAGAGAAGCGTAAACTAGAAGTAATGGTTAAGATTTTCGGAAGAAAAACGCCGTTAGAGCTAAGTTATATGCAAGTAGAGAAAGTATAAGTTAAGTGTTACATATTTAAAGTTGTGTTGCTTCCAAATTGATACGGCTTAAATTTAATTTTAAACAATGGCAAAAGAAATAGGTAAAGTAGTTAAACTACAAGTTAGGGGAGGTGCAGCGAATCCGTCGCCACCGGTTGGACCCGCCTTAGGTGCTGCCGGTGTTAACATCATGGAGTTCTGTAAGCAGTTCAATGCTCGTACACAGGACAAACAGGGTAAAGTTTTACCTGTTGTTATCACCGTATATAAGGATAAGTCTTTTGACTTCCTTGTTAAAACACCACCAGCGGCAGTTCAGCTATTGGAAGCGGCTAAGATTAAAAAAGGATCAGGTGAGCCTAATCGTGTAAAATCTGGTAATGTTACTTGGGATCAAGTTAAAACAATTGCCGAGGACAAAATGGTAGACCTTAATGCGTTTACGGTAGAATCTGCAATGAGCATGATAGCCGGTACAGCTAGGTCTATGGGTCTTAAAGTTGCAGGTAAGCGACCTTTCTAAAATCTTATAAAGCAATTTGAAATGGCAAAATTAACTAAGAAACAAAAAGAGGCCCACGCCAAGATAGATAAGGATAAACTTTATTCTGTTGGTGAAGGTGCTGCTTTGGTAAAAGAAATTACCAATACAAAATTTGATGCATCTGTAGATTTGGCAGTGCGTTTGGGTGTAGATCCAAGAAAAGCAAACCAAATGGTACGAGGGGTTGTAACACTTCCTCATGGTACAGGTAAAGATGTTAAGGTTTTGGCCTTGGTAACACCAGATAAAGAGGCAGAGGCTACTGAAGCCGGTGCTGACTTTGTTGGATTAGATGAGTATTTGGATAAAATCAAAGGCGGTTGGACAGATGTTGATGTTATCATCACTATGCCAAGTGTTATGGGTAAATTAGGCCCTTTAGGTAGAGTATTAGGGCCAAGAGGTCTTATGCCTAATCCAAAAACAGGAACAGTTACTATGGATGTCGCTAAAGCGGTGACTGATGTAAAAGCTGGTAAAATCGACTTTAAAGTAGATAAAACAGGTATCGTTCATGCTGCTGTAGGGAAAGCTTCTTTCTCTTCTGACAAATTGGAAGAAAACGCTAGGGAATTATTGGAAACCTTAGTAAAAATGAAGCCTGCTGCTGCGAAAGGTGTTTATATGAAAAGTATCTTCATGTCAAGCACAATGAGCCCAAGTGTTCAGTTGGATCCAAAAACAGTTTAATCGAACTGGGTAGTTCAAAATTTACAGTATGACAAGAGAAGAAAAAGCAATCGTAATACAGGATTTGACTTCACAGTTGGCAGAGAATTCAACTATTTATTTAGCTGATATATCGGGCTTAAATGCGGTGCAAACCTCAGATTTGAGGAGAGCTTGTTTTAAAGCAGACGTTAAATTGGCTGTAGTCAAAAATACATTGCTTGCAAAAGCAATGGAAGCTTCTGAAAAAGAATTCGGTGAACTTCCCGGAGTGCTTAAAGGCAATACTTCGTTGATGTTTTCTGAAGTAGGTAATGTTCCGGCAAAACTTATAAAAAATTTCAGAAAAAAATCTGATAAGCCTTTGTTGAAAGGAGCCTTTGTTGAGGAATCAGTATATATTGGTGATGAGAATTTGGATGCGCTTGTAAGCATCAAGTCTAAAGAAGAAATGATTGGTGAGGTTATTGGATTGTTACAATCTCCTGCTAAAAATGTTATTTCTGGGCTTAAATCTGGTGGTGGTAAACTGGCAGGTATCCTTAAGACATTATCAGAAAGATAAGAACGCACTAGTAACTAAGTATATTTTAAAAATTTATTAAACGATAGTAAAAATGGCAGATTTAAAAGATTTCGCAGAACAGTTGGTTAACTTGACCGTTAAAGAGGTAAATGAGTTGGCTGATATATTAAAGGATGAATATGGTATTGAGCCTGCAGCTGCTGCAGTAGCTGTTGCTGCCGGTGGTGGTGGTGAAGCAGGTGAAGCCGCTGAAGAAAAGTCAGAATTTGACGTAATCTTAAAAGCAGCAGGTGGTTCTAAACTAGCGGTTGTTAAATTGGTTAAAGAATTGACTGGTCTTGGATTGAAAGATGCTAAAGACATCGTAGATAGCGCACCTAAAGCAGTAAAAGAAGGTGTTTCTAAAGACGAAGCTGAAGGAATTAAAAAATCTTTGGAAGAAGCAGGAGCGGAAGTTGAGCTTAAATAGTATCAGCAACCATAAAAATTTGGTTTAGGTCTTTCTTCGCTTCTGGCGGAGCTAGACCTAAGCCTTTTTATACAAGTAAGACCCACGTATATGATGAAGTATACGACCCCAATTTAGTATTCACGTTCAAAATACTGTCCATAGATGTTCACACAACAGACTGAGAGAATAAATTTTGCATCCGCTAAGAACACACCGGAGTATCCGGATTTCTTGGACATTCAGATAAAATCGTTTCAAGACTTTTTTCAGCTAGAAACAAAATCTGATGAAAGAGGCAATGAAGGTTTATACAATACCTTCATGGAAAACTTCCCTATTACGGACACCAGAAACCAGTTCGTACTTGAATTTTTAGATTACTTCATAGACCCGCCAAGATATTCTATCCAAGAATGTATAGAGCGTGGTCTTACTTATAGTGTTCCGTTAAAGGCACGATTAAAATTATACTGTACCGATCCTGAGCACGAAGATTTTGAAACTATCGTGCAAGATGTGTATTTGGGTACTATACCTTACATGACGCCAAGTGGTACATTTGTTATCAACGGGGCAGAAAGGGTTGTAGTGTCTCAGTTACACCGTTCTCCAGGTGTTTTCTTCGGTCAGTCATTTCATGCTAACGGCACCAAATTATATTCTGCCAGAGTAATACCGTTTAAAGGTTCGTGGATAGAATTTGCAACAGATATTAACGGTGTAATGTATGCATACATTGATCGTAAAAAGAAGTTGCCTGTAACTACTCTTTTTAGAGCTATTGGTTTTGAAAGAGATAAAGATATTCTTGAAATTTTTGACCTTTCTGAAGAGGTTAAAGTTTCAAACGCAGGTCTTAAAAAAGTATTAGGACGTAAATTGGCCGCTAGGGTTTTGAACACTTGGCATGAAGATTTTGTTGATGAAGATACTGGCGAGGTTGTTTCTATTGAAAGAAATGAAATAGTAATTGATCGTGATACTGTTTTAGAAAAAGATCATATTGCTGAAATATTGGATACTGATGTAAAGACAATTCTTCTTCATAAGGAGAGTAATGCACAATCAGATTATTCTATAATTCATAATACATTACAGAAGGATCCAACAAACTCTGAAAAAGAAGCTGTTGAGCATATCTATCGTCAATTACGTAACGCTGAGCCGCCCGATGAGGAGACTGCACGTGGTATTATTGATAAATTATTCTTTTCTGATCAACGTTACAACTTAGGTGAAGTTGGTCGTTATAGAATGAATAAAAAATTACAGTTGGATATTGGAATGGACAAGCAAGTCTTGACTAAAGAAGATATCATAACTATTATTAAATATTTGATCGAACTTATCAACTCTAAAGCAGAGATTGATGATATTGATCACCTTTCTAACCGTCGTGTTCGTACTGTTGGTGAACAATTGTCATCTCAGTTTGGTGTAGGTCTTGCTCGTATGGCAAGAACTATTCGTGAACGTATGAACGTTCGTGATAACGAAGTGTTTACTCCGATAGATTTGATTAACGCCAAGACTTTGTCTTCTGTGATTAATTCTTTCTTTGGTACGAATCAGTTGTCTCAGTTTATGGATCAAACCAATCCATTAGCAGAAATTACGCACAAACGTAGGTTATCTGCATTAGGACCAGGTGGTCTTTCAAGAGAGCGTGCTGGTTTTGAGGTTCGTGATGTACACTATACACACTACGGTAGACTTTGTCCGATTGAAACTCCTGAGGGTCCAAACATTGGTTTGATATCTTCATTGGCGGTATTTTCTAAAGTAAACCCAATGGGCTTCTTGGAAACTCCATATCGTAAGGTTGACAATGCCAAGGTGAATACGGAAGAATTCGTTTACCTAAGTGCAGAGGAAGAAGAAGGAATGAAAATTGCTCAGGCAAACATTCCATTGAAAGAAGATGGACAGATAGATACTGAGAAGGTTATTGCACGTGAAGAAGGTGATTTCCCAGTTGTAGATCCAAGTGAAATCAACTATACGGATGTTGCGCCAAACCAGATAGCGTCTATTTCAGCATCACTTATTCCTTTCTTGGAACATGATGATGCCAACCGTGCTTTGATGGGGTCTAACATGATGCGCCAAGCTGTGCCATTGTTAAGACCACAATCTCCTATTGTGGGTACCGGTCTTGAGCGTCAAGTTGCTTCAGATTCAAGAGTACTTATAAATGCAGAAGGTGATGGTACTGTTGAGTACGTAGATGCAAAGATGATTACGGTTAAGTATGATCGTACTGATGCTGAGCGTTTGGTTAGTTTTGAAGAAGATTCAAAATCATATAACTTGGTTAAGTTTAGAAAAACAAACCAAGGTACAAGCATTAACTTAAAACCAATTGTAAGAAGAGGTGATAAAGTTAAGAAAGGTCAGGTTCTTTGTGAAGGATATGCTACAGAAAAAGGGGAATTGGCATTAGGTCGTAACCTTACCGTGGCATTTATGCCATGGAAAGGGTATAACTTTGAGGATGCAATCGTTATTTCTGAAAAAGTAGTTCGTGAAGATATCTTTACGTCAATTCATGTAGATGAATACTCTTTAGAGGTTAGAGATACTAAATTAGGTGCTGAGGAATTAACTCATGATATTCCTAACGTTTCGGAAGAGGCTACTAAAGACTTGGATGAAAACGGTATGATTCGTATCGGTGCTGAAGTGAAGCCTGGTGATATCTTGATTGGTAAGATTACGCCAAAAGGTGAGTCTGATCCAACTCCTGAAGAAAAATTACTTAGAGCTATTTTTGGTGATAAAGCAGGTGATGTAAAAGATGCGTCTTTAAAAGCGTCTCCATCATTACGTGGTGTTGTTATCGATAAAAAATTATTTTCTCGTTCGGTAAAAGATAAGCGTAAGCGTTCTGAAGATAAAGAAGAGCTTAACAAGTTAGAGTTAGAATATGAAGTGAAGTTTCAAGAGTTGAAAGACATCTTGATTGAGAAACTTTTTAGTCTAATAAACGGTAAGACGTCTCAAGGTGTATTGAACGATTTAGGTGAAGAAGTATTACCAAAAGGTAAGAAATACACGCTTAAAATGTTAAACTCTGTTGATGACTTTGCTCACTTGGTAGGTGGTAGCTGGACAATGGATAAGGATACGAACGAATCTGTTGCAGATTTACTACACAACTATAAGATTAAGCTAAATGATCTTCAAGGAAACTTGAGAAGAGATAAGTTTACAATTTCTGTTGGTGATGAATTGCCAGCTGGTATTATGAAATTGGCTAAAGTTTATGTGGCTAAAAAGCGTAAGCTTAAAGTAGGTGATAAAATGGCGGGTCGTCACGGTAACAAAGGTATTGTTTCTCGTATCGTTCGTCAGGAAGATATGCCTTTCTTGGCAGATGGAACTCCAGTTGATATTGTATTGAATCCATTGGGTGTACCTTCTCGTATGAACATTGGTCAGATTTACGAAACCGTATTAGGTTGGGCCGGTCTTAAGTTAGGCAAGAAATATGCGACACCTATTTTTGATGGAGCTTCTTTGGAGCAAATTAACGAGTATACAGATGAAGCTGGTATTCCAAGATTTGGTCATACCTACCTTCATGATGGTGGAACAGGTAAGCGTTTTGATCAGCCGGCAACAGTTGGTGTAATCTATATGCTGAAACTTGGGCACATGGTAGATGATAAGATGCACGCACGTTCTATAGGACCGTACTCTCTTATTACACAGCAGCCATTAGGTGGTAAAGCACAGTTTGGTGGTCAGCGTTTTGGAGAGATGGAAGTTTGGGCTCTAGAGGCATATGGTGCTTCGGCAACTTTACGTGAAATATTAACCGTTAAGTCGGATGATGTTATTGGTAGAGCTAAGACCTATGAGTCAATAGTTAAGGGCGAGACCATGCCAGAACCCGGTTTACCGGAATCTTTCAACGTATTGATGCACGAACTTAAAGGTTTGGGCTTAGATATCCGTTTGGAAGAATAGAATCCGATTGTAGCGATTGAAGAACACACATTTTAATTAGTATCACCATTAGATTATGGCTAGAATAAAAGATAATAATCCAGTAAAAAGGTTTGATAAAATTTCTATCGGATTGGCCTCTCCAGAAGCAATTTTGGCGGAGTCAAGAGGGGAAGTTCTTAAGCCTGAAACTATTAACTATAGAACGCACAAGCCAGAGCGTGACGGTCTTTTTTGCGAGCGTATATTCGGTCCTGTAAAGGATTATGAATGTGCTTGTGGTAAGTATAAAAGAATTCGCTACCGTGGTATTGTTTGTGATCGTTGTGGTGTAGAGGTTACTGAAAAGAAAGTACGTAGAGATAGGGTAGGGCACATTAACTTGGTAGTTCCTGTAGCTCACATCTGGTACTTCCGTTCGTTGCCTAACAAAATAGGATACCTTTTAGGTTTGCCTTCCAAGAAATTGGATATGATTATTTACTACGAACGTTACGTAGTAATTCAACCAGGTATAGCTAAAGGTCCTGAGGGTGAAGAAATCAACAAAATGGATTTCTTGACCGAAGAGGAGTACTTAACTATTTTGGAATCTATTCCAATTGAAAATCAATATTTAGAAGATTCAGACCCTAATAAGTTTATAGCTAAAATGGGTGCTGAATGTCTTATAGACCTTTTAGCTCGTATAGACTTAAAAGAGCTTTCATACCAATTGCGTCACAAAGCAAATACAGAGACTTCTAAGCAAAGAAAAACAGAAGCGTTAAAAAGACTTCAAGTTGTTGAGGCGCTTCGTGAATCTCAAGAAAATAGAGAAAACAGACCTGAATGGATGATCATGAAGGTAATTCCGGTAATTCCGCCAGAATTACGTCCATTGGTACCGCTAGATGGTGGTCGTTTCGCTACTTCAGATTTAAATGATCTGTATAGAAGGGTGATTATCCGTAACAACCGTTTAAAAAGGTTGGTAGAGATAAAAGCTCCTGAGGTAATTCTTAGAAATGAGAAACGTATGCTTCAAGAAGCGGTAGATTCTCTTTTCGATAACACTAGAAAGGCTTCAGCTGTTAAAACTGAATCTAACAGACCTTTAAAATCACTTTCAGATTCATTAAAAGGTAAGCAAGGTCGTTTCCGTCAAAACTTACTTGGTAAGCGTGTTGATTATTCTGCACGTTCGGTAATTGTTGTTGGACCGGAATTGAACTTATACGAATGTGGTCTTCCAAAAGATATGGCTGCTGAATTATACAAGCCTTTCGTTATCAGAAAACTGATAGAAAGAGGTATTGTTAAGACAGTAAAGTCCGCTAAGAAGATTATAGACAAAAAAGAGCCTGTAGTTTGGGATATTTTAGAGAATGTATTGAAAGGTCACCCAGTTCTATTGAACCGTGCCCCAACGTTACACCGTTTAGGTATTCAAGCATTCCAACCGAAATTGATTGAAGGTAAAGCAATTCGTCTTCACCCGTTGGCGTGTACCGCCTTTAACGCGGATTTTGATGGAGATCAGATGGCTGTTCACTTACCATTAGGTCCTGAGGCTATTTTGGAAGCGCAATTATTGATGTTGGCTTCACAAAATATATTAAACCCTGCGAATGGTTCGCCTATTACGGTACCATCACAGGATATGGTTCTGGGTCTGTATTATATGACCAAAGAACGTAAGTCGACACCTGAAGTGCCTGTTAAAGGTGAAGGATTGACTTTTTACTCTGCCGAAGAGGTTGAGATAGCGTTCAATGAAGGACAGGTTGATTTGAATGCGGGTATTAAAGTACGCGCAAAAGACTTTAACGAAGAAGGTGATTTGGTAAACCAAATTATTCCTACTACCGTGGGTCGTGTATTGTTCAATAATAACGTACCTGTAGAAGCTGGTTATATTAACCAAGTTCTAAATAAGAAAGCTTTAAGAAATATCATTGGTGATATTTTAGCGGTTACTAGTATTCCGGCTACAGCTGATTTCCTAGATAGAATTAAGACTATGGGATATGATTTTGCCTTCAAAGGTGGATTATCCTTTAGCTTAGGTGATATTATTATCCCGCCAGAGAAGCATGAAATGATTGCTGATGCTAATGGTCAGGTAGATGGTATTATGAGCAACTATAACATGGGGCTTATTACCAATAATGAACGTTACAATCAGGTTATTGATGTTTGGACTTCTACGAATGCTGAATTGACAGAATTGGCAATGAAACGTATTCGTGAGGATCAGCAAGGATTCAACTCGGTATATATGATGCTTGATTCTGGTGCAAGGGGTTCTAAAGAACAGATTCGCCAGTTAACAGGTATGCGTGGTTTGATGGCTAAGCCTAAAAAATCTACTGCCGGTGGTGGTGAGATTATTGAAAACCCGATTTTATCGAACTTTAAAGAAGGTCTTTCTATCCTTGAGTATTTTATTTCTACTCACGGTGCTCGTAAAGGTCTTGCAGATACTGCCCTTAAAACGGCAGATGCAGGGTACTTAACACGTCGTTTGGTAGATGTTTCTCAGGATGTTATCATTAACATTACAGATTGTGAGACCTTAAGAGGTGTAGAAGTTTCTGCATTGAAAAAGAATGAAGAAGTTGTTGAGTCTCTAGGGGCACGTATATTGGGTAGAGTTTCTTTACATGATGTATTTGATCCGTTGACTGAAGAGCAATTACTTTCTGCAGGTCAGGAAATAATGGAGATTGATGCTAAACGAATTGAAGAATCTCCTGTAGAGAAGGTTGAAGTACGTTCAGCATTAACATGTGAAGCTCCTAAAGGAATTTGTGCTCAATGTTACGGTAGAAACCTTTCTACTAATAAAATGGTGCAAAGAGGTGAAGCTGTTGGTGTTGTTGCGGCACAATCAATAGGTGAACCAGGTACTCAGCTTACATTGCGTACTTTCCACGTGGGTGGTATTGCAGGTAACATTTCTGAAGATAATAAGTTGATCGCTAAATTTAGCGGTGTAGCGGAAATTGAAGATTTAAGAACTGTTGTAGCTATAGATAAAGAAGGTAAACCGGCAACAATCGTAATTTCTAGAACGTCTGAAATTAAGGTTATAGATAAGAAAACTGGTATAACATTAAGTACTAATAACATACCTTATGGTTCTCAGTTATTCATTGAAAATGGAGCAACAATAGCTAAAGAAGATGTTATTTGTTCTTGGGATCCATATAACGGTGTAATTGTTTCTGAATTTCCAGGAAAAATTGCTTACGAAAATATAGAGCAAGGTGTTACTTATCAAGTTGAAATTGATGAGCAGACCGGTTTCCAAGAGAAAGTGATTTCAGAATCTCGTAACAAAAAGTTGATACCAACTCTTTTGATTCAAGATAGTAAGGGTGAAACATTACGTTCATATAACCTTCCTGTTGGATCACACATCATGGTAGATGATGGTGAAAAGATTAAAGAGGGTAAAACACTTGTGAAAATTCCACGTAAATCTGCTAAGGCAGGAGATATTACAGGTGGTCTTCCAAGAGTAACTGAACTTTTTGAAGCTCGTAACCCTTCTAACCCAGCAGTTGTTTCTGAGATAGATGGTGTTGTTTCTTTTGGGAAAATCAAAAGAGGTAACCGTGAAATCATTATAGAATCTAAATTAGGTGAAATCAAGAAATACTTGGTGAAGCTTTCTAATCAGATTTTGGTTCAGGAAAATGATTATGTTCGTGCAGGTATGCCATTATCAGATGGTTCTATAACTCCTGAAGATATTCTTAAAATTAAAGGCCCATCTGCTGTTCAGCAATACTTAGTGAACGAAGTTCAAGAAGTATACCGTTTACAAGGTGTGAAGATTAATGATAAGCATTTTGAAGTAGTTGTAAGACAGATGATGCGTAAGGTTCGTATTCAGGATCCAGGAAATACTATCTTCTTAGAGAATCAATTGATTCATAAAGATGATTTCATTAGAGAAAATGATGAAATCTTCGGAAAGAAAGTTGTTGTAGAAGTAGGTGATTCTGAAAATCTTAAGGCAGGTCAGATTATTACTGCTCGTGAATTGAGAGATGAGAATTCTGTCCTAAAGCGTTCTGATAAGAATCTTGTGACGGCTGAAGATGCAGTTGCGGCTACGGCTACACCTATACTACAAGGTATTACACGTGCGTCTTTACAGACTAAATCGTTTATATCTGCGGCATCTTTCCAAGAGACTACTAAAGTATTGAACGAAGCTGCTGTAAGTGGTAAAGTAGATACATTAGAAGGCTTGAAGGAGAATGTTATTGTTGGACATAAAATACCGGCAGGAACAGGTATGAGAGACTATGGTAACATCATTGTAGGCTCTAAAGAAGAGTATGATGAAATTATGGCGCGTAAAGAAGCCTTGAAATTTTAAACTCAAATAATTCAAACCCTCAATAATTTTTATTGAGGGTTTATTTTTTTCTATATATGAGCGAAAAAGAACAAAAGCAGAACCAGATTAACATAGAGTTGGATGAAAAGACAGCGGAAGGTATTTATTCTAATTTAGCTATTATCAACCATTCTGTTTCAGAATTTGTAGTTGATTTTATTAGCATGATGCCAGGAGCGCCAAAGGCTAAGGTGAAGAGTAGAATAGTTCTTACGCCGCAGCATGCCAAAAAGTTTTTAAAGGCTTTGAACGATAATGTAAAGCGTTTTGAAGCTGCACATGGTACCATAAAGGACTATGAGCAACCACCAATACCTATGAATTTTGGCCCTACTGGAGAGGCTTAAAATAAAAAATGCCTTTTGCTTTTGCAAAAGGCATTTTTTATTTAACCTACTTTCTGGTTTTCAATTAAACTCAGAAACAAAATGAAGTTTTACACTTGGGTATTTTTGCTGGGTCATTTGTAATGAGAATTGCGAATCGGCAAGAAAGACTAATTGATTTCGCTTATCCTTTGCTAAAAACTTCTGCTTCACCCTTTTAAATTCTTTAAACTCATCGTTTTTAGGATCAGACGGTTCTACCCAACAGGCTTTAAATACAGGAAAGTTTTCATAAGTGCATTTGGCTCCGTACTCATGCTCTAGACGGTATTGAATAACTTCAAATTGAAGTGCTCCAACAGTTCCAATTACCTTTCTTCCATTCATCTCAAGGGTAAATAACTGGGCTACGCCTTCATCCATTAACTGGTCAATTCCTTTGTAAAGTTGCTTGGACTTCATGGGGTCAGCATTGTTAATGTATCTAAAATGCTCAGGAGAAAAGCTAGGTATGCCTTTGTAATGTAGTTCCTCACCTTCCGTAAGCGTATCTCCGATTTTAAAATTACCGGTATCATGAAGCCCTACAATATCTCCTGGGTATGATATGTCTACAATCTCTTTCTTCTCGGCAAAAAAAGCATTCGGACTAGAAAACTTTAACTTTTTGCCATTCCTAACATGTAGATAGGGTTTGTTTCGTTCAAACGTTCCGGAAACAATTTTTATGAATGCCAATCGATCACGATGCTTGGGGTCCATATTGGCATGAATTTTAAATACAAAACCGGACATTTCTTTTTCACCGGCATCTACAAGTCTTTCTTCAGCTTTTTTAGGACGTGGAGACGGGGCAATTTCAATAAAACAATCTAATAACTCACGAACGCCAAAATTGTTCAGGGCAGAACCAAAAAATACAGGTTGTTGTGTACCTGCTAAGTAGCTTTTCTTATCAAAGTCCGGATATACACCTCTTACCAATTCTAGATTGTCACGCAGTTCTTCAGCAGCACTGTTGCCAATAATTTGCTCTAACTCCGGACTCTCAATAGAATCAAAAGCAATCGTTTCTTCAATATTTTTTTTACTATCTCCACTAAAAAGGTTGATATTTTTCTCGTATATATTATAGATTCCTTTAAAATCGTATCCCATACCAATTGGAAAACTCAAAGGAGTAACGGCAAGGCCCAGTTTTTGCTCCAAATCATCAAGAAGGTCAAAAGCATCGCGTCCTTCCCTATCCAGCTTGTTTATAAAAACAATCATAGGTATGCTACGCATGCGGCATACTTCTACCAGTTTTACGGTTTGCTCTTCCACACCTTTGGCAACGTCAACCACTACAATAACGCTGTCTACTGCGGTGAGTGTTCTAAACGTATCTTCAGCAAAATCTTTGTGACCAGGAGTATCAAGAATATTTATTTTTTTATCCTTATATATAAACGCAAGTACCGAGGTAGCCACAGAAATACCTCTTTGGCGCTCTATTTCCATAAAGTCACTGGTCGCCGTTTTTTTTATTTTATTGTTTTTTACGGCTCCAGCTTCCTGAATAGCTCCGCCAAATAACAGAAGTTTCTCTGTTAATGTGGTCTTACCTGCATCTGGGTGTGATATTATTCCGAAGGTTCTACGCCGTTGAATCTCATCTTTAAAACTCATGAAGAAAATTTGTGCAAAAATACGTTAAATTATAGTTACTGCCTGATTTAAGTTTAGTAAAAACTGAGCTAATAACCTACTGGGTTTAGGGAAAAGGTTAGGGTTTTATATAAACCGATGAACTGCAGAAAATATCGATTTTATTAGTTTTTACTAAATTCTATGTCTAATTCTAGCAGTTTTAAAAAGACGTAAAAGGCATTGTTTTCAGCCCTTTACCGAATAAATATGTCTTTGGAGGATAATTCATAATTTATACTTTCAAAACAATTTGGTTAACGAAATATTAAATATATCTTGCACCTAGAATTGAAGTATCCCAACTTCTTACGATATACATTTTTACCTACACGCCATGGTGATTAGTTTAATGAAAGCTAAACATTTATGGAAAAAATTACTCTACTTAATTTTAAGAACGTTGCGATTAAAACCGTGACTTATACTTTTGCCTTAGCCGTTTTTGGTTTAGGTTCTTCATTGTATGCTAATGAAAGTAGCATAGATATGCTTAGTGACAAAGATGATGTGAAAGTTGAAAATGTCAGCGAAGCAGAAGCTAATATGCCCAATACTGATGACTGTATGGAATTAGCTACTATTGAAATTTTCGGTGATGATTTTGGTTTTGCTGATGGAGTTACCGATGGTAGCCTTTCTGCTGAAAATGTAGATTTAAGTTCAAAATGGGGTCTTCCTGCGGGTAGTGTTTTGGTATCTGTTACCGGAGCTAACACTAAGAGTTCTGGCGGGTCTTTTGAAGTAAATAACGGTCTACCTACTACTTTTTCCTTCTCAGGTACAGTTCCTGTTAAAATTCTTGCCGCACATTCTGTTAGAGTAGATGCAAATCATAGAGACGGTATTATTGCTCTTGATGACGTTATGTATATTCTTAAGACAAGCAATTTACCTGCTGGTGTTGTTTCTGGTAACAATGGAAATGATTATTTCGTTGAAAATATAACCGACCAAAATGTAAATTCTTCAAGTCGTTTTAATTGGGAGTCTCAGGATTTTGTAGATGAAGTTCAGTTTTATACAACTTCTGATGCGCCAGTTAACGGAATACATTTAAGTATTTTACCAATTAAATGCATAGAAGTTGATACTGATAATGATGGTGTTCCTGATGCTATAGATTTAGATGATGATAATGATGGTATTTTAGATATGGATGAAGATCCAAATCTTGATAGTGATGACGACCCTCTTACAGATCCGTATGATTTAGATGAAGATGGTATTCCAAATCATTTAGATATTGATTCTGATAATGACGGTATTCCAGATAATGTTGAGGCTCAGACTACTGAAGGCTATATTGCACCTAATGAGGATGATGAAGCTACATATATTTCAAATGACGGTTTAAATTCTGCTTATCCAGACGGATTAACTCCTGTGAATACAGATGATAGCGATGTCGAAGACTACCTTGACGCAGACAGTGATAATGATGATGTGCCTGATAATAATGAAGGTAACGATTTCAATTTTGACGGTATTCCAGATCAGACCTATACAGGAATGGATACAGATGGAGATGGCCTAGATGACGGTTATGAAGGTAGTGATGTTAATGATGGTTATGATGTTAATGATGAAATTGATGATCCAGCCAATGACTTACCTGATACAGATGGTACTGAAGATGTAAATTATCGTGATTTGGATGATGATGGCGATGGTATAAACACCCCAGATGAAGATGCTAATGAAGATGGTGATCCTACTAATGATGATTCAGATGGAGACGGAACACCAGATTACCTTGAGTTTGATGAAGATACTACTACGGATACGGATGGTGATGGTGTTCCAGATGCAACAGATTTAGATGATGATAATGATGGTATTCTAGATACGGTAGAAGACCCAAATACAGATGGTGATGATAACCCATTAACCGATCCCTTGGATACGGATGGAGATGGTATTCCAAATCATTTGGATATTGACTCAGATGATGATGGTATTCCAGATAATGTAGAGGCTCAAACCACAGAGGGGTACATTGCTCCTAATGAGGATGACGAAGCAACTTACGAAGCTAATGATGGTTTAAACAGTGCTTACCCAGATGGATTAACACCGGTTAATACAGACGGAGAGGACACAGAAGACTACATTGATTTAGATAGTGATAATGATACAGTACCTGATAATAATGAAGGCAATGACTTCAACTTTGATGGAATTCCTGATCAAACCTACACAGGTATTGATACAGACGGAGATGGTTTAGACGATGGTTACGAGGGTAGTGACATTAATGACGGTTTTGATGTAAATGATGAGATTGATGATCCAGCTAATGATTTGCCGGACACAGATGGTACTGAAGATGTAAATTACCGAGATTTAGATGATGATGGTGACGGTTATAATACTCCAGACGAAGATGCTGACGGAGATGGCGACCCAACTAATGATGATACAGATGAGGATGGTACGCCAGATTATTTAGACCCAGACTCCAATCCTGATGGAAATGATCGCGATACTGATGGAGATGGGGTTCCGGACAGAGTAGATTTGGATGATGATAATGACGGTATACTTGATACAGTAGAAGACCCGAATACTGATGGAGATAATAACCCATTAACAAACCCATTAGATTCTGATGGTGATGGTAGACCTAATCATTTAGATATTGATTCTGATGATGATGGTATTCCTGACAATGTTGAGGCTCAGACTACAGATGGTTATATTGCACCTAATGAGGATGATGAAGCAACTTATGAAGCTAATGATGGTCTAAATTCAGCTTACCCAGATGGATTAACTCCAGTTAACACAGATGGGACTGATGAACAGGATTATATAGATTTAGATAGTGATAACGATTTGGTATTCGATAATAATGAAGGTAACGATTTTAACTACGATGGTGCTCCTGATCAGTCCTTTACAGGAACAGATACAGATGGAGATGGTTTAGATGATGGTTACGAAGGAACTGATGTTAATGACGGTTTTGATGTAAATGATGAAATAGACGATCCTGCAAACGATTTGCCGGATACAGATGGTACGGAAGATGTAAATTACCGTGATTTAGATGATGACGGTGATGGAATCGATACACCAGATGAAGACGGGAATAATAATGGTGACCCTACTGATGATGACCTTGACGGTGATGGTACACCTTCATACCTTGACCCGGAGGAAAAAACAGATATCGTGGTAATGCAAATGGTAACACCAAATGGTGACGGTAAAAATGAATTCTTGTGGATTGAAAATGTAGACAAGGCTCTAGATAATAGCCTTAAGATTTTCAACAGATGGGGAGTGGCTGTGTATGAAGGCGAAGATTACAACAATCAAAACAATGTTTTTGATGGTAGATCAAAAGGACGGTCTACAATAGCCGGACAAGATTATTTACCAGCGGGTGTGTATTTTTATATCTTTGAGTACACCACTGTTAACAAAGAGAATATAACTGATAGTGGTTATATTTACATTAGCAAGTAATCTATAAAGTAGGTATGATTATAAAAAACAAACTACTAGCCGCCTTATTTTTGGTATTGGTTTATTGTCAAACGGCTTCCGCCCAACAAGATGCCCAATACACACAGTATATGTTTAATACTATGAGCGTGAACCCTGCCTATGCAGGCTCTAGGGGGCAGCTTAGTATAGCGGGCCTATATAGGTCTCAATGGGTAGGTTTAGACGGTTCACCAGAAACTTTTACCATTAACTTACATTCCCCTATTAGAAATAGTAAAGTGGGGTACGGGTTATCTGTAGTCAATGATAAAATTGGAGAAGGTACTGTTCAGGAAACGTATATTGATGGATTGATTTCGTATTCAATAGATGTTTCTCTAAAAGCAAAATTATCGTTTGGATTAAAATTAGGAGGTAATATCCTGAATTTAGATTTTGAACAATTAAGACAAAGACCCGGTTTTGAAGAAGCGGTAGGTACGGATAATATTGAAAACCGATTTTCTCCTAATGTAGGTTTGGGTATGTATTATCATACCAATAAATTTTATGCAGGTTTATCCGCACCAAACTTATTGGAGGTAGAACATTTTGACACGGGGGATAATGATGCTAATCAGATAGACTTTTTGGCAAAGGACCGGGTAAATTTCTATTTGATTACGGGTTACGTATTTGATTTGAATGATAATTTCAAGTTCAAGCCAGCACTTTTAACAAAGGTTGTTGGCGGTGCACCGCTTCAGGTAGATGTATCGGCTAATTTTCTCTTTGCAGAGAAATTTTCTTTTGGTGCTGCCTACAGATGGGATGCCGCTGTAAGTGCGTTAGCTGGGTTTCAGATATCGGACCAAATTATGTTAGGGTTGGCCTATGATAAAGAAACTACAGATTTTGGTAGTACTCAGTTCAATAGCGGATCGTTTGAAATTTTTCTAAGATGGGAATTGGTGAAATCATTTGAAAAACTAGTGTCTCCCCGTTTCTTCTAAACCCTTGCCTTATGATAAAAAAAATACACATTCTATTTGTTTTGGTCTTTGTTATGGGCGTCAGTGGTTTTGCTCAAGAAAAGCTTATAACCAAAGCCAATGAAAAATACGACGAGTATTCTTTCAGTCCAGCTATAGACATTTATAAAAAGGTTTTGGACCGTGGTTATGCATCGGCAGATTTACTTAAGAAATTAGGTAATTCTTACTATTTTAATGCAGATTACGAAGATGCGGCAAAAACATATAAGAGGCTGGTAGATGAGTATCCAGATGAAATTGGTCCTGAATATTATTTTAGATATGCTCAGACCTTAAAAACTTTAGAGGATTATGGTGCTTCAAAAGAGGCTATGGCCAAGTTTGTAGAAGCTACTTCAGATGATGCTAGAGCTACAGCTTATAAAGATGAGCAAGATTATTTAAACGATATTAAAAGAAATTCAGGAAGATATAATGTATCTCCTTTTCAATATAACTCTCCATATTCAGAGTTTGCACCTTCTTTTTATAAAGAGGGTCTTATCTTTTCTTCTGATAGGGATACCGGTAACTTTGCCCGCTACCGTCATACTTGGAACTCAAAAGACTTTTTAGATCTTTATAAGGTAAATGCAGATAGCGTTTCTAAAGGAACGGTTATTAAGTTTGGTGATCACGTCAATACAAGATTACACGAATCTACTTCTACAGTAAATCAGGCGGGTGATATATTATATTTTACTCGAAATAACTTTAAGGCAGGTAAGTATGTAAAAGACGAAAACGGAGTAATTCGTCTTAAAGTATTCAAAGCTAAAATGGTAGAAGGTGTCTGGTCTGATATTGAGGAGTTACCATTCAATAGTAATGAGTATTCAGTAGCTCACCCAGCTTTAAGTCATGATGAAAAGACGTTGTATTTTGCGTCAGATATGCCAGGTACTTTAGGTGAATCCGATATTTTTAGGGTTTCCATAAACGAAGACGGAACTTACGGAACGCCTGAAAATTTAGGTTCGGTTATCAATACGGAAGCACGAGAAACATTTCCTTTCATAACCAGTGAAGATGTTCTATATTTTTCTTCTGATGGGCATCCCGGTCTCGGTGGTTTGGATATTTTCGGAACCAAAGTAGCTAACGGTAGATTAGATGGAAATGTAATGAATGTAGGGGAGCCTGTTAATGGGCGTATGGACGATTTTACATTCATCTTTAATGAGGAAACAAGAGGAGGGTATTTTGCCTCTAACCGTTCAGAAGGCCAAGGTGCAGATGATATTTATACCTTCTTAGAAACCAAACCTTTACTTATAGACTGTGAACAGGCTATTTCGGGTGTGGTGCGAGATAAGATATCCAATGAGCCTTTAATTGGGGCGTCTGTTAAGGTTATCAATGAAAATAATGACGAAATCATGTCTGCCATTACAGATGCCGAAGGTAGGTACAATATATTGGTAGATTGTACCCAAGGTAATTTTGTAAGAGCTATGACAGAAGGTTATATCCCATCAGAGGAATACTTAGGTAAATCTGACGGAGAGCCAAAGACAATTGATTTCTACTTAGAAAGAGATTCTGTTACCGCAGGTTTTGGAGATGATTTGGCCAAACTACTTCAATTGAGTACGATATATTTCGATTTTAATAAGTATAATATTCGTAAAGATTCTGAAATAGAGGTAGAGAAAGTAATTGCCGCTATGGAAAAATATCCTAGTTTAAGAATCAAAGTAAATTCTCATACAGATAGTAGAGGTAAAGATTCTTATAACTTATGGCTTTCTCAAAAAAGGGCTGAATCTACTGTAAACTATATGGTTAAAAAAGGAATCGCAAAAGAGAGATTGGATAGTGAAGGTTTTGGTGAAACAAAATTAATCAACCAATGTGCCAACGGTGTTAAATGCTCGGATAAAGATCATGAGTTGAACAGACGGTCAGAGTTCATCATTCTTGAATAATTAAATACTTATATAACATAGAATAACAAATGCAGCTACTTTAAAGTAGCTGCATTTGTTGTTTGATATACATTAAAAATAGATGGGTATTTAATCGATTACCTATATATTTTAAAGGTAATTCAGCATGCTTTGAAATGCCTTAACATTGCAAAAACAATCCGTTACGCCTACAATTGAGGTCTTCACAACAAATTTTTCTTAAGTAGCTTAAGTACAGATATATTTGCTCATTCATGCGTTCGATCTATTCGGTCGGCAAATATTCAAAGCTATATTGAGTTGCTAAAAATGTTGTTTAACCATACCAAGTTTTTTTATGTTCTTTTGGTGATGCTGTGTTCTTTACAGTTGGTCGCTCAGGAAACCTATCGTGACAATTTTAGCAGTGTATCCTATTCCAACAACAATGGTAGTTCTAACTTTTCTACCAATTGGATAGAAACAGGGGATTCAAATAATGGTCCTGCAAGTCAATATATTAGAATAAGTAGCAACCGATTAGAACTGTATTGGATTTACGGCGAAACTATACGGAGGTCTGCTAATTTGAATGGAGCAGCAACAGCTGTTTTAAGCTTTACATGGCAATCTATTAGTCTTACTGGGGGTAGGGCTTTGGATATTCAAGTTTCGAACAATGGGGGAGCTACTTACTCTTCAGTAGGTACAATTTCAGGAAATAATAATTCAGGAACGTTTAGTCAAGATATTTCTGGGTTTATTTCAGCAACAACTACAGTTAGATTTGCAAAATCTGGATTTAATTGGAATAACAATGATTATGCACTTATAGATAATTTTCAAATAAGCGCAACCTTTCCAGCTCCCATACCTGTAATAGAAGTAGATGATGTAACGATAGATGAAGATGGGGGTAATGCTATTTTTACTGTTAGGCATACGGGTACAAATGCTACAACTCCTTTCACGGTAAATTATCAAACGGTAAATGGATCTGCTTTAGATGGCAGTGATTATACCTCAACATCTGGTATCCTAAACTTTAATGGTACGGCAGGGGATACGGAAACTGTAACTGTCCCTATTTTAAATGATGCAACTATAGAGAATCCTGAAAATTTCACTTTAGAGTTTACACTGGCATCAGACCCTCAAGTAGATATTAGTGACACCGCTACAGGAACTATAATTGATGATGACGCCCTAATAATGACGGATGGAGGTAGTGCTACTACGTGTAGTGATACTTTCTTTGATCCAGGTGGACTTTCTAACTATTCCAACAACCAAGATGTAACCTATACGATATGTCCAGATACGGCAGACACGTACTTAAATATCAATTTTACAAGTTTTGAAATTGTTTCTGGAGATATTTTATATATATACGATGGCAATTCAACGGGTGCTACCTTAATCGGGCAATATGATAGTGCTAATGTCCCAACTTCTATAAATTCGTCAGCAGCGTCTGGTTGTTTAACGTTTAGGTTCGTTTCTAACGGAAGTAATACCGGAGCAGGTTGGGAGGCAGAAATTAATTGTTTTGCTGACGGTCCCATTATTATAATTGAAGATATTACAATAGATGAAGATGTGGGTAATGCAGTTTTTACCGTGAGATCTACGAGAGCGGCCCATGGAAGAAATGTATTCTTATTTGGTTTTGTTGAAGCACCTTTTACGGTAGATTTTCAGACCGTAGACGGATTAGCATTAGCGGGAAGTGATTATACCGCATCATCCGGTACATTAACATTTACAGGTGAATTAAATAATGTTCAGACCATATCGGTACCTATAGCTAATGACGGGGTGCCAGAATTTGCAGAAGATTTTGATATTGTTTTTACTGGAGCAACTGCACAGTATGCCGTTGTAAATTATAACGATTCAGGTAAAGGAACCATAAATTCTCAAATCTTGGCAAATGACCCATTAACCTTATTTCAAGAATTTGATGGGTATTATGATTATTCAACTACTGGGGGAACGCTACGTACAAGCCCTAATGGTGCTAGTCCCTGTGCGGTTACCACATCATCATCCAATAGTTTGGTTTCTCCTGTTCCGGCAACGGCTTCTGTTGAAAGAGCATACCTTTACTGGTCGCATTCAAGTACGGTACGTGATGCAGATGTAACTTTTGAAGGTCAAAGCGTTTCTGCTAATTTTTTATATCAGACATCTTTAGGCAACAGAAACTTTTTTGGGTATGTAAGTGATGTCACTACTATAGTACAAGGAGTATCAGATTTATCCAATAACGTCTTTGATTTTAGTGACCTTACAATTAATAATACAGGAGAATATTGTACTACAAGTACAGTTCTAGGGGGTTGGGCATTAATGGTTTTTTATGAAGATCGTTCTTTGCCGGCCGTAAATATTAATTTGTATCAAGGTTTTGATGGACTTAGTAATGACGGGAACTCTTTTACGTTGGATTCATTTTATGCCATATCGGGAACAGGTGCCAAAGCTTCATTTTTATCATGGGAGGGTGATCCTGATCTGAACGGATCTAGTTCAGGTTCTACCAATCCTGAGGAGTTGTCTATTACCAATCAAAGAAACCAGAATTTTGTGCTTACAGGCGATGGAGGTCAAACAGGTAACAATTCATATAACTCCACAATTTATGACAATACTGTTGGTCCTGTATATAACAATGCGAGTACATACGGTGTGGATTTAGATACGTATGATATTTCATCATTCATAGAACCTGCGGATAGTGAGGT
The DNA here is from genome assembly GCF_015330165.1 of Zobellia roscoffensis. Lineage (NCBI taxonomy): Bacteria > Pseudomonadati > Bacteroidota > Flavobacteriia > Flavobacteriales > Flavobacteriaceae > Zobellia > Zobellia roscoffensis. The sequence continues at coordinate 2,748,686 of NZ_JADDXT010000002.1, forward strand.
TACAGCAAACGTTGATGTAGGTCAGGATTTTGTGATTTCTGCAGCGGTAGTTTTGAAAGTTCCGTCAAACTTAATTGCAGGTCGTGTTTTTGAGGATGTTAACTACCCAGGAGGTCCAGGTAGAGATCAAGTAGCTTCAGGAGGGGTAGGAATCTCAGGTGCAATCGTTGAACTTTTTGATTCCTCGGGCACTTTCATCCAAAGAAAAAATACGGAGGCAAATGGGAATTACTCATTTGGAGGTATGGCAGATGGCGATTATTTTATAAAAGTAGTGAGTTCAACCGTACGGTCTACCAGAGATAGTGGGGCTAACTGTTCGGCATGTTACCCGGTTCAGACTTATAGGACAGAAACGGCTTCAGGTGGTGGTATAGTAGATATTACGGACGAAGTAGGAGGAGCTAATCCAACTGCTTTTCAAGATGTGTCTTTAGGCGTTATTAATAATGCACAAAGTAGATCAAACGTAGAAGTGGCAGGAAATGGAGTAGTAGGTATCAATTTCGGGTTCAACTTTAATACAGTAGTGAACACAAACGAAGCTGGTCAAGGCTCATTCTCACAATTTATTAAGAATTCTAATGACATTGGTGAAGTCGGTTTGGATATTGAAGCTAATGGTATATTCGATCCTGCAGCAGGTGAGGACACTTCTATTTTTATGATACCTTCCACCGGAGACCCATTAGGTAGAACTGCCGATGCTAATTTTGCTAACGGTTACTTTACTATCACAATGTCAAATTCAGATATTTTTCCTGTAGTCACAGGTGTAAATTCGGTTATTGATGGACGCACACAAACAGCATATTCTGGTAATACCAACGCAGGAAGTGTAGGTTCGGGTGGTACGGGAGTTGGGATTTCAAACACTAGTTTGCCAAATTTTGATAGACCTGAAATTGAACTGTATAGGCCAGGGGGCGATGTCCTTCAATTAAATGGCATCAATGTGGTAACACGTAGTATTTCGGTTAGGGCCAATAATAATGCAGGAATAAGAGTTCAGGGTGGCTCAGCTACCATTTTAAATAATCTTTTGGGTGTAAATGCTTTAGGTGATGCACAAGGTAATATAGATTACGGAGTGGAAGTTACTGGTGGTGAATCTATAGTAGACGGTAATTATATTGCGAGAAATACAGATGCAGGTGTTTTGATAAGCGGAGGTACATCAACGATCATCCAAAATAACCATATTACAGAAAATGGGAACGGTGCTTGTTTCGATAATATCAAAATTAGTGGTGGGTCAGGCATTATAATTCAACAAAATTTAATTGATAGGGCGGCTTCTTTGGGCATTGATGCAGAAGGAATAAGCGGTTCCTTGACAATTACCGAGAATACCATTACCAACTCAGGTCAGGATGGAGGTAACTGTACAGGCGATATTGCTAATGCAGGTATTCGCTTGGACGGAAGCAATTCGTCAATAACAAACAATAGTATAGCTTCTAATGGCGGGGCAGGTGTTGTTTTAAGTGGAGGTAATACCTCAGGAAATCTAGTTTCTAGAAATTCTATTTATAATAACGGAACAGCCAGTCCGGCCTTAGGTATCGACATTGATGTGTCAAACGGACTAGGTGATGGCGTAACCATTAATGACTCTGGCGATGCGGACAATGGTCCAAACGGGGCTTTAAACTTTCCTATAATTACGGGAGCGTATGTTTCAGGAACAAACCTAGTTGTAGAAGGCTGGTCAAGACCAGGAGCTACAATAGAGCTTTTTGCAACCGATATAAACGAAGGTACCGCCGCTGTAGGGGATAATAGGTTAGGAATGACATACGACTATGGTGAGGGACAACGATACCTTAATACCATGGTAGAAGGTTCTGCTTCCGATACGGAAACAAGGGTAACGGCATATACTGATGATGATACTAATACGGATAATATCAACAAGTTTAAGTTCAGTATTCCACTTCCCTCGGGTATCGGTTTAGGTAATACGGTAACCACTACGGCTACATTGGCCAACTCCACTTCGGAATTTTCTCCTTTAAGTGTGGTTAAGGCTTATACCGTTATTACTAACCGTAGAATTACATATAGAGTTAAGCCTAACTAAAACGTTGTAGTTTGTTACCTCAAAAAACAAGGTGTTTGCCATTGTTTTTCAGGTGTATACAACAATTATTTCCGTAAGACCCTTCTCTTCCTAATTTTGTATAAAAGGGTGGTTTGTTTTGATTTTACTAGATAGAATAAAGCGCCTTTAACCAACCGACCATTAAGGATGAAAGAAATGAAATTGTACAAATGTATTTATGTACTAATTTTTCTTGTCAGTACCATTTCGTTTGCCCAAACCACTTTTACGGAAAGTGCAGCTTCTTATGGGTTAGATTTAGGTCAGCGTAAAGATGGCGGTCATGCTTGGGCAGATTATGACAAGGATGGTGATTTAGATGTTCTTGTCCTAGAGAATAATAACAGTGCCAATGTAAAGAGTTTTTTAATGCGTAACAATGGTAACAATACGTTTACCAATGTACAACCTTCATTAGTGCCTGGTATGCTGGGTGACTGGGCAGAGAGGCAGGCTGCTTGGGGAGATATAAATAATGACGGTCGACCGGACTTTATGATCAATTCCTCTGGTAATTCCAATGCTAGGCATGCTATACAGATTTTTATTCAAAATACGAACGGAACTTTTGGTAATGGTGCAGGCGGGACGGCCCCTATTACTATAGGTAGAACAGGAGCTACTATCAATATACCGGGAGTTAACTCAGAAGGAACTGGTTTTTTTGATTTTGAAGGAGATGGGGATTTAGATATTTTCTTCGATAACCATAACATGGGTATTGAAATTTTACGAAACAATTTCATAAACCATACAAATCATACGGTAGTTAACCCAGCGGCAAATGCCTTATTCACGCATATTACAACCGGAAATGGTAGTGGGGTTACTCAGTTTGGTTTAAACCAATTTGCTACAGATGGGGATTATGGTACCGCTGCCGATGTTAATGATGATGGTTGGGTAGATATTTTTATGCGTAAGCGCGATGAAAACGATTTTTTCCTGAATCAAGGGGGGACTTTTTCTAATGGAGCGGATTTAGGCCAAGCAGAGAACAGTAATAAAGGAGGTAACGGCCTCTGGGATTTGGATAATGATGGTGATCTAGATGCTGTATGGACAGAAAATGGTCTAACACAAATTCATAGAAATGATGGAGGTGGTGTTTTTACTGCTTTAGGAGCAGGTTCTTTTCCAGGTTTGCCACAACCCGGCAATATAAATAATGGTAGTTCTGGTGCACGTATAGACGCTTTGGCCGGTGGTGATATTGATAATGATGGCGATATTGACATTATTCTTGTTGGTAATAGCAGAAGTTACCTGTATATAAATCAACTAAACAGTCCTACACCCGCACCAGGAGTTATAGGTAGTGGCTCTGCAATGAATTTTTCTTTGGATTCTCAGCAATTTAATTCGGGTAGAGATGGTGAAGGTACAACTATGGTTGATGTTGATGATGATGGTGATTTGGATATCTATATCAATATAAATAACAGCGCAAACCAACTTTATATAAATAACTTGCCGGCAGCGAATAGAAATAATCACTTATTGATAGATGTTACCGAAGATAGGGGAGCCAATGGTAATACTGGTGGATTTTTAGGTAGGGTAGCTATTGGTACAAATGTATTGATTAGAGACTGTTCTGGAAATATAATTAGTGGATTAAGACAGGTAAACGGTGTATATGGTCATGGTACGCAACAACCAGAAGAAGTACATTTTGGATTACCGTTAGGTGAAAATGAAACCTATATTATAGAAGTTCATTACCCTAATTTTTACGACTCTTCTAGCGGAACAGGCACTTCAAGATTAATAGCTACCGCCATTGCACAGCCAAGTACTATTGCAGGCACAAATCATTACACGCTCACCACTACAGATGCAGAGGCAATAGAAAACCCTAATGCGCCAATTGCAGAAGATGATGAGGTTCAGGTTGCTTATGGCAATTCTGTTTCCGTACAGATACAATTATTCACGAACGATTCTGATGCAGATGGAGATAACTTTTCAATAGAAAGTATTATGCAACCATCTGTAGGTTCCGTAGATATTGATGATGCGGAAAACGGACTTGTAACTTATACCTATAGCGGGGCAACCCCTTTTCCTGGAGAAACTACTTTTGACTATACGATTACAGACTCAACAGATTCTCTTTGTCCTTCCTTAGGTAAGAGTGATTCTGCCACCGTACGTATTTTGGAGCCTTGCACCGATCCAACAGGTATAGATACAGATGGAGATGGTATTAATGATGTTTGTGATTTAGATAATGATAACGATGGTATTTTAGATACCGATGAATGCATAAACTCATCGTCACTTGTTGAAAATGGAGACTTTACAGATTGGATATTCAGTGTGGGGTGGACCGGTTCTGGACAAAGTTGGAATAAGAATGCCAATCGTGCATACTATGCGCAATGGAACGGTGCAGGTACGGCTACTTTTTATCAAACAATTAATGTATCTCCTAATAGTTTAAATACTATAATCTTTGATGTTGGGTCTTTTGCAGATCACTCAGGAGAATCAACACTTGAAGTAAGGATAGATGGAGTTGTTTATTTTACAGAAACTTCCACTCAAATAGCGGTTACTAATGGAGGTAATGCTCAAAATGGAAATGAAACATTGAACATGTCTTCCAGAAGCTTCTCTTTTACACCAACTACAACTACTGTTACATTAAGTTTTGATGGGTCTTCACCAGTAAATAACCATGACCTGTTATATGTGGATAATGTAATACTAGATACTGGCTGTGGGGATTTAGATGGTGATGGTATTGAAGGTATTTACGATTTAGACAGTGATGGCGATGGCTGTTTTGATGCTTTAGAGGGTACGGCAGGTTTGAATTTTTCTGATTTAAACGGAGATGGAAGTATTGCAGGAGCTGTTGATTCCAATGGTGTGCCAACCGCAGTTAGTGGAGGGCAAGGAAAAGGAAGTGCTGCTGATTATACGGTTACCTCAGAGTTGTGTGATGATGATGGTGATGGTGTAAATAACGCAAATGATAAATGTCCGTTTTTTGATGATGCTATAGATAGTGATAATGATGGTGTCCCTGACGGATGCGATGTAGATGATGACAATGATGGTGTGTCGGACTGTGATGAATCTATTGATAGTGTCACAAATGAATTTGCATGGACCTTAAACAATCCTTCTGGAAATTTAGAAATGGATACTAATTATGATTCGAAAATTAATGATTGGGTTTTAAGTGATACTGAAACAATGGTATTGAACGGTTCAAAATTTACAGTATCAGGTAGTAATATTAGAATAGAACCTTTTACATCTAATACAAAGGGAGAGGCTATTCAAAATGGAGATTATATAGAGGTCACATTTACAACAAATGCAGAAGTGGCATCAATGCAATTAAATAATATCCGTTCTGGCTGGTATTTACCAAACCAGGGAGATTCTTATTATTCGGCAACGGCATATACCATAACCGGGTCCAATGTTTGGCACACTTTATCTACAGATGTATTGCATACGGACAATGGTTCGTCTTATGCCAGTTTTCAGCATTTAGACACTGCGCCCGTATATTTAACGGCAAATACGCAATATTCATTTCGGTTTTATGTATACGGCCAAATAAATGACTCTTCGGAAACATATTCTATTTTTGATGATGTAGCTTTTGGTATTACAGCTTGTAGAACTGGAAATTTAGATGGCGATGCAAATCCTAATCATTTAGATGATGATAGTGATGGTGACGGTTGTAATGATGCGAATGAAGCCTATGCAGATGTTACTGCCGATGGAGATAATAACGGAATGTATGGCTCAGGTAGCCCAACTGTAAATTCAGATGGTTCTGTAGTAGGGGCGTCATATGCTACACCTGCAGATGAAGATACAGATGGGAATTATGATTTTTTACAAACAGGTTCCGCACCAACAATAACAACACACCCAAGAACTGCGGATGCTTGTCCAGGAGGTTCAACTACGTTTACGGTGGTAGATACCAATGGAAATACATATCAATGGCAACAATTAATTAGTGGTTCATGGACAGACTTATCAGATGCTGGAATTCATAGCGGAACAGATACAGATGAGTTAACGATTACAAATCCAACGCTTTCTGATCATGATAAGAGGTATCGTGTAATAGTTTCCAATTCATCTTATGTATGTGATAATAGTATATCTGATCAGGCAAGATTAAGGGTTAGGGTACCTTCTGCAGATGCAGGAACGGATCAAACTATATGTGATGGAGAATCGGCTACACTTACGGCCACAGCTTCAGGAGGTAGTGGAAGTGGTTATACGTATCAATGGAGTACCGGTGAGACCACCCCAACTATAACAGTTTCTCCCGCGGGAAGTACAAGCGGAAATGTAAACGTAGACTATACGGTAACGGTAACAGATAGTAATGGCTGTACAGGTTCGGATACAGTTAGGGTTACAGTAGAGCCTACACCAAGCATTACGGTAACTAGTTCGCCAAGTTGTAATTTTAGATTGTTTCAGCCCACAACATATACTTTTGAAGTAACGGTAAGTGGTGGCACAGTAACGGCTACTGATGGTACGGTAACAAATGTTTCCGGTAATGTTTGGAGAATTGCAGATGTGCCAGATGGTACAGATGTAGTGGTGACCGCTACCCAAGGTAATTGTAGCCGAGATATACCGGTAACGGCACCAAATTGCGTTTGTCCGGTTGTAGACCCCCCAACAAATGATGGGAATGAAGCATATTGTCAAGGAGATACGGTTCCAGAAATATCGGCAAGTACAAATGGGGGAACTCAAACTATTGATTGGTACGATGCCGCATCAGGTGGAAACTTATTGCAAAATAACAGTTTAACGTATCAACCCTCAACGGCAGGAACCTATTATGCAGAGGCTAGAAATACCTCAACAGGTTGTGTGAGTGGAACAAGAACAGCTGTAACCGTTACAGAAAATACACCTCCTTTAGCAAATGCGGGTGCAAACCAAACCATGTGTGATGGAGGCTCCGCAACATTATCGGCATCAGCATCTGGCGGTAGTGGCTCCGACTATACTTATGTCTGGAGTACAGGAGAAACTACACCAACAATAACGGTAAGTCCGGCAGGAGACCCGAGTGCGAACTCAACAGTAACGTATACGGTAACTGTAACAGATGCTAATGACTGTAGTGGTTCAGATAATGTAAACGTAATTGTATATTCTAACCCAACAGTAACGATAGATACTACAGATGCTACCTGTGGTTTAGATAATGGTTCAATCACTTTTACTTTCCCTGATCACCCAAATAGAACGGGTATTAAGTTTAGTATAGATGATGGGGCAAATTATACCAATGCATCCGATAATATAGGAAGTTATACATTTTCAGATCTTCCCGGAGGTACGTATCCTTTATGGGTAAATTGGGGCAACAATGCATGTCCCGTAAGCTTGGGCGATTATGTAATAAACACAGTTTCAGTAGTAACGTACACGGTGCAACCTACCAATCAGACCGTGTTTGCAGGTGATGATGCTACATTTACTTCAAATGTAACAAATGCAGATACCTACCAGTGGCAAGTCAGTGTTGATGGGGTCAGTTATAATAATATAGTAAATGATGCAGCCCATTCTGGAGCCCAAACTTCAACCTTGACAGTTATAAATGTTGATAAGCAAAAAGAAGGGTTTTCTTATAGGGTTTTAGCATCTAATTCTGCGACTTCTTGTGCCGCAATTTCTTCCAATCCTGCATTGCTTTTTGTTCGGATTAAAACGGTAATTACTAATAGAAGAATAACTCATAGAGTTAAAAAAGATTGATTTTTTTTCTTCTGATTTTCAAGCTTGTTTTAGAGTGAAATTTTAATGTTTTTGTATGTTTCAAATCAACTCTTTTTTCTAGGGTTAAATGGCTCTGTTTTGTCAAATCTCCGTTTTTAGATGCTTTGTAAATCAGCGATATAATTGGACTTATCGACGATCAGCACGAGAAAAAAATAAACCTAGCCCTCATTTATTCGTACGTATACAATAAGAATTAACACTTATACAACAATTATTTTCAATTGCTAACACTAAGGTTAATTTTGTAAAGTGTAATTGGATCATTCTCAATAGGATTGGTTCAACACAACCCAAAAAACTGAATAACTTAACCAAATTTTGACATAGGTTTTATTTTCAAAAACCAAATGGCATTTAGGATGTTGGATCATCCTCTTCACCATACCTAAATGCACTTCTAAAGTGCAATGTCCAGGGGCGGAATTCAGATATATTTTTTTGGAATAAATAGTACACTGCGTCTAAGGTTAGTTCGCACGGTAATTATAAAGATTTTGAACAATACGGTTTTAAGTAAAGTAATGGTCATGAAAAAAATAAGTATAATCTTAGTTTTCCTAATCTCCGGATTAGCATTTGCACAGACTACGGTCAATTTAGAGGACCAATGTAACTGTGAGGTGCTTAGCGGTACCGATGTTACTGCTCCAGGATTATCTACACCGGCGGGAGCTGATATCGGTGATATTTACGTAAATACAGATACTGGGACTATCTATTTTTGGGATGGTGATACTTGGGAGCTGACCTCTTCCGATGATCAGCAACTTCAAAACTTTACTTTTGATGGTTTAAGCGGAGAACTTACTCTTACTCTTGAAAATGGAGGTACGGCATCAGTCATTCTGCCGGTAGAGACCATTACTACCTTAACGGCAACGGCGGCTACAGGAAATGCTATTGGAGTTTATGAAAATGAGAACGGTGATTTAGTCACAATTAATGAAACTATTACAAATATTAGTGATGCTGGTGATGGGAATATAACGCTTACGAATGAATCCGGGGCAACGGTTACAGTAGCTAAGTCAGATGTTACAGATTTGGGAGGTGGTGTATACCAATTTACAAATGGAGACGGTACAGATGTCACAATTGATACTAATGGAATGGCAATTAGTAATACAGTATTAGGCAACCGTATTGCAACTGTTACTGAAGCAGACGGGTCTACTACTGATATTAATGAGACCATTACCGATATTACTGGAACGAGTAATTCAGGAAATGAAATCGGTGTATACCAAAAGGAAGACGGCACAACGGTTTCCATTCAGGAGAGTATCGTACGAATAGAAGATAATAACGACGGTAACATCACTTTGGTGGATGAGGCCGGAACAAGCGTCACGGTTTCCAAATCGGACATTACGGATTTGGGAGGCGGACTTTACCGTTTCACCAATGGTGATGGCACGGATGTGGATATCAACACGAACGGAATCGCCATCACGGATGTAATTGCGGGTAACCTGATTGCCACGGTAACAGAGGCGGATGGAAGCGTTACAGAAATTGACGAAACCATTACCGATATTACTGGGACGAGTAATTCAGGAAATGAAATAGGTGTTTACGAAAAAGAGGACGGCACAACGGTTTCCATCCAGGAGAGTATCGTACGAATAGAAGATAATAACGACGGTAACATCACTTTGGTGGATGAGGCCGGAACAAGTGTAACAGTTTCCAAATCGGACATTACGGATTTGGGAGGCGGACTTTACCGTTTCACCAATGGTGATGGCACGGATGTGGATATCAACACGAACGGAATCGCCATCACGGATGTAATTGCGGGTAACCTGATTGCCACGGTAACAGAGGCGGATGGAAGCGTTACAGAAATTGACGAAACCATTACAACATTGTCTACAGCTGACAATGTTACTTATACCTATGCCTCGGAAAATGGTACTTCAACTAGTTTTGATGGTACGGATGATCAAGAAGCAACGGAAGTCAATTTAGCGAATCCATTAGATGTTGATGGTGATAGTGTAGATGAAACTACAGTGGAAGAGGCTATTATTGATTTAGCAGCTAATGCTAGTGACAATCAGAATTTGACAGGTGCCACTTTAAGCGGAACAAATCAACTTCAAATAGATATAGAAAGAGGTAGTTCTGCAAATGTAGATTTATCATCGCTTGTAGAAACGGTTATTGCAGGAACAGGGGCCATTTCCGTAACTGATGACGGAAATGGAAACTATACAGTTAATTCTACCGATCCAGACGAAGATGAAACAAACGAACTTACTTTAATTGATAGTGGAGCACCAACAATAACACCTTCAAATGCAGGGGTAACGTATGTTGATGATGTTGCCGGACAATTATATGTTTTTGATGGTACGAACTGGAACCAAGTAGGAGGTAACGCCAGTCCTGATTTGGATGGTGACCCGAACAATGAGATTCAGGATGCAACAGAAGTAGCTTTAAATACGCCTTTTGACGTTGATGGGGATACAGTTAACGAAACTAACGTTCAAGAAGCATTGGAAGATTTAGCAAACAATGCCAGTGATAACCAACAAGTAAGTAGTGCGGTCGGAACACCGAACGAAACAGTGGATATCGATTTAGAGCGAGGTGGCTCAACAACGATAAATATTCAAGATGCGGATTCCGATGCAACGAACGAGATTCAAGATGCTACGGAAGTTGCTTTGAACGTTCCTTTTGATGTAGACGGAGATACGGTAAATGAAACTACAGTTCAAGAAGCTTTGGAGGATTTGGCCAATAACGCTAGTGACGACCAAACGTTGAGTACCAATGGAAATCCTGGTAATGTTAGTATTTCTGAAGGAAATGCTATTAATTTAAATGTTGATGATGCGGATTCAGATGCAACAAATGAAATTCAGGATGCAACAGAAGTAGCTTTGAATACGCCTTTTGATGTAGATGGAGATAGTGTAAACGAGACCAACGTACAGGAAGCTTTAGAAGATTTGGCTAACAATGCCAGTGACGACCAGCAAATAACGAGTGCTGTAGGAACAGCAAACGAAACGGTTGATATCGATTTAGAGCGAGGTGGTTCGACTACAATAAATATTCAAGATGCGGATTCCGATGCAACGAACGAGATTCAAGATGCTGCGGAAGTAGATTTGGCAACTCCAATCGATGTAGATGGCGATACGGTGAATGAAACTACAGTTCAAGAAGCTTTGGAGGATTTGGCCAATAACGCTAGTGACGATCAACAAATAACAAGTGCAGTCGGAACAGCAAACGAAACAGTGGACATCGATTTAGAGCGAGGTGGTTCGACTACTATCAACATTCAAGATGCGGATTCCGATGCAACGAACGAGATTCAAGATGCTGCGGAAGTAGATTTGGCAACTCCAATCGATGTAGATGGCGATACCGTAAATGAGACTACAGTTCAAGAAGCTTTGGAGGATCTGGCCAACAATGCCAGTGACGATCAACAAATAACAAGTGCAGTCGGAACAGCAAACGAAACAGTGGACATCGATTTAGAGCGAGGTGGTTCGACTACAATAAATATTCAAGATGCGGATTCCGATGCAACGAACGAGATTCAAGATGCTGCAGAAGTAGATTTGGCAACTCCATTTGATGTAGACGGAGATACAGTGAATGAAACTACAGTTCAAGAAGCTTTAGAGGATTTGGCCAATAACGCTAGTGACGATCAACAAATATCGAGTGCTGTAGTAACGCCAAACGAAACAGTAGATATCGATTTAGAACGAGGCGGTTCTACAACGATAAATATTCAGGATGCGGATGCCGACCCAACTAACGAAAACCAGACAGTTTCGCAAGGAACAGGAATTACGGTAAACCAATCGGGACAGAACTTTGAAGTGGTGAATGCTGCCCCAGACCAAACGGTAACTATTACGGATGGTGGTAGTGGAAATGTTGTTGTAGGTGGTACATACCCTAATTTAACGGTGGATGTTCCTTCTTTGGATGATGACGATGCCGACCCAACAAATGAGCTTACATTATTAGGTAATGGCTCTCCAACGGTTACACCAAGCAATAGTGGGGTAACGTATGTAGATGAGGTTGCTGGACAATTATATGTTTATGATGGTACCACATGGAATGCGGTGGGAGGCAATGCAACTCCGGATTTGGATGGCGACCCGAATAACGAAATTCAGAGTTTAACTTCAACGGACGGTTCCGTAACCTTGACGCAAACGGGGAACGATTACAACCTTTCCGTAGCAGCTGCCGATGGTACAGAAACAGCGGTCGAATCGGGCAATGCCAATATTACGGTAACAGGAGATGGTTCGGCAGGAAGCCCTTATCAAATTAGCAGTGTGGATTTAGATGAGCAAGATGCCACAGAAGTAGCTTTGAATACTCCCTTTGATGTTGATGGAGATAGTGTAAACGAGACCAACGTACAGGAAGCTTTAGAAGATTTGGCTAACAATGCCAGTGACGACCAACAAATTACAAGTGCTGTAGGAACAGCAAACGAAACGGTTGACATCGATTTAGAGCGAGGTGGTTCGACTACAATAAATATTCAAGATGCGGATTCGGATGCAACAAACGAGATTCAAGATGCCACAGAGGTAGCATTGAACACTCCAATCGATGTAGACGGAGATACCGTAAATGAGACTACAGTTCAAGAAGCTTTGGAGGATCTGGCCAACAATGCCAGTGACGACCAGCAGATAACAAGCGCTGTAGGAACAGCAAACGAAACAGTGGATATCGATTTAGAGCGCGGTGGTTCTACAACAATAAACATTCAAGATGCGGATTCAGATGCAACCAATGAAATTCAAGATGCTGCGGAAGTAGATTTGGCAACTCCATTTGATGTAGACGGAGATACGGTTAATGAAACTACAGTTCAAGAAGCTTTGGAGGATTTGGCCAACAATGCCAGTGACGACCAACAAATAACGAGTGCTGTAGGAACAGCAAACGAAACTGTAGATATCGATTTAGAGCGCGGCGGTTCGACTACTATCAACATTCAAGATGCGGATTCAGATGCAACGAACGAGATTCAAGATGCCACAGAGGTAGCATTGAACACTCCAATTGATGTAGATGGCGATACCGTAAATGAGACTACAGTTCAAGAAGCTTTGGAGGATCTGGCCAACAATGCCAGTGACGACCAGCAGATAACAAGCGCTGTAGGAACAGCAAACGAAACAGTTGACATCGATTTAGAGCGAGGCGGTTCTACAACGATAAATATTCAAGATGCGGATTCGGATGCAACCAATGAGATTCAAGATGCCACTGAGGTAGCTTTAAATACACCAATCGATGTAGACGGAGATACTGTAAACGAAACTACGGTTCAAGAAGCTTTAGAAGATTTGGCCAATAACGCTAGTGATGACCAACAAATAACAAGTGCAGTCGGTACTGCCAACGAAACAGTAGATATTGATTTAGAGCGAGGTGGTTCGATTACTATCAACATTCAAGATGCGGATTCGGATGCAACCAATGAGATTCAAACGTTAGCCTCAGCAGACGGTTCGGTAACCTTAACTCCTTCTGGAAACAACTACGATTTATCGGTAGCTGTTGCCGATGGTTCTGAAACAATTGTGAATGGAGGAGGAATAAATACAGTTACCGGAAACGGAACATCTGCTACACCTTATGTAATTACAGGAACGGAAGTGGATGGAGATATTACAAATGAACTTACGTTTGTAGATGCCGGTACACCAGCTGCAACAGGAACTACAGGAACAAACACTGGAGAAACGTATGTAGATACGTTAACAGGACAATTATATGTTTATGATGGTACTGCATGGCAACAAGTAGGTGGAAACGCCAGTCCTGATGCAGATCCAGATCCGACCAATGAAATTCAGACTATTACTTCAACAGATGGTTCTATAACGGTAACCCCATCTGGAGATGATTATAATTTAGCCGTAAATTTCCCTGCAAGTAGTGATGATCAAAATCTTACGAGTGCTATAGTTGTACCAAACCAATCCGTAGAAATACAAATAAATGATGGTACAAATACTACAATTGATATAAGGGATGCTGATGCAGATCCTACAAACGAAATAGAATTGCCTTCAGGTGGTAACAACGGACAAGTACTTTCAACTGATGGTACGGGTATATATTCTTGGATTGATCCTGATACAGGCCCACAAGGCCCAGCAGGTCCACAAGGTCCGGCAGGAACTACTGGTACGGCAGGAGCGGACGGTAATGATGGAGCTGACGGAACAAATGGAATAGATGGAACAAACGGTGCCGATGGTGCTCAAGGCCCACAGGGAATCCAGGGTGAGACTGGTCCACAAGGTATTCAAGGAGAAACAGGTCCGGTTGGTCCAGCAGGAGCCGATGGAAATGATGGCGCTGACGGAACGAACGGTACTGATGGTGCCCAAGGTCCAGCAGGAGCCGATGGCGCCGATGGTGCTGACGGAACAAATGGAATAGACGGAACGAACGGTGCCGATGGAGCGCAAGGTCCACAAGGTATCCAAGGAGAAACAGGTCCACAGGGTCCAGCAGGAGCCGATGGTGCTGATGGAAATGATGGTGCTGACGGAACAAATGGAATAGATGGAACGAACGGTACTGATGGAGCGCAAGGCCCACAAGGTATCCAAGGAGAAACAGGTCCACAAGGCCCGGCAGGAGCCGATGGTACTGACGGAACAAATGGAATAGACGGAACGAACGGTGCCGATGGTGCCCAAGGTCCACAGGGTATCCAGGGCGAAACAGGTCCGCAAGGCCCAGCAGGAGCCGATGGAAATGATGGCGCTGACGGAACGAACGGTGCCGATGGAGCCCAAGGTCCACAGGGAATTCAAGGTGAAACAGGAGCACAAGGTCCGGTTGGCCCGGCAGGTGCCGATGGAAATGATGGCGCTGACGGAACAAATGGAATAGACGGAACGAACGGTGCCGATGGAGCGCAAGGTCCACAAGGTATCCAAGGAGAAACAGGTCCACAGGGTCCAGCAGGAGCCGATGGTGCTGACGGAACAAATGGAATAGATGGAACGAACGGTACTGATGGAGCGCAAGGCCCACAAGGTATCCAAGGAGAAACAGGTCCACAAGGTCCAGCAGGAGCCGATGGAAATGATGGTGCTGACGGAACGAACGGTACTGATGGTGCCCAAGGTCCACAGGGAATCCAGGGTGAAACAGGTCCGGTTGGCCCGGCAGGAGCCGATGGAAATGATGGCGCTGATGGAACAAATGGAATAGACGGAACGAACGGTACTGATGGAGCGCAAGGCCCACAGGGAATCCAAGGCGAAACAGGTCCACAAGGTCCAGCAGGAGTCGATGGAAATGATGGCGCTGACGGAACGAACGGTGCCGATGGAGCCCAAGGTCCACAGGGAATTCAAGGTGAAACAGGAGCACAAGGTCCGGTTGGCCCGGCAGGAGCCGATGGAAATGATGGCGCTGATGGAACAAATGGAATAGACGGAACGAACGGTGCCGATGGAGCGCAAGGTCCACAAGGTATCCAAGGAGAAACAGGTCCACAGGGTCCAGCAGGAGCCGATGGTGCTGACGGAACAAATGGAATAGATGGAACGAACGGTACTGATGGAGCGCAAGGTCCACAAGGTATCCAAGGAGAAACAGGTCCACAGGGTCCAGCAGGAGCCGATGGTGCTGACGGAACAAATGGAATAGATGGAACGAACGGTACTGATGGAGCGCAAGGCCCACAAGGTATCCAAGGAGAAACAGGTCCACAAGGTCCAGCAGGAGCCGATGGAAATGATGGTGCTGACGGAACGAACGGTACTGATGGTGCCCAAGGTCCACAGGGAATCCAGGGTGAAACAGGTCCACAAGGTCCGGTTGGCCCGGCAGGAGCCGATGGTACTGATGGAGCTGATGGAACAAATGGAATAGATGGAACGAATGGAGCCGATGGAGCCCAAGGTCCACAGGGAATTCAAGGTGAAACAGGTCCACAAGGTCCGGTTGGCCCAGCAGGTGCCGATGGAAATGATGGCGCTGATGGAACAAATGGAATAGACGGAACGAACGGTACTGATGGAGCGCAAGGCCCACAGGGAATCCAAGGAGAAACAGGTCCGGTTGGTCCAGCAGGGGCCGATGGAAATGATGGTGCTGACGGAACGAACGGTACTGATGGTGCCCAAGGTCCACAGGGAATCCAAGGAGAAACAGGTCCGGTTGGTCCAGCAGGGGCCGATGGAAATGATGGTGCTGACGGAACGAACGGTACTGATGGTGCCCAAGGTCCACAGGGAATCCAGGGTGAAACAGGTCCGCAAGGCCCAGCAGGAACTGATGGAAATGATGGGGCAGATGGAGCAAACGGTACCGATGGTGCCCAAGGTCCACAAGGTATTCAAGGTCCGGTCGGCCCAGCAGGTGACCCTGCAACAGATGATCAAACATTATCAACTAACGGTAATGCAGGTCATGTGGCAATATCTGGCGGTAATGCTATTACTTTAAATGTAAACGATGCGGACTCGGATCCCGCAAATGAATATAATACCGGCTTTGCAGTTGTTGGTAATAATTTACGGTTAACAGATGGTGGTGGCTCTAGAAATGTTCCATTATCCTCTTTGGGAACCGATGATCAATATGACGATGAGGTTCCGCTTAGAACAGCAATCGATGTTGATGACGCCGGTAAAAGTGCGGCGCAGGGATATACGGAAGAAACGAACGTTCAAGAGGTAATTCAAGCTATAGCTCCAATTACATCTAAGGCAGCTAGAATTTTCTATCCACCGTCTATTGAGGTTGATGCTTCAACAAATGGAACAGGAAGAACTATAGACTTACACGCTCAATACGTAGCACAATTTGGTTCTCCAATGGTAGCTAGTAACGCTGCACCAGCGGCTATTCCAACGTATGCTAACACGGAGTTGTATTACTATGTGACTTTTTACGATACGGCCGTTTTTGACAATGTATCCGTTAATGCTTCGGGAGTAATGACCTATGATGTCATTGCCCAACCAGCAAGTTATAACTCATTGATCAATGTAGTTTTTGTAGTAAAATAATCTAAACGATAACCAATCGATTTGAAAGCAAAATCTACATATAAAAAACTTGTCCTCAGTTTGGTTTTTACCATTCTGGGGCTTGCCATATCCAACGCTCAGTATTTATTGAGGGCACCGGATGATACTGCAGAAGAGACCAGAACCAATTTCAGATGGTACGAGGCGCAAGATACAAGCACGATTTTGAGTACGGATTCTTTTTTAGAAGTTACTGATCAGGGGATTTATTTCGCTACTTATGACGGCACTTTATGTGGTAAGAATGCAACAAGTTATTTTATAGTAACCAACTGTAATTCTCCATACAATGAGGTGACTCTAGATATTAGTGATAATACGAATAATCTTTCAGCGGGAGCATCGGTCAGTTGGAACCCTCCTTTACCAGGTGATCAAAGTGCACCAATGGTAATTGCCACACAAAATGTAGAACGTTATATAGCAACCATTACAAAAGCGGGCAATTCCAAAAATTTACCAAGCTTCACTGTGGTATGTATTGATGAATCGGCTATTCTTGTTGATGATTTAATTACTGTTGATGAAGATAGTTCGGTTATTGTAGATATTTATGATAATGACAGCGAACTTCCTACTGAAGGCACACTTACTGCGACTGACCCAACAAATGGTTCGGTTACAATTGATAATAATGGAACACCAAATGACCCTACAGATGATATTGTAACCTATATTCCAGACCCGGACTATAACGGTCAGGATACATTCACCTATACAGTTTGCAACATTTTTGGAGATTGTAGTACGGCTACGGTTACGGTAGATGTGCTTCCAATTTTAGATACTATTGATGATAGTGTAGCAACAACTGAGGATACCCCTATTTTATTAGATATTTTAGGGAATGATAACGATATACCATCCATAGGAACCTTAACAACAACCAACCCTAGTAATGGAACAATCACTCTAGATAATGGAGGAACGCCTAATGATATATCAGATGATACGGTGACCTATATACCCAACGAAAATTTTGATGGTAGCGATTCGTTTACGTATACAGTTTGTGATACAGCGGGTAATTGTGATACAGCTACGGTAACTATTTTAGTGTCTGATGCTACTGATTTGGATACGGATGACGATGGAATCTTAGATAGTTTTGAAGACTTGAATCTAGATGCTGATAATGACCCGTCTACACATCCAACGGATACGGACAATGACGGTATCCCTGATTATCTAGATATTGATAGTGATGATGATGGTATTCCTGATAATGTAGAAGCTCAAACTACGATCGATTACATTGCTCCAAGTGGATTAGACTTGAACGGTAATGGTGTAGATGATGCCTATGAAAACAACGGATTGTTGGGTATTATTCCAGAAGATACAGACGGAGATGATTTACCGGATTATGTTGACGATGATAGTGATAATGATAATATACCAGATCGTATAGAAGCACATGATCACAACAGAGATGGTATTCCTGACGTTACTTTAATAGGTTCTGATAAAGATCGAGATGGTCTTGATGATGGCTATGAAGGTGAAACGGCTATTGATTTAGATGTCAATGATGAAATTAACGATCCGTATAATGATTTACCAAACACAGATGGTGATGGCGAATCTGATTACAGAGATACGGATGATGATGATGACGGTATACAGAGTAAAGATGAAGATACCAATATTGATGGTAATTATGCCAATGACGATATAGATGGTAATGGTATTCCTGAATACCTGGAGCCTAATGTAGAGGAAGATCCTATTGAAGTGTTCAATGTAGTAACACCTAATAATGATGGAGCTCATGATGTGCTTACGATTACAGGTTTGGAAAACTATCCGGATAACTCAATTAGAATCTATAATAGATGGGGTGTTCTGGTCTACAATACACAAGCTTATAATACGGAAGGAAATGTATTTGATGGAACCTCTCAAGGTAGGGTTACAGTTGATGCAGATAGAAAGTTACCAGTAGGAACCTACTTTTATATTTTAGATTACAAAGATGCTAAAGGAGAACAACAAACTCTTTCAGGATACATATATATTAACAGATAGCAGTAACGATGATCCCAAATCTCAGAAAAACCGCTCGTAAACTTGGTGTAATGCTTGCCCTATTATGTATGGCAACCGTTCAAAATACCATTGCACAACAAGATTCTCAGTATACCCAGTATATGTATAATACCGTAAGTGTAAATCCCGCGTACGCAGGTTCGCGAGGTCATATCAGTACCGCTCTTTTGCATCGTTCGCAATGGGTTGGACTTGATGGAGCACCTACAACGCAGACTTTTAATATACATTCTCCCATTGGGTATAGAGGTGTTGGTTTGGGCGCATCTATTGTGAATGATAAAATTGGACCTACTTCAGAAACTTACATAGATATAGATTTTTCATATACTGTTTATACCTCTTCAGAAGGTAGATTGAGTTTCGGTTTAAAGGGGAGTGCCCATCTATTGGATGTTCGTTTTTCGGAGCTGAATCAATTTACTACGGATACAAGTTTACAGAATGATATAGAGAACAAATTTTCGCCTAACGTGGGTGCCGGAGTGTATTACCATGATGAAAGGTTTTATGTAGGTCTTTCGGTACCACGTATATTACAGACCGTTCATTTTAAAGATGGTCCAACACCTTCCACAGCCAAAGAACAGATGAATTTTTACCTTATAACAGGCTATGTTTGGGATTTAAATGATAATACAAAATTTAAAC